>DATBIR010000268.1:0-40161 GCA_036556825.1 Beijerinckiaceae bacterium
AGCGCGCGCATGAGGCCGGCGATGCGGGCGACGAACAGGGGACCTTCGTCGGCGCCGAGAATCGTTTCTGCGCAATTGTAGGCGGCGTCCCAGCAGGCGGCATCGCTCGTCATATGCGCCGCGGCAATGAAGCGGGATACGGAGACGGCGAGCATCTCGCCTTCGTCGGCACAGATGTCTGCCAGACTCGGCATGACCGAGCAGTCTCGTTTGCACATGGAGTCAGTCTCGGTTTGAGGGCGCGCGGAACCGTGGCGCGCCGCAGCGCGCCTTGCCATGCATCTGCGCATGGCTCAGCGGTCGAAGCTGGATCGGAAACCCGCCCCCGGCGGAGACTGGGCAGATTGAAACGAAGGAAACGGTACGGCTCCGACGAGCCGGTGACGACAAGACCCCATTGTGTCCTCCAACCGACGGGTTCAAGGCCCGTGCTCAGAGCGATGCAACGCAGCGAAGACAAACGATCGACGCTTGCGTGTCAAGAGAGAATTGTAATTATATCAATATGTTAGAAGGCATCTAAACTGTGATTATTCTAAGCTGGGAGTGTAACGCCTTGCAGTGGCGCGGACGGCGCTGCGGACACAGCGCGACACGTTCTCCGGTGAGATCAGCATGAGACCAACGCAGGTCGCCGCTCGCTTCGGCACGTCGCCTCGATGCCGGGGCTGCTCGGGTGTGCGCTGGATTAAATCATCGCCGTTTGCGCCAGGGCTTGCGCCGACGGACAACGCCAGCAGAATGGAAGCGGCCGCAGAGCCGTTTGCGCGCGAAGCCGGCCTGCGTGCATGACAGGAGCCTGACCTCGTGGTTCTCATCAATTACGTGACGAGCGTCCAGTTCGGATTTGGCGCCGTCGCTGCGTTGCGCGACGAATGTGAGCGTGTGGGCGTGCGCCGGCCGCTCATCGTCACCGACCCTGGCGTCCGGGCGGCTGGGCTGCTCGACGCCGTCCGCGCCCAGCTTGGCGAAGGACGTCCCGTCGCCGTGTTCGATGCGACGCCGTCAAACCCGACGGAGCAGGCGGTGCGTGCGGCTGTCGAGATGTATCGCTCATCCGGATGCGACGGGGTCATTGCGGTCGGCGGCGGCTCTCCGATCGACCTTGCCAAGGGCGTCGCGCTGGCCGCCACCCATGCCGGGCCCTTGCAAAATTATGCGGCCGTCGAGGGCGGCGTCGCGCGTATCACGGCCGCCGTCGCGCCGGTGATCGCCATCCCGACCACGGCTGGCACCGGCAGCGAGGTCGGACGCGGCGCGATCCTGATCATGGACGACGGGCGCAAGCTCGGAATCCTGTCGCCGTATCTGGTTCCGAAATCGGCGATCTGCGATCCGGAGCTGACGATGGCCCTGCCGCCGCGCCTCACCGCCGCCACCGGCATGGATGCGCTGTCGCATTGCGTCGAGACCTTTCTCGCGCCGGCCTTCAATCCGCCGGCCGACGGCATCGCGCTCGACGGCCTCGAACGGGGCTGGGCGCATATCGAGCGGGCGACACGGAATCCGGGCGACCGCGAGGCGCGCCTCAACATGATGAGCGCCTCCATGCAAGGCGCGATGGCCTTCCAGAAGGGGCTCGGCTGCGTGCACAGCCTCAGTCATGCGCTGGGAGGACTCGATCCGCGGCTGCATCACGGAACGCTCAACGCGCTGCTGCTGCCGGCGGTTCTCGACTTCAACGCGAGCGCCCCGTCGGTCATCGCCGACCGCCGCATGGAGCGGCTGGCGCGGGCCATGAATGTCGGCGCGGCCGCCGCGGTCGCGCCGGCCATCCGCGACATGAACAGGCGGCTCGGCCTGCCGTCGGGGCTGCGCGAGCTCGGCGTGCCCGAAGCCCTTTTTTCGCGCATCATCGACGGCGCACTGAAGGACCATACCCACAAGACCAACCCGCGCGAGGCGACGGCCGACGACTACGCCGCGCTGCTCGCCGCCTCGATGTAGTGAGCCTTCACCACGGCACAGCCGTAGCGAGTTGGACTCCCACGCTGCGCGGCCCGCGCATAGGCAATCCGTCCGCGATCGGCTAAACAGGCTTCCATGTCCGCACACGATCACGATCACCACGAGCACGGTCATCTCGACCACGACCACCACCACGGCTCCGAGCTCTCGGAAATGGAGCTGCGCGTCCGCGCCCTCGAGACCATTCTGGTCGAGAAGGGCTATGTCGAGACGGCGGCGCTCGACGGCATCGTCGAGGCCTACGAGACCAGGGTTGGACCGCATATCGGGGCGCGCATCGTCGCCAAGGCATGGAGCGACCCCGCCTTCGGGAAGGCGCTGCTCGCCGATGCTTCCAAGGCGATCGCCGATGCGGATCCCGACGGGCGCGTGCGCGATCACCTGGTCGCGGTCGAGAATACGCCGACCGTGCACAACATCGTCGTATGCACGCTGTGCTCCTGCTATCCGTGGGACATGCTCGGCCTGCCGCCGGTCTGGTACAAGTCGGCGCCGTACCGCTCGCGCACGGTCAAGGAACCACGCGCCGTGCTCGCCGATTTCGGCGTGACGCTGCCGGACGCGACCGAGATCCGCGTGTGGGATTCGACCGCCGAAACGCGCTACCTCGTGGTGCCGATGCGGCCCGCCGGAACGGAGGGCTGGAGCGAGGAGCGGCTGGCAGCTTTGGTGACGCGCGACAGCATGATCGGCACAGGGCTGCCGAAGAAACCGGGCGAGGTGGCGTGATGGACGGCGTGCACGACATGGGCGGCACCGACGGCTTCGGCAAGGTCGAGCTGGAGCCGAACGAGCCGGTGTTCCATGCCGCGTGGGAGGGGCGCGTGCTGGCCATGAGCCGCGCCATGGGCGCGTCCGGCGCGTGGACGATCGATCACGCGCGCTACGGCATCGAGCGGCTGCCGCCGCATGTCTATCTGACCAGCTCGTATTACAAGAAATGGTTCCTGCGCACGCAGATGCTGCTCGTCGAGCATGGCCTGGTCGGCGAGGACGAAGTCGCCGCCGGCCATGCGCTGCGGCCCGGCAGGCCGTTGCCGCGCGGGACTTTCACGGCCGCCGCTATCGGACGCGTCTTGAACCCCGGTTCGTATGAGCGGCCGGCGCCGGCGCCCGCGCGCTTCAGGATCGGCGACCGCGTGCGCGCGAAGAACATCCATCCGAAGTCACATACGCGCCTGCCGCGCTACGTGCGTGGGCATATCGGCACGATCGAGCTCATCCACGGCGTGCACGTGTTTCCGGATGCGCGCGTCGCCGGCAAGGGCGACGACCCGCAATGGCTTTACGCGGTGCGCTTCGAGGCGAGGGAGCTGTGGGGCGACGACGCCGACCCCACGGTCAAAGTGTCCGTCGACGCGTTCGAGCCCTATCTGGAGGCGGCCTGACATGGCGGCGGTCGGTGCAGAGGCGGCGCGCCGCGCGACGGAGGCCGTCGCCGGCATCCCGCGTGACGCGCACGGCCCCGTGTTCTGCGAGCCGTGGGAGGCGCAGGCCTTCGCCATGGCGGTGGCGCTGCACGACGCGGGCCTGTTCAGCTGGAGCGAGTGGGCGACGATTCTCGGCGACGAGATCAGGAAGGCGCAGTCCGCCGGCGATCCCGACAAGGGCGACACCTATTACCGCCACTGGCTCGCCGCACTCGAACGCATCGTGACCGAAAAGGGCGTCACGAGCGCCGAGGCGCTGGCGCGCTGCCACGATGCGTGGGACCGCGCCGCCGAGCGCACGCCGCACGGCACGCCGATCGTCCTCACGCCGAACGATTTTCGCGGCTGACCGCCACCCTGTCCCGGATGGGAGAGGGGCGTTGGTGGATCGAACAGGCCCGATGGAACGTCTTCCCCGGTGCGCGTGGTCCATTTCGTTGTGCCGCGGCCGCCCGGGCGCCAGGACGGGGTGCCAGGTGGTGATGGGGCCGCATCAGGTGCCGGTCGAGACGGCCGCGGGCGCCGAAGGCATGGCGCGTGGTGCGGGCGTGCTTGGCGCCTGATCGGCACCGGACCCCGACTCGTCATTTCCGTCGGGCACCGCTAAGCTCCCGATCTCGTGCCGCCGGCGCACACTTCGGGTGCTGTAATGGATCGACTCGCGGACTTCTGGGAACAACTTGGGCCGGTTCGGGCCTGGTTTGCGTCCCTGTGGGAACGGCTCGCGCCGGCGCTGTCCGAACTGAATCCGTGGGCCGACGAAGTGATCGCCGTGGCCGGCAGGCTGCCGGTGTGGGTGTTCGTCGTCGCGGCGATCCCGCCGGTTCTCGCGCTCCTGTCGCGCAGCTTCCTCGGATTCATCATCACGCTGCTGCTGGCCGGGCTCGGCATCGTCGCGCTGTTGCCGATCAGCCATCCACGCCACGGGCTGATCATGTTCGCAGCGGCGATCGTCAGCGCCTTCCTGGTCCTCTTCCTCGCGCGCCGCTGGCGTCGCAAGGTGCGCGTGCTGGCGCGCGACCTCGCCGTCGCCCGCCGCGAGAGCGAGAGCTTCCGCGAGCAATACGAGCGCGAAGTCCTGTGGCGGACCGCCAGCGACAGGGCCGCGCAGGATGGCCAGGTCGTGACGATGCCGAAGGTCGCCGTGTGAGGCGAAAAACGGGAAGGCCCGCCGGTTCTGCCTAACCAGCGGGCCTCGCCGAGTCCCAGGGAGGAGGACCTGTGGTACTCGGTTGCGTGTTTATCCGCCGGCCCGCCGGGCCGTGCATTCACCTAGGTAAATCATCGCTGCCCTGGCCGGCGACCCAGGTTGCGAGCACGTTGATGTCTTCATCGAAAGCGACGAGATCCGCGCGGTAATCCGGGGCGAGGCGTCCGAGCGCGCCCGACAATCCGAGGAATGCGGCCGGCGAGGTCGAGGCGAGGCGCAGCGCCGTGGTGAGCGGCAGCCCGATCTGGGTCACGACGTTGCGCACGGCGCTTGCCATGTCGAGCGCGGCGCCGGCCAGCGTGCCGTCGGCTCTGAGGCATTGCCCGCCCTGCACCGTGATCTCCTGGCCGTAGAGCGTGAAGCTCGCTCGCGTGCCGCCGACCGGCGGCATCGCGTCGGTCACGAGCATCGCCTGGCCGGCGCCGCGCAGGGCCAGCCGCAGCACGCTCGGATGCACGTGCGCACCGTCGACGATCAGGCCGAACCAGCAGCCCGGGGTTTCCAGCGCCGCGCCGATCGGTCCGGGGTCGCGGCTGGCGAGCGGCCGCATGGCGTTGAACAGATGCGTGAAGCCGGTCAGCCCTTCGGCGATCGCACGTTGCGTCTCTTCGTAGGTGGCCATCGAATGGCCCAGCGAGACGCGCACGCCGGCGCGCGCCAGCGCGGCGACGAAACCGGGCGGCGCCTGCTCCGGCGCGAGCGTCACGAGCGTGACGCCGTCGCGCAGGCCGGTGAGCATGGCGATATCGTCCATGTGCGGGCGGCGGATCGCGGCAGGGTCGTGCACGCCCGGGCGCTCGGGCGACAGGAAGGGACCCTCGAGATGAATGCCGAGAACACCGGGGTGGACGCCGACCATGCGCTGCACGGCGGCGAGCGCCGCCTGCATCCGGTCCGGCGTGTCGCTGATCAGCGTCGGCAGCAGCGCCGTGGTGCCGAACCTGCGATGCGCCGCCGCGATCGCGGCGATGCCCTCGGAGGTCGGCACGTCGTTGAACAGGACGTCGCCGCCGCCATTGACCTGCACATCGATGAAGCCGGGGGCGAGCCACGCGCCGGCCGGCATGTCGCGCACAGCGATCGCGGCGGGCAACTCGCGGCGCGGCACGACCGCGGCGATCGTCGCCCCATCGACCACGACCGCGTGGTTCTCGCGCAGCGTGTCGCCGTCGAAGATGAAATCGGCAGCGAGCGCGTGCCGGTCGGAAAGGCTCATCGCGTTCTCGTGACCTTCTGTAAATGACGCGGCCGGTCGACATCGACCCCGCGCAGAACGGCAAGGCGCTCGACCATGCCGTAAAAGCTCTGGATCATACAGATGGCGTCCGCGTCCGGATGGTCGGCCTCGAGGCTCGGCAGCCGCCCCGCGGCCGCCGGGCCAGGCTCGGCAACGAGCAGCGACGCTCCCTTGCCGAGCAGATTGGTCGCGAGTTCCCGGAGCCCGCTTCGCGCCGCGTCGCTCGGCACGAACATGAGAATCGGATAAAGTTCGTCGACCAGGGCCACAGGGCCGTGCAGGAACTCGGCGCCGCTGAAGGCTTCGGCATGCACGTTGCACGTCTCCTTGAGCTTGAGGGCGGCTTCGCGGGCGATGGCGAGCGTCGGACCGCGCCCGATCGCGACGAGGCTTGCGGAATCGCGCAGGCGTTCGACCGCCTCGTGCCAGTCGAGGGTCGTGGCGGCGGCGAGCCGCTCGGGAAGACGATCGAGCGAGGCGGCCATGACCGCGTCGCCCGTCCACAGGGCGACGAGGCGCAGCAGCGCCGCGGCCGAGGCGATGAAGCTCTTGGTGGCCGCAACGCTCCGTTCCGGGCCGGCCTGCATGGGCAGCACGATTTCGCTGGCGTCGGCGAGCGGGCTGTCGGTGGCATTGACGAGCGCTGCCGTCACGGCGCCGGCGGCCCTGGCACGGCGCATCTGCTCGACGAGATCGTCGCTGCGCCCCGATTGCGAAATGGCGAGAAACAGCTGGCCATCGAGTTGCAGCGACCGGCCGTAGACGGTTCCAATGTTCGGCGCCGCAGCCGCGACCGGGATGCCGAGATGACGCTCGATCAGGTGCTTGCCGAAGGTCGCGGCATGGGCGGAGCTGCCGCGCGCGCAGGTGACGGCAACCCGCGGCGGCGCGCGGTCGAGCCGGGCGACGAGTTCGGCCAGCGGGCCGGCGAGCACGGCGGCCTGGCGCTCCACCGTCGCCGGCGCTTCCCGGATCTCGACCAGCATATGGCTGCCGGCTTCCGGGCGGCCGCCGGGCCGGGATGGTCCTCCTCGTGGAGCAATAGGCCGGGTCTGCAAGGCATCCTCCCGATTCGTTCGATCCCTGTCTTCGAAGAGAGAACCTGATCCGAAGTCTGGAAGTTCTATTCAAAAGGCATTTTTCTCCATCGGACTGGAATGAGCACTGAGATCGTGAGCCCCCGCTACAGGGGCATCGATGCCTGGGAACCGGCCGAGGTCCTCGAGGCCCTCATGGAAGGGCAGCTTGCGGCCGTGGCGGCCGTGCGCGCGGCGCGCCGGGCCATCGAGGCGGCGGCACTCGCCATGGAAACGCGCCTGCGCGAGGGTGGTCGGCTCGTCTATGCCGGGGCCGGTACATCTGGCCGCCTCGCCGCGCAGGACGGGGCCGAGCTGACCCCGACCTTCAGCTGGCCGCAGGCGCGGGTCCTCACGCTGCTGGCCGGGGGCGAGGAGGCGCTGACCCAGGCGGTCGAGGGCGCGGAGGACCAGGCCGAGACCGGCGCCGCGCTCGTACGCAAGCATGAGCTCGGCCATAACGACGTGCTGATCGCCCTCGCGGCGAGCGGCACGACCCCGTTCACGCTCGCCTGCCTGCGCGAGGCGAAATCCCGCGGTGCGCTCACCATCGGCATCGCCAACAACGCCGACACGCCGATCCTCACCGAAGCCGGGCACGGCATCTGGCTCGACACGGGGCCCGAATCGATCGCCGGCTCGACGCGCATGAAGGCGGGCACGGCGCAGAAGGTCACGCTCACGGTGTTATCCTCGCTGGTCATGATCCGGCTCGGCCGGGTCTATGGCGGGCTCATGGTCGACGTGCAGGCGAGCAACAAGAAGCTGGTGCGGCGCAGCGAGGACATGCTCATGTATCTCACGCGGCGCAGCCGCGCCGAGGCGCGCGATGCGCTCAAGCGCGCGCATGGCAGCGTCAAGCTGGCGGCGCTGCTCCTGCAGGGCTGCACGCCGGACGAGGCCGAGGCGGCGCTCCTTCGCGCCGACGGACAGCTGCGCGGCGCGCTCGAATTGGTGCGCGAGCCGACGGCGCAAGCGAAGGAGTAGCAAACCCCCTCGCACGCTTTGGGCGGGGCCAATGCCGCTTCACGCCGCTTCGCTTGCGGGCGGCTCGTAGAGCTTCGGATCCATGCGCGCGATGAGACCTTCGCGCCCCAGCGTCGCCTCGAATTCGCGGCGCAGGAAGGGATCCTCCTCGTGATAGGGGATGGCGTTGCCGCCCTTCTTCACGTCGATCGCCCAGTAATCCTTCATGGCCTCGCCGGGGCGCCCGGCTTTCAGGGCAGGGTGCGCGTTGGCGCCGTGCCAGGCGGCGAGGCGCAGCGGCTCGCGGCTCACGCCGAAATGTGCATGGTACCACTCGCCGCTCATCGGCGCCGCCGAGACGAGGCCGCCTGGCTCGTAATCCTGGCGCAGAACCTTGTCCCCGTGGCCGTCCTTCCAAGGGGTCACGCCGAGGCTGGCCGGCCACGTATAGGTGTAGCCGCGCCCGGTCAGGCAGATCAGCACGGCAGTCGATTCGTGCCGGTGCGCCTTGGAGTAGCGCCCCGTCTCGTGCTGGCCGAGGAACAGGTAGAAACGGTTGCCGGCCATGTGCGGCTCGACGCGGCGGTAGCCGGGCGAGCGGCGGTTGTCGAGCGGCAGCTCGCAATTGACCACGTCCGGGATCAGGTTAGTGCGGCGCATGGCGAGGCCGCGCACCGGATCGGGCTCAATCTCGCTCCTGGGCGCGAAAAAATCCTTCTCGGCCGCGTAGCGCTCGGTGAAGTCGTAGCTGCAATTGAAGACGAAATGCGGATTGTCGATCAGGTTCATCACGCCCGGGGCGGTGGTGCCGCACAGGAGCAGCGCCGGGGATCTGGTGGCGTTGACGAAGCGATGGTGGGCATTGAGCGGGATCGCGAACAGCGACCATTGCTGCCATTCGAAGGTCTGCGGCATGTCCTGGCCGTCCTGCCAGACATCGGTGCTGCCGCGGCCCTCGAGGATGAGCACGATCTTCTCGTAAAGGTGGCGCTCGATGTTGAGAGCGCCGCCGGGCGGAATCTCGACGACGTAGCAGCCCCACAGCCCTTCCGTGCCATAAAGCTGGATGTAGCTGCCGCGACCGCCGAGCCGCTTCCACGGCGCGAGCGCAAGATCCTGAACCCGGCGCACGCCGATGCCGCGGTAGACCGGAACGCCTTCCGCTTCCATGAAGCTGTCATATGGCATCGGCTTGCGTTTGAACGTTCCGAAGCCGGCATTCTCGCCGGCTTTCGGCTCGTGCCAGTGGGATGGCGCGTCATGCGGCATGAAGCCCTCGCGGTTTCCTGGTGTCGGTGAAGAGCAAGATCAGCCGCCCTTGTTGTCGGCGAGCAGCTTGTCGATGGTCTTGAGGATCTCGGGCGGCGCGCCGCCGATCTTCTCGATCAGCCGCATCACCTCGTCGCTCGTCACCGGGCTCACGTCCATCTTGAGACGCGCCGCGTCCTCGAGAAACTGCGGGTCGCGGTGCGCCGCGAGGAAGGCGTCTTGCAGGGCCTTGGCGCGCTCCGCGGGAACACCAGGCGGCGCCACATAGGGCCGCGCCAGATTGAGCGGCAGCTCGGCCACCTCGATCAGCGCGCGGCTCTTCCCGTCGCGCGCCAGCTCGCGCGCCGTGGGTACGTCTGGAAAATCCGGATGGCGCGTCGTGCGACCGAACTGCACGAGAACGCGCATGTTGCCGTCCGCCTTCAGCCAGTCGGGCTTCGACGTCTTGACGCTCGAATAATCGACCGTGCGGCCTTCCGCCTCCTTGCGGTCGACGGCGAGAAAGATGGCGCCGCTGTCGGGATAGCCGGCAATCAGCTTGATGTTGAAGCCGAGCGCGTCGCGCAGCAGGATGGGAACGTCATTGCCGGTCGCACCTTCGGCGGTTCCGGCGAGGAGCAGCGGCGGGCCTCCGGGTTTGCGCGCGTCGTCGACCGATTTGACGGCCGCGTCCTTGCGCACGAACAGAAGATAGGCGTCGTCGGCGAAGCTCGATGACGAGCCGAGCCAGGTGAACTTGCGCGGATCGAACTGGACATTCGGGTTGCTGCCCAGAATCGCAAGCAGCGGCATGTTGCGGGCGAAGAGGCCGAAGGCGGTGCCGTCCTTCGGGGCCGCGTTGTAGAGGAAATTGGCGGCGCGCAGGCTGCCTGCGCCGGGCATGTTCTGGACCACGACATTCGGATTGCCGGGAATGTGCCTGCCGATGTGGCGCGCCAGCGCACGCGCATAGACGTCGTAGCCGCCGCCCGTGCCGTAGCCGACGATCAGCTGCACGGTCTTGCCCTTGTAGAAATCGGCAACTGTCTCGGCGCTGGCGCCGGCGACGTTTCCCAGCGCCGCGAGGGCAGCGACAACGATTCGCGTCAGCATCGATTCCCTCCCTTTTTCTCCCCCCCTTGCAGGGAGGGATAGGGGTGGGGAGCAAAAAGTCAAAGCGGGTCGTCTGGTGCGGATCAATGCTTTTGCAAGCTGCGTCCGGCAGTCGGTCACCAGGCGGCACCACCCCACCCGCAAAGCCGTTTCCACTCACGTGGAAACGGCTCTATTTCCAAAAACGCATTTTCTTCGGCGAACCCTGACGCGGAAAATGCTCTCGCCGCTCCCCGAAAGGGGGATAGGATTTTTTACGCCGCCTCGTCGACCGGCGGGTCGTAGAGCTTCCCGTCCATGCGCGAGGTCAGGCCTTCCTTGGCCATATTGGCCTCGAACTCGCGGCGGATTGCCGGATCCTCCTCATGGTAGGGGATCGCGGCGCCGCCCTTCTTGAGATCGATGGCGCCGTAATCCATGAGCTGCTCGCCGGGACGTCCGGCCTTGCGGGCGCGCTGGTTGTTGGGCCCGTGCCAGGCCATCAGGCGCAGCGGCTCCTTGCTGACGCCGAAATGCTGGTGGAACCAGTCGCCGCTCATCGGAGCGGCCGTCACCATGCCGACCGCCTCGTAATCCTGGCGCATCACCTTGTCGGCATGGCCGTCCTTCCATGGCGTCATGCCGAGCGCGTCCGGCCACGTGTAGGTGTAGCCCTTGCCCTTGAGGCAAATCAGCACCGCGGCCGAGGCGTGCTTGTGCGCCTTCGAGTAGCGGCCGTTCTCGTGCTGGCCGATCCATACGTAGAAGCGGTTGCCGGCCATCGACGGCTCGATGCGGCGATAGCCCGGCGAGCGCCGGTTATCGAGCGGCAGCTCGCAATTGACGACGTCGGGGATGAAGTTCGTGCGGCGCATGGCGAGGCCGCGGATCGGATCGGCCTCGATGTCGTCGCGCGGCTTGAAGTAATCCTCGGCTCCCGTGTAGCGGTCGCTGAAATTGTAAGGGCAGTTGAAGATGAAGTGCGGGTTGTCGATCAGGTTCATCACGTTCGGCGCGGTGGTGCCGCACAGCAGCAGCGCCGGGGCGTTGCTCGCGTTGACGAAGCGGTGGTAGGCGTTGAGCGGAATCGAGAACAGCGAAAATTTCTGCCACTCGAAGGTCTGCTTTTTCGCATCGCCCTCTTGCCATATCTCGGTGCTGCCGCGGCCCTCGATCACCAGCACGTTCTTCTCGTAGACGTGCCGCTCGATATTGAGCGCGCCCCCGGGCGGAACTTCCACCACGTAGCAGCCCCACAGGCCTTCGGTGCCGTAAAGCTGGATGTAGCTGCCGCGCCCGCCGAGGCGCTTCCAGGGCTCGAGCGGCAGGTCCTGCACGCGGCGCACGCCGATGCCGCGGTAGACCGGAATGCCCTCGGCTTCCATGAAGCTGTCGTAAGGCATCGGCTTGCGCTTGAAGGTGCCGAACCCGGCGTTCTCTCCGGCTTTCGGCTCGTGCCAATGCGGCTGTTCGGGTGCGTCGTGCGGCATGCGATCCTCTTGCTTGTTGTTGAGCCATGCGACGGGTCGTCCGCAACGGACGCCGGTCGCTCTCGGCGGGTCTTAAGCGGCTCTGCCGGCCGTTTCAATCGTGGCGCGGAGCTGCCTCGGCAGGATCGCTTCAGCTCGAACCGAAGCCTGCCCCGATTCCGGCCGGGGGCAGGCTTCGCCGAGGCGTGTCTAGTCGATGATCAGCTTCTCGATCGACTTCATCATGTCCGGCGGCGTCGCGGCGATCTCCTCGATCAGGCGCCGGATCTCGTCGCCGTCGATCGGGCTCACGTCGATGTTGAGCTTGGCCGCTTCCTCCACATAGCCGGGATCCTTGTGCGCGGCCATGAACGCAGCCTGCAGCGCCTTGGCCCGCGCCGGCGGCACGTCGGGCGGCGCCGCATACGGCCGCGACAACGCATAAGGCGCCTCGAGCACCTCGATCAGCTTGCGGTCGCGATCCGTCTTGGCGAGCTCGCGCGCCGTCGGAGCGTTGGGGAAATCGGCGTGGCGCGTCGCGCGTCCGAAGACGACCAGGGCCTGCATCTGGCCGTTCGGCTGGAGCCACTCGGGCTTGTTCGCCTTGACGGCCGAGTAGCCGACCGTGCGGCCTTCCACTTCCTTGCGCTCCATGGCCATGAACAGCACGCCGCTGTCGGTGTAGCCGGTGATCTGCTTGATGTTGAAGCCGAGCATGTCGCGCAGCACGGTCGGCATCGCGTCGCTCGAGGTGCCTTCGGCGGTGGCGCCGAGAATGATCGGTGGCCCGCCGGGCCGGCGCGCCTCCTCGACGGTCTTCACCGTCGCATCCTTGCGCACGAGCAGCAGATAGGCATCGTTGGCGAAGCTCGACGACGAACCGAGCCAGGTGAACTTGCGTGGATCGAACTGGATGTTCTGGTTGGTCTTGAGGAGACCGAGCATCGGGATGTTGCGCGCGAAGGTGCCGAACGCGGTGCCGTCCTTCGGGGCGACGTTGTACAGATAGTTGGCGGCGCGCAGGCTGCCGGCGCCCGGCATGTTCTGCACCACGACGTTCGGGTTGCCGGGAATGTATTTGCCGATGTGCTTCGACAGCACGCGCGCATAGATGTCGTAGCCCCCGCCGGGACCATAGCCGACGATCAGCTGCACGGTCTTGCCCTTGTAGAAATCGGCGACGTCGTCGGCCTGTGCCGGCGCGGCGATGGCCGCAACGCAAAGCGCTGCCGCCGCTGCCCATCCTCTCAACATGCTTCCTCTCCAAAATGCCGGCCATGAAGGGGCCGGTCGCTTGGACGGCACTCTAAGCAGGTCGCGGCGCGAGGTTCAAGGACGGCCACGCTTCCTTCCAGCTGCGCTTTCTGACGTGCCGGCAGGCCTGCGCGCCAGAACCGCTTTCCACAAACCAGGGTTGTAGTGGTGGCAAGCGGCAAGCGCCCGTCAACGCTCTGCCCAAATTCGGCCATCCCACACGGCGCACAGGGCTTTTTGGCGCAGGCGCGAGAGCCGGAACGGCGGAACAGGGCCCGCCTCTGGACGTTGTCCCTGCACGGCAGACGAGAGGAGACAACATGGACGAAGATCGCGCGAAAGGCTCGATGAAGAACATCAAAGGCAAGATCAAGGAAGGCGCCGGCCGCATGCTCGGCGATTCCAAGCTTGAAGCCGAAGGAAAGATGGATAAGGCCGAAGGCAAGATCCAGAACACGATCGGCGGCATGAAGGACGCCCTGCGCGGCCGCGACGTCTGATCGTCGATAGCGAAGGCGGCTGCCTTTCGGGAGCCGGCTGCGCTTCGATCAGTTGATTGTTGTTTGATTGGTCCCGGCCCGGCTTTCGGGCCGGGCTTTCTATTGCTCAGCGGCCCGACTGCTGGCGTTGCGAGCCGTCCGCCGCTGCCCTGCGGATGTGGAAGACCAGCACGCCCTCATGTGTGCTCTGCGTTTCCAGAACGTCGCCCGTCTCGTTCAGCAGGTTGGGGATATCGATCGCCGCCAAGGGATCGGTACATTCCACGATCAGCACTGTGCCTGGCTCGACCCCCGTCAGCGCCTTGCGCGTCTTGAGCGCGGGGAGGGGACATTTGAGCCCTCGCAGGTTCAGGTGGGTGACGGACATGGGCGCTCTGGACATCGTTTCCGGCTCACACGACTATGCCGGCCTCGTTAAGGAAATGCACATTCTACACTGGAAAGCGCGCCCTTTTCCGGGGCTCATGGGGCGGGTGCAGGAGGACGAAAGGGCGCAGCCGGTGCCGGGCCATACCAGCAACGCGCGACGGTCCGGGACGCTGATGCCTGTGGCCGAGGCCGAGCAGCGTCTCGTGGCCGGATTGCGTCCCGTCACGGCGCAGGCCGCGGCCGTCGGCAATGCCATCGGCCGGGTGCTGGCCGAGCCGCTTTGTTGCGACGCAGCGTTTCCGGCCAAAGCCATCGCTCTGCGCGAAGGCTGGGCAGTTGCGTCGGACATCACCGTGGGCGCATCCGCTTATTCCCCGGTCCTGGTGGCGCAAGAGCCGGAATGGGTCGAAACGGGCCAGATCATCCCGGCCGGTAGCGATGCGGTCCTGTCGTCCGATGGGGTCTCGCTCGACCACGGAATGGTTGCGATCGTCGCGGCGGCGGCCCCCGGCGAGGGTGTCAGGCGCGCCGGCGAGGACGCGGGGCGTGGCGCCACCCTGCGCGCCGCAGGCGAGCGGCTGCGAGCGACAGACGTCGCCGTCGCGCAGGCGGTTGGCGTCGGGCAGGTCGCGATCCGCACGGCACGTGCCCGCATCGTCACGCTGCGCGACTGCGACGCCGATATGAGCGGCGGCCTGGTCGCCGCCATTGCCGAGGCGTCGAGTGCCTCGGTCGAGCGCTTGAACCTGCGCTCCCGCGACGCGGCCTCGATCGCTGGGGCGCTCACGCAGGGCGGTGCCGACCTGATCGTGGTTATCGGCGGCACAGGCCTCGGCCGCGACGATCATGCCGCCGAGGCGCTGGCGCGGGCGGGATCGCTGATGGCGCACGGGATCGCGCTGCGGCCGGGCGAAACGAGCGGTTGCGGCCTTGTGGGCGCGACCCCGGTGATCCTGGCGCCTGGACGGCCGGAAGCCGCCTTCGCAGCGACGCTGGTGCTGGCGCTGCCATGCCTCGATCAGCTGACGGGGGGGTCGCGCCGGTTGTCTGTTTCGGGCAGGGTGTCGCGCAAGATCACCTCGACGGTCGGGCTCACCGAACTCGTCCTGCTGCGGATCGCCGGCCCAGACCTCGAGCCGATCGCCGTGGCCGACGTGACGCTCGCGGCAATTGCCCGGGCTGAGGCATGGCTGACGGTGGCGCCGGACAGCGAAGGTTGCGCGGCGGGCGAGACGGTGACGGCCTTCGTGTTGTAATGCGGGAGCGATGAACAGGCCGGAAAACGGGTTTCAGCGGGCGGTCGCGCAGGAGCAGTTCCTGACCGTGCTGCCGCGCGAGGAAGCCATACGGCGGTTCGAGGCGGCGCTCGCGCCCGCGCCGCTCGACCGCGAAGCGGTGGGGCTCGCCCAATCGCTCGGCCGCGTGCTCGCCGCGGACGTCACATCGCCGATCGATGTCCCTCCTTTCGACCGCTCTTCCGTCGACGGCTTTGCCGTGCGCGCCGCCGACCTGGCTTCGGCGGGGGAGATCGCGCCCGTCACGCTGCGTCTCAACGACGAGGTGATCGCGTGCGGGGTCATGCCGAAGCTGGCCCTCGCCCCCGGAACGGCGACCCCGGTCGCAACCGGCGGGCCGATCCCGCGCGGGGCCGACGCCGTGGTCATGGTCGAGCACACGGAGCCGGAAGCGACATCGGCCGGCGCCGCCATTACCGTGCGTCGCGCAGCGACGCCCGGGCAGTTCATCGGCTTTGCCGGCGCCGACATGGCGCAAGGCGAGACGCTGCTGCGCCGCGGCACCGTCATCGGATCGCGGGAGATCGGCATGCTTGCGGCCTGCGGAATCGCGCAGGTGCCCGTCTGGCGCAAGCCGCGGGTCGGTGTGCTCTCGACCGGCGACGAGCTGACCGAGCCGGGATGGCCGCTTGCGCCCGCGGCGATCTACGACAGCAACGGTCCGATTATCGCCGCGGCCGTCGCCGAGAACGGCGGCGAGCCGGTCTTCTATGGCGCTTTCGCCGACCAGGAGGCGGTCCTCGATGCCGCCATCCGCGGCGCCTTTGCCGAATGCGACGTGGTGCTGTTGTCCGGCGGCACCTCGAAAGGCGCCGGCGATCTCACCTACCGCATCGTGTCGCGCCTCGGCCGGCCGGGAATCGTCGCGCATGGCGTCGCGCTGAAGCCGGGCAAGCCGCTCTGCCTCGCCGTCTGCGACGGCAAACCGGTCGTCGTGCTGCCGGGCTTTCCGACCTCGGCGATGTTCACGTTCCACGACGTGATCGCGCCGGTGCTGCGGCGGCTTGCAGGCCTGCCCGCGCGCAGCGAGGCCCAGCTGCAGGCGCGCGTGCCGGTGCCCGTCGCATCGGAACTCGGGCGAACCGAGTTCGTGATGGTATCGCTGGTCGAGGCCGAGACAGGTTATGCGGCCTATCCGCTCGGCAAAGGTTCTGGCTCCGTGACGACCTTCGCCCAGGCCGATGGCTTTCTCACCATCGACGCGCTCGCCGATGCGCTGCCGGCGGGCAGCGAGGCGACCGTGACGCTGCTCGCGCCGCACGTGCGCGTGCCCGACCTCGTCATCATGGGAAGCCATGATGTGGGGCTCGATGCAATCGTCGGGCATCTCGCCGGCGCCGAAACAAGCGTGCGCATCATGGCGGTCGGCAGTCTCGGCGGGCTGGCCGCGGCGCGCCGCCGTGAATGCGATCTGGCGCCAATCCATCTGATGGATCCCGCGACCGGCATCTACAACCGTCCCTACATCACGCCCGGGCTCGAACTGGTCGAGGGATGGCGGCGGATGCAGGGAATCGTGTTCCGCAAAGGCGACGCGCGTTTCGAGGGGCGCAGCGTGCAGGACGCGGTCGCGGCGGCGCTGGCCGATCCGGGCTGCCTGATGGTCAACCGCAATCAAGGCGCCGGCACCCGCATCCTGATCGACGGCCTGCTTGGCGGCAGCAAGCCGGACGGCTACTGGAACCAGCCGCGCTCGCATAACGCCGTTGCCGCCGCGGCCGCGCAGGGCCGGGCGGATTGGGGCGTGGCGATTGCGCCGGTGGCGAAAGCCTATGATCTCGGCTTCCTCCCCGTCGCCGAGGAGCATTACGACTTCGCGCTGGTGAGCGAGCGTCGAACCCGGCCAGCCGTGGCCGCGTTTCTCAAGGGCCTTGCCGACCCGGTGGTCCATGACATTCTGCGTGCCGTCGGCTTCGAGCCGGCCGGCCGGCCCGGATAAGATCCCGATGTTCGTCCGTCTCTGTGCGCTCGCCGTGATCCTTCTTACGCTGCCGGCGCAGGCGCAGCTCCGTGGTCACGGCGGACCGGTACGCGCCCTCGCGATTGCACCCGGCGGCCAGACGGCCATGTCCGGCAGCTTCGACCAGTCGGCGATCGTGTGGGGCCTCGATCGGGGCGCAGCGTTGCAGGTGATGCGCTTCCATGACGGCGCTGTGAATGCCGTCGCCGCGCTGCCCGACGGCCGTTTCGTCTCGGGCGGGGAGGACGGCCGGATTGCGATCTGGCGAGTTGGCGAAAGCATGCCGGCGCAGGTCATCGAGGCGCATGGCGCGCCGATCGCCGGGCTTGCCGTGTCGCAGGACGGGGCGCGCATCGCCTCGGCATCATGGGACGGTACGGCGCGCATCACCCCGGTCTCGGGCGGCGCGGCACGGGTGCTGCAGGGCCATCAAGGCAACGTCAACGCGGTCGCGTTTCTCCCGGACGGGCGCGTCGCGACTGCCGGCTACGACGCCACCGTCCGCATCTGGCCCCTGGATGACGGCCCGCCCGTCATCATCACCTTGCCGACCCCTCTCAACGTCATCGCGGCGACGAGCGACGGCGAGATCGTCACCGCCGGCGCCGACGGGCTTGTCCGCATCCTCGATGCACGTAACCGGGTTCGCGCCGCGGTCGAAGCACAGACGACGCCGATCATCGGCCTTGCGCTGTCGCCGGATGGAACGCGCATTGCGGCGGCGGCAATCGCAGGCTCCGTGGCGTTGATCGAGCGCGCCGGCGCCAAGGTGCTGTTCAACCTCGTCGGCCCGGGACTGCCGGTCTGGTCGCTGGCCTTCCGGCCGGACGGGCGCGAGCTTCTGACCGGCGGCAGCGACCGGGCCGTGCGGCGCTGGAACATGAGCAATGGCGAACATATCGGGGAAGCGGTCCTGAACCGTCCCGACGATTTCCTGGCCGGGTTCACGGGCGAGCGCGGCGCCGAGCTGTTCCAGGCTTGCGCCGCCTGCCACACGCTCACGCCGGACGGCGGCAACCGCGCCGGTCCGACGCTGCACGGGATATTCGGCCGGCGCATCGCGACGGCGCCCGGCTACAATTACTCGGAGCCGCTGAAAAAGCTCGACATCGTGTGGAACGCGGAAACCATCGCCAGGCTGTTCGAGATCGGTCCGTCACAATACACACCCGGCACCAAGATGCCGGAGCAGCACATCAACACGGCCGAGGACCGCGAAGCGCTGGTGCGCTTCTTGGAAAAGGCGACGAGATAGTCCGTTCTCAGCAGACGCGAACGGGGCCTCCTACAGATGGCGGCCGAGGAAGCCGAGGATGCGGCTGGCGGCGTCCATCTGCGCCGAGCCGAAGAAGCCATGACCCTGGTCGGGGTAGATGGTGACCTCATGCGGCACGCCGCGGGCTTTCAGAAGCGCCTCGAGGCGGTGCGCATGCTCAACCGGCACGACCCGGTCGCGGGCGCCATGGAGGATCAGGACCGGCGGCGTCTGCGCCGCGTTCTCGGCCCCGGACGGGACCGGGCCGAAGACGTCGACCACGGCCTTGATGCGCGCATCTTCGCCGGCGGCAGCGATGGCCAGCGAGGCGCCGAGCGAGAAGCCGACCACCGCGATGCGGGCTGCATCGACGCCCGGCTGGGCGGCGATATGGCCAACGGCGTCGCGCACCGTCTCGAGCCAAAGCGGAGCATTGTCGCGCAGCCGCGCCCAGTCGGCCCGGCCGCTGCCGCCGGTGCGCTCGAAATAACGCACCAGCACGACGTGGTAACCGGCCCCGGCGAGCGCCCGCGCCCCGAAGCGGTATCGTTCCGGCACCGTCATGCCGTCGGCCCCGTGCAGGATCAGGACGGCCGGCGCAGTTTCGCCTTCACGGCCGTTGGCCGCAAACCATTCGGTTGTCACCGGCTTGCCGCCGCTCACGAACGTATCTGTTCGAGGCTCGGCTGCTACGCTCTGGCCGCCGAGCAGGGTCAGGGCGAGCGCGGCAGCCGCCGCTCCGCTTTTCATTGGTGATCTCCGGGGAAGTTTGTCGTGTGGGAAAGAGGTATGTGGGATCGCGCCGCCGCGATTTCCATCGATCCCACCCCGGCGTTCCGGGGCTCCTCCAACGGATCCGGCTTCCGGGCGGCGCGATGATAAACTCCGACGAGAGCCCGGAACCCGCGATCAAGCACCCACATCGTCACCCGGTCTTGGGCTCCCGGTTCGCCCGCGTGCCATGGCGTCCCGGAATGACCAAGGCGGGTTGATCCACTTAGTTCTTGGTGGCGCGTTTGGCCTCTTCGGCGGCCTCAGCTTCCTTGGCCACCTGTTCGGACAGACGCTGGGCCAGCGACAGGAGCCGTTGGGCGCTCGCTTCCTTGCCGTGCATCTCGACGAATCCGGCAAGGCCGACCGTCAGCATGGTCTCGAAGATCGCCTCGGGCCGAAAGCCGTGCTTGACGAGGTCGATCCCCGCCTTCTGCCAGTGGCGGCTCAACTGCTCGCGAATTTCGGGGAGGTCTTCGATCATGGCGCGTCTTAGCCCATTCGGGGCCACCTGTCGCGTGCTTTGCTCGGCCAGATCGACGGTCCTGCGCGGACCGAATTCGGGTCGAAATCATCCCGCGCCGATTTGTCTGGATCACATGATCACCGGCTGGTCCGGAGCGGCCCTGGCCCGACGGCGGGGCTGCCCCGTGATGCCCTAGCGATCCATGAAGAACTCGGCCTCCTTGCAGCGGTAGCCAACAAAGCATTGCCGCGTGTCGCGGGTGGGAACCCAGGCCGGCTCGGTCATCTCCGTGATCAGGCAGAAACCGCGATGGGCCACGAAGCGGTCGTAGGTGTAGCCGCCAGTGCCGAGCACGATGGCGCCGCGCGAGGCGACCAGGCCGGCGGCCTGGGCGCAGCTCATTGCCACGGTCGAGGGGCGCGGCTGAGCCGCGACGCTCGTCACCACGCAGGCAGCCGCAAGGCCTAGGAACAGGGCTTTGTTCATGGGCTCCTCCTGCCCGGTCGTGCATCGGGGTTCAAACGGGGAACGCTGGGCGGCCATAGCTCAGCTGCCGTCTCCGGAACCGGATGTGCAGGCCATCAGGATGCACGCCTCACGGCAGGCCGGCTGTCACGATTTCGGGAAGACCTCCGCCGCTCACGATTTCGCGAAGCAGTTCGTCCGGACATCGCAGCGCCAAGGCGATCGACAAGCTGACAAGAAAAAGGCCCCGCGTGAACGGGGCCTTTAAAGTGTCCGGCCAGTGGGGGCAGAAAGGGGGCCGGAGATACCTGTCAACGTTGCCCCACATAAAAGGTTCCGGGGTTCCAAATTTTTTTTCAGGGAAGATCATCTTTTTTTCCGGCTGCCCGCTCGGCCAGATAATCCTCGGTAGTGCGCGGGCGCGGCCGTTGCGGCATGGCGTGCGGATCGAAGCTTTCATTGACCACCACCTCGACGCGGCAGTCCTCGCACATCATCAGGATGCGCAGCCGGCTCTGGCCCTCGCCCCCGGAAAACATCCAGTGCCGGTCGCGAAGCTTGGCCACGACATTTTCGATCGTGGAGCGGGTGCCGAACGGCTTGGCGCAGGCGACGCAGTGGAACGGCTCTTCTTCCTTCAGCACCTTGCGCGGCGCGTCCCAGGCGAGGAAGTCGAGTTGCGGCTTGAGCCCGGCGATGGCGTCTTCCGGGCAAGTGGCGGCGCAAAGGCCGCACTGCACGCACAGCGACTCGGTGAACCGCAGCATCGGCCGGTCCGGGTTGTCGGACAGTGCGCTGGTCGGGCAGGCGCTCACGCAGGCCAGACAGAGCGTGCAGGCTTCGGCATTGTAGTCGAGCCCGCCGAACGGAGCGCCCGCGGCCAGCGGGACCACGTCGACGGGCGCGGGAGCGGCGCGATGCAGCTCGCGGAAGGCGAGCTCGAGAACGCCGCGCTTCGCTCCGGTCGGCAGGAATGTCGCCGGGTTGGCCGCCGCCCGGCCCGGCCGTGCCCGGTCGAGAGCGGCACGAAGCTGGTCGGGGTCGTCGACCTCGATGGTTGAGACGAGCCCGGTCCCGTAACCGAGCCCCTCGAGCACGACGTCGAGGGTCTCGACGACGCGGTACAGCCCCGTCCTGTCGTGCTTCGCCCGGGCGCGGGCGAGCAGATGCGCGCCGGTCGCGCCGTAGGCGAACGCAGCCGCCAGCGCTTCCGGCCCGACCTGCGTCACCTCGTTGACGAGCACCGGCAGGACATTGGCCGGCAGGCCGTCGCCGAAGCGGGCGAGCGCGTCGATCAGGGGCGCACCGTGATCCTCGTCGTGCAGCAGGATGACCGCGTCGGCGCCGCCGGCGGCGGCATAGGCAAGGATCAGCGTGCGCAGCCGGCGAAGCAGGGCATCGGCCGGGGGCAGGGCATACGCGGCGGCGCCGGTCGGGCAGGCGGCGGCGCAGGAACCGCAGCCGGCGCAGACATGCGGGTCGATGGCGACGCTGTCGCCGGCCGGCGTGATGGCGCCCGTCGGACAGAGGTCGAGGCAGCGCGTGCAGCCAGTGATGCGCGAACGCGAATGGGCACAGAGCCCTTCGTGAAAGGTGATGAATTTCGGCTTGTCGAAGCTGCCGACGAGGTTCACGGCCTCGAACAGCAGGCGCTCGACCGCGGCAGGGTCGCGCGGATCGGCGCGCAGATAGCCGCTTCTGAGCTCGTGCGCCGGAAACAGCGGTACGCCTCCGGAGAGGTCGATCACGATGTCACAGGTCGAGGTGGCGCCGTCGCGGGCTGGTCCGAAAACGAGCCGGTGGCGTGACGACGGAGCCGGAACGGCATAATCGTCGATGCGCAGCTCGAAGGCGCCGAGGTGGCCTTTCGCCGCCGTGATCGTGCCCTGCACGACGGGAAACTCCGTCGTGCGCGGCGGCGCCATGTGGCCCGGCCTGGTCAGCAGCACGGTCAGATCGAGATGATCGGCGAGGCGGCGGGCAGCGTCAGTGGCAACCTCGTCGCGGCCATAGACGAGCGTGACGCCCTTCGACTCGAACGGGACGAGCGCAATGGGCGGTGGCTGCTCGGCCGCGGCGGCAAGAAGGGCCGCCATCTTCGGCCCGGCGGCGGCGGCCTCCTTCGACCAGCCGCCATTCTCCCGGATATTGGCATAGAGGACGCGGTCCTCGGCGCCCGTGTCGCCCGCGACTTCGGCGAAAAGCGGCGCCTCCTGCGTGCAGCCGACAGTGATCGGCCGGCCCGTCGCGAGGGCGTTCCTGAACGCCTCGAGCTGCGCCCGGCACAGCTGGCGCGCGGTGCGGAGCTCGCCGCCGCAGCCCCTGGCAAGCGCCGCCTCGTCGAGCGGCATCGTGTCCTCGCAGGAGCAGGCGAAGACCAGGCGTTCGTTCAAATCCATCATATCGTCCCACGCAGTCGGATATTTCGACTTGCGTATCCATTGCGGATCGCGGGCAAGCCCTCCGGACGGAGGCGTTTTGACGCCTCTCGCGCTTACCCTTAGCTCATTTATAC
The DNA here is from genome assembly GCA_036556825.1 of Beijerinckiaceae bacterium. Taxonomy (GTDB): domain Bacteria; phylum Pseudomonadota; class Alphaproteobacteria; order Rhizobiales; family Beijerinckiaceae; genus JAJKJG01. Next base: position 22,547 of record DATBIR010000268.1, read on the forward strand.
TGGAAATAATCTAAACAACGGACCCTGACCTCGGGTCGCAGGAAACCGCGTATCACCAACATGGCTGCGCTTGTCGCCAAGACCGAACAGGCCGCGCTCGATCTCCCACCGCCTTACAGCCTGGTCACCCTACGGGAGGCCGGCGACGCCTTCGCCCATGCCTGCGGCATCGCCGAGGGGATGGGCGCCGGCACGCTCGTCTGGGTCAGGCGCTTCGATCTCATCGAATTCGCCGTGGTGCTCGAGCCGGACGAAGCGCTGGCCTCCGCCCGCCGCGCCTTCTTCTGCGGCATGGGCGCGCTTGCCGACGCGATCGCCGCGCATTGTCTGCCCGAGACCGAGATCGTGTTCGAATGGCCGGATACCGTCCGGCTCAACGGCGCCCGCATCGGCGGCGCCAGGCTGGGCTGGCCGCCGCGTTGCGCCGACAAGGAAACGCCCGGATGGCTCGTGTTCGGCGCCATGCTGACGGCCGCGTCGATGAGCGGCCTCGAGCCGGGATTGCGGCCCGCGTTCACCTCCCTCGAAGAGGAAGGTTTCGACGGTTCGCAAGGGCCGGCGCTGATCGAGAGCTTCGCCAGATACCTGATGCGCGCCTTCGACACCTGGTCGGTACAGGGTTTCGGGCCGGTGGCCGACCGGTACCTGGCTCAACTCGAGATCCGCAAGGCCGGCGAGCGCCGCGGCCTCGATGAAAACGGCGATCTGCTGATCCGCCGCTACGGGCGCGAAGACGTCGAGCGGCGCGCGCTTGTGCCGGCGCTGCGCAAAGCCGCGTGGCTCGACCGCGCCAGCGGCATGCCGAAAACGTAAGGCGGAGCTGGACATGCGGTTGAGGACATGCCGTTGAAGCTGCCGCGCACGATCCGGCTCGATCCGTCCGACACGTTCGTCTTCGAGCGTCCCGCGCAGCCGGGCGAGTGGGCGGTGACCGGCTCCTTCCTGTTCTGGGATACCGACGTCTCGGCGCTGACCGGCAAGGGGCGCGCCGCGTTCCGGGCCGGCTTCGTCGGCGTCCGCTCGCTCGGATTCTCGACGCTGGTGGTCGTCAGCGAGGCATCCGCGGAGGAACGCGACGGTGCCATTGCGGCGCTGGCGATGCATATCCGCGAAAAATTCGGGGCGCCGGATTGGGACGCGGCCTGCGCGGCGGCGCGCGAAGAGGTCGAGTTCGCCGCCACGCTTTGTCAGCATGAGGTGAACACGATCCTGGCCATGCATCGCACGCTCGAGGGCGGCGAACTTCGCGAGCAGTTCCGCGCCTTGAGCCTGCGCGATACGCCCGCCGGCGACCGCCTGCATGCGCATGCGCGCGCCTTCGAGTTTTTCGAGGTGGAGGGCGAGCCCGAGCCCGGAGAGCGCCTCGACCTGGTCGGCCTCGCGGACAGGAAACCTGCATGAGAGAGTTCTGGGTCTCCAGCGGGCACCACCTGACCCGGCGCAGCGAGGGCGGCGGGCTCGCGGTCACCGACGAGCTTCTTCTCGCCTATTTGGCGCGACCAGAGTTGCTTCCCCCCGACGAGGCATGCGCGGCGGAGCGGTCGCTGCATGAGAGCCTGATGGCGCAGCCGCGGCGCGCCGTCGAGCCGGGCGAAGTCGATGCGATCGCGGACGCCGACGCGCGCGAGAATTGGAGCTTCATGCTGCGCTTCCGCGACGAGCTGTTGCGGTCCGCGACGATCGAGGCGGCCTATCTCGATCTCGTCCGTCACGGCGGCGGAGTGCCGCCGCTGTTCCTGAACCAGCTGGTGCACCTCATCCTGCGCAATGCCCTTGAAGGATGCGAGGACCCCTACGTGCTGCGCGCGGCGGAGCTGTTCTTCCGTGCGCAGCGGGCGTCATTCCAGAATGGCGCCGTGCTTCTCGCCGATGCCGAGATCATCGAACAGCACGAACTCGGGACGAGCCAGTCGCCGCTCGTGGCGATGCTCGGAAAGGAGCCGATTTCCGAGCTCGACGTGCTCGGCGACGCGAACGCCTGGACGTACTGGAGCCGCTCGGACGCGCACACGATGGTCCTCGACATCGGCTCGAATGCCAGAAGCCGGCAGGGTGTGGGCCGGGTCATCGAGGCGTGGGTGCAGCACCTGCTGCATGTCGAGGTGACGGTGGCGCCGGTGGCGACGATCGAGGATCGCGACTGGCGCTGGTTCGTCGGGCTCGACGCCGAAGCGACCCGCATCGGCAATGCACTGTGGGCCGGCGAGGACGTCGACGAGGCGACGCAGGGGCGCGTGCTGGCGCTGTTCGAGCTCCGCTTCCGCGACCAGGCATTGGTGGAACCCCGGGCCGCAGGTCACCCGGTCTACCTTCTTCTGGCCATGACGCCGGACAACATCGTGCGCGTGAAGCCGCAGAATCTCGTGATGGGCTTGCCCATCAGCCGCGGTGTCCAGGCCGCCTAGCCCATGGTCCGGCGAAGTGGGTTCGACTTCGCCGAAAAAGATCATGCAGTTCAAAGAGAAAGAGAGCAGGATCGATTCGGTCCGGATCGATCCTGATCGCGCGGAAGGGAAAGCGGTGCCTGAAAGCCATTTCGAAGTCGGGATCGTCGTCGCGAGGCGCAAGCTCAAGGGGCCGTGGGCGGACCACGCCTGGTTTCCCGCCGCGGCGCTGCCGGCCGCGCCGGTCGCGCAGCCATGGACAAGGCTCAACGCCGGGGAGGAGGAGGAACTCTTTTACGCGGGCGCGTCCGAGGTGTCGCTGTACGTCGCCGAGACCGGGCATTACCGCGACAACCTCGTATCCGGGCGGCCTTCGCTGTGGGTGGTCCTGCGGCCGGTGGCCGGCGATGAATACGAGGTCGCCCTGGTGACGGCCGACCCGTACGAGGGCGAAGCACTGGTTATCGGGATGGGCGAGATTGTCGAGGCCGTGCCCATGCCCCCGGAGATCCAGGACAAGGTCGCAGCCTTCGTCGAGGCGTTCCATGTCGAACGCGAGTTCTTCAAGCGCAAGCGGGATCGCGCCGATCCCGAAGTCCTGGCGCGCGGTGGGCCGGGGCGGACGATGCGTAAGGACGGCGCCGAATGAGCGAGGATTTTCTGTCCCGCTGGTCGCGGCGCAAGCGCGCTGCGCAGCGCACGGATGCGCAACCAGAGCCCGCAGAGGCGCCGCCGGAATCTGCCGGTGCTCCGGAGAGCGTCCTGGGACCCGATACCGCCGCGGACCCGAGCACTGCCGGCTTACCCGAGGGGGAGCCGGATGAGGAGGAGATCGCCCGGCTCCCGTCCCTCGACGACCTGACGGCCGACAGCGATATCTCGATGTTCATGCGCAAGGGCGTGCCCGAACGCCTGCGCAATGCCGCTTTGCGGCGCATGTGGTCGCTCGATCCGAAGATCCGGGACTACGTCTCCGAAGCGCGCGAATATGCTTATGACTGGAACACGCCCGGCGGCGTGCCGGGTTTCGGCGGCCCGCTGCCGCCGCCGGAGGAGATCCAGAAGATGGCGGCGCGCATCATTGGCGTTTTCACTCCGGAAACCGAGCCGCCTGTCGAAGCTGCCGGGCCTGGAAGCTCCGAAACATGTCCTTCACAAAATGGTGAGAGCAGCGGCAGCGCAACCGTGCAGGAAACGAAAGCCGCAGCTCCCGCGAAAGCCGGCGCGAGGGTCGCCGCGGACGCGGCGGCCATCCCTAAGCCTCTGGGAGGCTTGAGTTCGGAGGAGCTTCAACGCGTCGATCGTGCCACGGATCGTGCGCAGGACTATGCCGGCTCGCGCCAGGAGCAGCGCGAGCAGCCGCAAAAACCGCCGCGCCCGCCGCGGCATGGCGGCGCAATGCCTGTTTGAAACTCCTAAAAACCGCTTTGCGTCAAAGCTCATAAGCTCATATTATGTTTTGAACTAAGCACTAAGACGGCCGGCGTGATTTATCGTCGGCAGGGATGGGGATGAGACAGGCTGGGCTCGAGCACGCGATTGAGGCGGCCGGCGGCATCGGTGCGTTGGCCCGTGCGCTCGGAATTTCGCAACCGGCCGTCTCGAATTGGCAAAAAATTCCGGCTGAACGCGTGCTGGCGGTCGAGGCGATCACCGGCGTGTCCCGTTCACTGCTGCGCCCGGATCTCTTCCCGATGGATGACCCCGACACGACTGGCGAGGGTTCGATCGACGAGATCGATCTCCACCGCTCGCATGAATACAATCTGCTTGCCCTGCTGCTCGGCCGGGCGCCGACGCGCGAGGTGCTCGAGCGGCTGGCGCAGCTGCAGGGCGACCCGAGCCCGCTGGGCCTGGCGCATATCGCCCTCGCCGAGGCCGCCGCCGCAGCCGACCCTGATGCGGTGCAGCGCGAATTCTTCGACCTCTTCGTCGGCGTCGCCCGCGGCGAGCTTCTCCCATACGCGTCGTACTACCTGACCGGCTTCGTCTACGAGCGGCCGCTGGCGAACGTGCGCGAGGATCTCGCCGCCCTGGGCATCGAGCTCGACGAGGCGATGCGCGAGCCGGAGGATCACGTCGCCATCCTGTGCGAGGTGATGGCCGGGCTCGCGGGCCGGCAATTCGAAGCCGAGCCCGGCGCGCAGCGGCGCTTCTTCGAGCGTCATCTTAAGCCGTGGGCGGCACGATTTTTTAGCGATCTCGAAACCACGAAGGCAGCACGCGTCTACAAGCCCGTCGGCCGCATCGGCAGCCTGTTCATGGCGGTCGAGGCGGAAGCCTTCGCCATGGACGCGTAGCGGACGCGCCCGCAGCACGGTTCCGGCGGTTCCGCGCCGCCTGGTCGAAACGGAGACAGCCGCACGGCCGATCCGAAGGAGGAACGAATGAAACGGCTCAGCAACGACAAGGCGATGGACCGCCGCAACTTCCTTCGCAGCGTCGGCGGCGCCTCGACCGTGGCCGTCGCCGCGGTCGCCTCGCCGATCGCGGCAACCGAGGCCGAGGCCTACAACCCCGGCAACGACGAGACGAAAGCCCGTTATCGCGAGAGCGACCACGTCAAGGCTTTCTACCGCACCAATGGCTACGAGACCTTGAAGAAGTGAGGGCTGCCCGATGCTGACCAAGCGAAAGAGCGGCGAAGCGAGCCGCAGCAAACTGCAAGTGGTGGCGGCCGGCCTGGCCTCGAGCGCCCTGGATCGCCGCACCTTCCTGAGACGGTCGGGTCTCGCGGTCGGCGGCCTCGCGGCCATCGGCTCGATCCGCTTCGGCGCCGTCAAGAAGGCGCAGGCGGCTGGATCGATGGTCACCGGCGGCGCCGTCGAGATCAAGAAGAACATCTGCACGCATTGCTCGGTCGGCTGCACCGTCACGGCCGAGGTCGTCAACGGCGTGTGGGTCGGGCAGGAGCCCTCGTGGGAGAGCCCGATCAATCGCGGCACGCATTGCGCCAAGGGCGCGGCGATCCGCGAGACCGTCATGGAAGGCCGGCGCCTCAAATACCCGATGAAGCTCGCCAACGGCCAGTGGCAACGGATCTCGTGGGATCAGGCGATCAACGAGATCGGCGACAAGCTCACCGCGATCCGCGACAAGTATGGCGCCGATTCGGTGTTCTGGCTGGGCTCGGCCAAGTTCTCGAACGAGGGCTCGTACCTGATGCGCAAGTTCGCTGCATTCTGGGGAACGAACTCGATCGATCACCAGGCGCGCATCTGCCATTCGACCACCGTCGCGGGCGTCGCCAACACCTGGGGTTACGGCGCGCAGACGAACTCGTATAACGACATCCGCAACGCCAAGACGATGGTGTTCATCGGCTCGAACGCGGCCGAGGCGCATCCCGTGGCGATGCAGCACCTGCTCGCCTCGAAGGAGATCAACCGCGGCAACATGATCGTGTGCGATCCGCGCTTCACGCGCACCGCGGCGCACGCCACCGAATATGTCCGCTTCCGCTCCGGCACGGATATCCCGCTCGTGTGGGGTATGCTGTGGCATATCTTCCAGAATGGCTGGGAAGATAAGGAATTCATCCGCAAGCGCGTCTACGGCATGGACGACGCGCGCAAGGAAATCGACAAGTGGAATCCGGAAGAGGTCGAGCGCGTCACCGGCGTGCCCGGGGCACAGTTGCGCCGCGTCGCCGAGATGTTTGCGACCCAGAAGCCGGCCACCATCATCTGGTGCATGGGCGCCACCCAGCACACGGTCGGCACCGCCAACGTGCGCGCCTTCTGCATTGCTTGCCTCGCCACGGGCAACGTCGGCTCGTCCGGCACCGGCGCCAACATCTTCCGCGGCCATACCAACGTGCAGGGCGCGACCGATCTCGGTCTCGATAACACGACCCTGCCACTCTATTACGGCCTGATCGAAGGTGCCTGGCGCCACTGGGCCCGCGTCTGGGAAGTGCCTTACGAGTGGCTGCAGGCGCGTTTCGACGAGGTGCCCGCCAAGGCCGGCCGCAAGCCGCGCACGCGCAAGGAGAATATGGAAGCCCCGGGCATCACGTCGACCCGGTGGTTCGATGCCGTCAATTTGCCTGAGGACCAGATCGACCAGCGCTCGCCAATCAAGGGCATGGTCGTGATGGGCCACGGGGGCAACACCGTGACGCGCATCCCCGAGGCGGTCCGAGGCATGAACAACCTCGAGCTTCTCATGGTCGCCGACCCGCATCCGACCACCTTCGCGGCGCTCGATGCACGCAAGGACAACACCTACCTGTTGCCCGTCGCGAGCCAGATGGAATGCTCCGGCTCGCGCACGGCGTCGAACCGCTCTCTGCAATGGTACGAAGCGGTCGTGAAGCCGATCTTCGAGGCGAAGAACGACTACGAGATCATGTATCTCCTCGCCAAGAAGCTCGGCTTGGCCGACCAGATGTTCAAGAACATCAAGGTCGAGAACAACGTGCCTCTGGCGGAGGATATCCTGCGCGAGATCAACCGCGGCGGCTGGTCGACCGGCTATTGCGGCCAATCGCCGGAGCGCCTCAAAGCGCATATGAAGAACCAGGCCAAGTTCGACCTGGTCACCATGCGTGCGCCGAAAGATGATCCGGAGGTCGGCGGCGACACCTATGGACTGCCGTGGCCGTGCTGGGGCAAGCCGGAGATCCGCCACCCCGGCAGCTTCATCCTCTATAACACCAACCTGCATGTGATGGACGGTGGCAGCGCGTTCCGCGCCCGCTTCGGGGTCGAGCGCAACGGCCAGACGCTGCTGGCGGAGGATTCGTATTCGCTGGGATCGGAGATCACCGACGGTTATCCCGAGTTCACGATGGGCGTCCTCAAGAAGCTCGGCTGGGACGCCGACCTGACGGCCGACGAGCGCGCCACGATCGAGCGCATCGGCGGCAACAACGTCGATGCCGTGTCCTGGGCCATCGACCTGTCGGGCGGCATCCAGCGGGTCTGCCTGAAGCACGGCGTGATCCACTACGGCAACGGCAAGGCTCGCGCCAACGCGTGGAACCTGCCCGACCCGGTGCCGGTGCACCGCGAGCCGATCTACTCGCCGCGGCCGCAGCTCGTCGAGAAATACCCGACGCGGCCGGACGAGCGCCAGTTCCGCCTTCCGAATGTCGGCTTCACCGTGCAGCAGGCGGCCCTCAAGAGCGGCATTGCTCAGCAATACCCGCTCATCCTGTCATCCGGCCGCCTCGTCGAATACGAGGGCGGCGGCGAGGAGACGCGGTCCAACCGTTGGCTCGCCGAACTGCAGCAGGACTCGTTCATCGAGATCAACCCGGCCGACGCCGCGGAGCGCGGCATCAAGGACGGCCAGTGGGTCTGGGTGCTCGGCCCTGAACCGACAGTGGTCGGCGGTGACAAGAGGCAAACGCAGATCAAAGTGAAGGCGCTGGTCACGGAGCGGGTCGGCAAGGGCGTTACCTGGATGCCTTTCCACTTCTCGGGCTGGTACCAGGGGACCGACATGCGCGGCAAGTATCCGCAAGGCGCCGATCCCTACGTGCTCGGCGAGAGCGTCAACACGGTCACGACCTACGGCTTCGACCCGGTGACGGGCATGCAAGAACCGAAGGCCACGCTCTGCCAGGTCCGGGCGGCGTGAGCGGGAGGAGATAAAAATGGCTCGAATGAAGTTCCTCTGCGACGCCGACCGTTGCATCGAGTGCAACGCCTGCGTCACCGCCTGCAAGAACGAGCACGACGTGCCGTGGGGCATCAACCGCCGGCGCGTGGTCACCCTCAATGACGGCAAGCCCGGCGAGCGCTCCATCTCGATGGCCTGCATGCACTGCACCGACGCGCCGTGCGCGGCGGTATGCCCGACGAACTGCTTCTACACCACGGCCGACGCGGTGGTGCTGCATTCGAAGGACCTCTGCATCGGTTGCGGCTACTGCTTCTACGCATGCCCCTTCGGCGCGCCGCAATATCCGCGTGTCGGCAACTTCGGCACACGCGGCAAGATGGACAAGTGCACCTATTGCGCTGGCGGTCCCGAGGCGGACGGATCGATGGCCGAATACGTCAAATACGGTGCCAACCGCCTCGCTGAAGGCAAGCTGCCGTTGTGCGCCGAGATGTGCTCGACCAAGGCGCTGCTGGCCGGCGACGGCGAGATCATCGCCAGGATCTACAAGGAGCGCGTGGTGCAGCGCGGCTATGGCTCCGGCGCGTGGGGCTGGAAAACGGCGTATCGGGAAACCGTCGCCATCTGAGCGCGGCGAGCGGGCCACGGCCCGATCGTCTCGACGAGGACACACGAGGAGAGGGCCTCTTGACATGACCAAGGCTGTCCAGGCGTTGCGCGCTGCTTTGCTCGCATTCGGATTGATCGTCGCCATCGGCGTCAGCGCCCCGGTTTCGGCGCAGGGCCTGAATCCGACCGCCAGCTCGGTCAAGGAGGAGGAGTTGCTCAGCCGGCTGCAGAAGCTGGAAGGGCGCGTCAGCATCCCTGACGGAAAGGCCGGGATCGTCCAGCAGCCGCAGGGACGGGACTACCAGCATTTCCGTGAGGGCATATTGCCGTGGGTCGGCGGCATCGCCATCCTCGGGATGCTGCTTGCACTGGCGCTGTTCTATTTCACGCGCGGCCGGATCGTGCTCGAGGACAGCCCGCAGAGCGGGCGGAAGATCCTGCGTTTCACGACGTTCGAGCGTTTCACGCATTGGCTTACGGCGATCTCGTTCATCGTCCTTGCGATAACCGGGCTCAACTACATCTTTGGCAAGCGCCTGCTGCCCGGCCTGATCGGCGAGAACGCTTTCGCGGCATGGTCGCAATACGCCAAATTCGCGCACAACTTCGTCGCCTGGGTCTTCATCCTCGGCGTGCTTATCATGCTGGTCGTGTGGATCCGTGACAACGTTCCGGATCGCTACGACTGGGCCTGGCTGCGGGCCGGGGGCGGGTTCTTCGGACGCCGCCGTCATCCGCCGGCGCGGCGCTTCAATGCCGGACAGAAGCTGATCTACTGGTCGGTGATCCTTGGCGGCATCGCACTTTCGGTGAGCGGCGTCATGATGCTGTTCCCGTTCTCCGCAGCCGACATCAACGGCATGCAGCTGGCGCAATACATCCACGCCACCGTCGGGGTCATCCTGACCGCCATCATGATCGCGCATATCTACATCGGCTCGCTCGGCATGGAAGGCGCCTACGATGCGATGGGCTCGGGAGAGGTCGACCTCGCCTGGGCCAAGGCGCATCACAGCGTCTGGGTCGAGGAGCAGCAGGCCAAGACGGCCGCCGGCCGGCAACTGCCGGGACGGGCGGTGCCGGCGGAGTGAGCCGCTCGCTCATGGCTTTACCATCGGTCATGGCCGGGCTTGTCCCGGCCATCCCGATTCGGGAGACTGTATCCCCACCATGGGACCCCGGCGCGAGGGCCCGCCCACGGCCATGAGCCCGGTTCCTTGAAAGATCAGGGACGGGGATGCGCGTCATCGGACTCGCCGGCTGGAGCGGCGCGGGAAAGACCACGCTTCTGGTCAAGCTGATTCCCGAGCTCAATCGGCGCGGCCTCAAGGTGTCGACTCTCAAGCACGCGCATCACGCCTTCGATATCGACGCGCCTGGCAAGGATTCGTTCGAGCACCGCGCCTCCGGCGCAAGCGAGGTGCTGGTGGCCTCGGGCCGGCGCTGGGCGCTGGTCCACGAGTTGCGCGGCGAGGCCGAGCCGCCCCTGCACACGCTGCTCCGGCAGCTCTCTCCGGCGGACCTCGTCATCATCGAGGGCTTCAAGGCCTCGGCCCATCCCAAGATCGAGGTGCACCGGGCCGCCAACGGCAAGCCGTTTCTCTTTCCGACGCTCGCCAACGTCCGCGCCATCGCGAGCGACACCGCGGTCCCGGATGCGCCGGTGCCGGTCCTGCATCTCGACGACGTGGCGGCGATCGCCGACGCGGTGCTGACCGGGGCGACTCCGCTCGCCGAGGTCATTGCCGACTTGGAGAGGGGGCCCGAAGGGAAGCGGTCGTCGCCGGCTGCGGCGCCCCAGCCTTGACGGGCAGGGCCTGACGTCCGACAGGTTTCCCGCATCGAGCCCCATCATGGCCCAACTGTCCAACGATTGCTTCGCCTTCGGCGGCGCGCTGATGTCGATCGACGAGGCGACGGCGCTGATCGCGGAGCGGCTCTCGCCGGTCTCGGCGAGCGAAACGGTGGCGCTGATCTCGGCCGACGGCCGCATCCTGGCGCAGGATGTCACGGCGCCGATCGACCTGCCGCCCTTCGACAACTCCGCCGTCGACGGCTACGCGGTCCGCTTCGGCGACCTCCAGCCGCAAGGCACTGTGCTGCCTGTCCAGGGCCGTGTCGCCGCCGGCACCGTCACAGGCGGGCCGGCGCTGGCAGGCGCGGCGGTGCGCATCTTCACCGGAGCGCCGATGCCGGACGGATTCGACACCGTGTTCATGCAGGAAGATGTGCGCATGACGGAGAGCGGAAGCGTCACGCTTCCGGCCGGGCTCAAACAGGGTTCCAACCGGCGCCTCAGGGGCGAGGACATCCGGCGCGGCGACCACGCCCTGGCCGCCGGGCGTTGCCTCACGCCGCAGGACGTCGCGCTGCTTGCCGCTCTCGGCCTGGCCTCGGTCGCCGTGCGGCGCAGGCTGCGCGTCGCCGTCTTCTCGACCGGCAACGAGATCGTCTCGCCGGGCGCGCCGCTGGGCCATGCGAAGATCTACGACTCCAACCGCTTCATGCTGCAGGCGCTGCTGCGCCGCCTCGCCTGCGAGGTGACGGATCTCGGCATCCTCCCGGATGCCCGGGAGACGGTGGCGAATGCCCTGTCGGCTGCTGCCGCGGCCCACGACCTGTTGATCACCTCCGGCGGCGTTTCGACCGGCGAGGAAGATCATGTGAAAGCCGCGGTCGAGCAGGCGGGGGCGCTCACCTTCTGGCGCCTGGCGATCAAGCCCGGCCGCCCGGTGGCCATGGGCGTCGTGCAGGGGACCCCGTTCATCGGGCTGCCGGGAAACCCGGTCGCGGTGTTCGTGACCTTCGCATATGTGGCGCGCGCGCTCATTGCCCGTCTGGCCGGCGAGTCGTTCGCGCCGCCGACGCCGGTTCCCGTGCGCTCGGGCTTCGCCTACAAGAAGAAGGAGGGACGCCGGGAATACGTTCGCGCCCGCCTGTCGAACGCCGGCGGCGTGACCGCGCAAAAGCATCCGCGCGAAGGGGCAGGAATCATCACCTCGCTCACCGAGAGCGACGGTCTGGTGGAATTGCCGGAAGCGGCCACCCGCGTGGAGCCGGGCGAAATGGTCGGCTTCCTGCCGTTCGAAATGCTCCGCTGAATCCGATCACCCATTCCTGGGTTGCGGATTGCCGGTCCAGTTCTCGCCGACCAGGTTGTGGCCCGGATCGCGGACATCGGCGCCGGCGCCCGTGTAGACTTCGTAGGCGGGGCGCTGGGTGGTGTTGAGGATCAGGGCCGCGCCGACGGCGAGCACGATCGCCGCCGCCAGCGATACAAAGATCACCTTCATCGTGTTCCTCCGGTTCGGACTGCCGGATTGTGAAGGAACGGCCTTGGCCGTTCAAGATGCTTACGCGGGATATAGGGTCAATAAACGCTCCGCTTCGGCGATATCCTCGGGCGTGTTGGCGTTAAAGAACGGATCGACCGGCTGGCTCGACCAGGCGGCAAACGCGATGCCGTGGCGCGCCGTCCAGCGGTCGATCTTGCGCATATCCTCGACGAGCAGAGCATGCCGCAAATCTTCCCGCAAGCCGACCGACCATAACGCGTTCACCGGATGCGCCTGCCCGCCGGTTTCGGCGCAGGCAAGGGGCACGCCCGCCGCCTCGCGGGCCGCGTGCAGACGGGGCACGAAATCGTGCGGCAAAAACGGCGAATCGGCCGCCCCGCTTGCGACCCAGGCGATGTCCGGCCGATTGGCGGCGGCCCAGTCAAGCGCAGCGAGAATGCCGGCCAGCGGGCCGGCGAAGCCCGGCACGCCGTCGGCAACCACCTCCAGCCCGGTCGACGCAAACCGCCGCGGATCGCCGTTGGCGTTCAGGATCAGCCCGTCGCATTGCGGTGCGAGCCGTTCGATGACGCGCTCCAGGATGGTGCGGCCGGCGATCGTGCGCAGCGGCTTGTCGCCACCGCCCATGCGGCGGGCCAGACCACCGGCCAGCAGCACGCCGAGTGTCGGAGGCATCACTGCAGCCTCTCCCAAAGCGAGAGGTCAGTCATCGCCGCCCGCCCCCTTGCGCCGGTATCTGGCGCTTTCCTCCTCGACGTAGGACAAATCCTGGTCGAACACGATGCGGTCCTCGCCCGACAAGGCGACGAAGCGCTTGCCGCGCGCGCGGCCGATCAGCGTGAGGCCGGTCTTCTGCGCCAGTTCGACGCCCCATGCGGTGAAGCCGGAGCGCGAGACGAGGATCGGGATACCCATGCGCACGGTCTTGATGACCATCTCGGAGGTGAGCCGGCCGGTCGTGTAAAAAATCTTGTCGCCGCCGCTCTCGCCATGGCGGAACATCCAGCCGGCGATCTTGTCGACGGCATTGTGGCGGCCGACATCCTCCATATAGACGAGCGGCCGGTCCTCGCGGCACAGCACGCAGCCGTGGATGGCCCCCGCCTCCAGGTAAAGGGACGGCGTCGTGTTGATCGCCTGCGTGAGGCGGTAAAGCCATGACGTCCGAAGCGGCGTCTTCGGCAAGACGACGTTCTCCAGCGCCTCCATGAGATCGCCGAAAGTCGTGCCCTGCGCGCAGCCGCTGGTCTGGGTGCGCTTCTTCAGCTTGTGCTCGAAATTGGTGTCGGTCTCCGTGCGCACCACGACCACCTCGAGGTCCGCGTGATACTCGACCTCGGTGACCGCTTCGTCGGGCTTGAGCATGTTCTGGTTGAGCAGGTAGCCGAGCGCCAGATATTCCGGGTAGTCGTTGATCGTCATCATGGTGACGATCTCCTGGGCGTTCAGGTAAAGCGTCAGCGCCCGCTCGACGACCACACCGGTCTCGATGCGCTCGCCGCGCTCGTTCACCCCGGTGACGCGCTCGGTGAGGCGCGGATCCTGCGGGTCGGGGCTGATCAGAAGGCCGGGGCGAAACTCGTTCATGGGACCAGTGTAGCCCATGCAGACCCCCGCCTTCCAGGCGGAGCGTCCCGGGTGCCCCCGGGCCCGGGCATGTGCGCCGATCGTAGCCTTGAGGGACAGCGCCAGTTCCGCACGAGAGGGCGGGCTCACACCCGCCTGATCACCGCCAGGTGGCCGACGACCGAATCTGGCTTGTCAGCGCTTGCCGCCCTGCTTCGCGGTCTTGCGGCCGGACCCCGTGTTCTGGTTGCCGACGCCGCCGGTCTTCTGGTTGCCGCCGCCGCCGCCGTGGCTTGGATTGCCGACGCCGACCGCGTTCTGATCGCCGGTCGGCCCCTTCCTGGGGTCGCGCCCCGTGGGCGAGCGTCGTCGTTGTCTAATGCCTGCCCTGCACGTCTCTCGCATGCGTTCCGGCGCCTGGCCGCATCGATTTGAGAGCTTTCTCACAGCGCATGACGTGGCTCGACGCCCGCTGCTGCATCTCCTGCATGTTATGGCAGGGATTGTCGACGTCCTGGTTGCAGAATTGGCATTTCATGACGGCCTCCGTCTCGCTGCTGCTCGCGGGGCTAACGTACACGCGGGGTGAGGGTTCCGGCGCGATTGCGACAGCTTGCTGCCAAGCTGATCTTTCACCGCTTTCCACCGTCCTCCCCAAAATCCCCGGGACTCGCCCGGTCCCATCGTGGTGGCCTGCCCGTGCACAGTTCATCAACAGATCATTAACAGACACGTCGCCGCCGAGCGGCGCGGCGGACCGTTGCGGCAGTGACGATCGTCAGCGTCCGTAGATGCGGTCGAGAACCTGCGCGACATCGACCAACCGCTCGGCGGCGGGATCGAAGCGCTCGCCGGCGGCGAGGCGCGAGGCCCAATCGGCAGCCGCACGCCCGCCCCAGGCGTCCGGAGGCGAAGCAAGGGTTTCGCGCGCCGTGCCGCGAAAGCGCTCGGCGACGAAATCGTAAAAGGAGCCGTCGACATTGCCAAGGCGCGCGCCGCCTTCGGTCCCGTAGAAGGCGGCCGAAATGATTGCGTCGCAACCTGCCTGCAGCCGCCATGAGCAGGCGAGCCGCGCGGTGGCGCCGGTCGCAAGATCGAGCGTGGCGACGGCATAATCCTCAACCTGGGCCTGGGCCTCGCGGTCGGCGAGCGGCGTGCCGCCAGCAAACAGCCTTGCGGTGAGGCCGGCGACCTCGGGAAAGTCGAGCGTCCACAAGGCGAGGTCGACCAGGTGCACGCCGAGGTCCATCACACAGCCGCCGCCGGCCAGCGCCGGATCGTAGAACCACGCCTTGTCCGGCCCATAGGCGTTGTGGAAAACGAGATCGACCGCGTAGATGCGCCCCAACTCGCCTGAGCGGACGACGTCGCGGATGCGGCGCATGCCATCCGTGAATCGATACGACAGGTCGACCGCGAGCAGCCGGTCCGCGGCGCGCGCCGCGCCGACCACCGCGCGTGTCTCGTCCGCCGTGCGCCCGAGCGGTTTCTGGCAGAAGACCGCCGCGCCGCGTTGCAGCGCGGCGATCGATTGCCGCGCATGCATGGCGCTCGGCGTGGCGATCACGACGCCGTCGACGCCGGCGTCGAAAATCTCGTCGAGCGTGGACACGAGCCTGGCGCCCGGCGCGAGGCCGCCGGCTTCGGCCACCACCTCCGGCGCCGCATCGGCGATGGCTACGACATCGGCGACGCCGGTCTCGACGATCGCCTGCATGCGATGCCGGCCGATCCACCCCACGCCGAGAAAGCCGATGCGGGGACGGGCAAGCCGGGCGCCTGTGTTGGCGGCAACCGGTTGCATCAGCACGTCACCACGGCCTTGAGGAAGCCGTCCGGACGGTCGCGCGTCGCATCGAGCGCCTGATCGAGACGTTCCAGCGGGAAGCGATGCGTATAAAGCGGGGTTGGATCGAGACGGCCCGAGGCGACGGCATCGACGGCCTCGCGCATACCCTGGAGGTAGACCTTGGGATCGCGCTCGTGGGCGTTGATCACGTCGAGGCCGCGCCAGTTCCACAGCCACATGTTGACCTGCCGCGGCCCGTCCTGGTGATAGCCCGCGACGATCAGGCGGCCGCGCTCTCGCGTCAGTTCGCCGGCGAGGTCGAGCGGCCACTGCTTGCCGACCGCCTCGATCACCCGGTCGCAGAACACGCCGGCGGTCAGCTCCTTCACCTGGCCGATGATGCCGTTGTGGTCGTCCATGGGGATCGTCTCCGCGGCGCCGAAGGCGCGCGCCACGTCGAGCGAGAAGGGCCGCCGCGAGATGGCGATCACGCGGGCGCCCGCATCGGTTGCGAGGCGGGTCAGGATGGCGCCCAGAAAGCCGATGCCGACAATGGCCACGGTCTGCCCGGCCGCGATGCCGCTGCGGCGAAAGATGTTCATGGCGCAGCCGAGCGGCTCGCCGGGAAAGGGTTTTCCGGAGAGCGCAGCCGGCAGGCGCACCACGGCATCCGCATCGGCCAGGTCGTATTCGGCGTAGGCTCTGTACGAGAGCGCCGCGACGCGGTCGCCCAGCGAAACGCTGTCCACGCCATGTCCGAGTGCCTCGACCGTGCCCCAGCCCTCATGGCCGAGCGCGCCGGGCTCGGTCGGGAACTGCATCCAGTCGGGCCCGGCCCAGGGCGTCAGATTCGAGGCGCACACCCCGCAGCCTTCCAGGCGCAGCCGCACCTGGCCAGGGCCGGGCTCGGGGCGCGTGGTCGCTTCGATGCGCATCCGGCCCGGTCCGGTCAGCACCGCGGCTCGCATCGCCGCGGACGCCGCCCTCTCGGTGAGATGGTTCATGTCTATGTGTTTATTCGTCTTACTGTCTTTGTGCATCCCGGTGGCGGGCGTGCGGATATTGGCAACGGTTAAGGCGCGGAAAGAGGGACCGTTCCATTGAAGGCCTTGCGCCGCGACCTCGCGACCATTTCGGCCCCAAGCTTGCGCGGTGCGGGCGCACGCTCATGCAGCTGCGCATCATTCGATGACGATCTTTGGCGGCGGACGCACGGGCCGCGCGCTGTCGCCCGATAGCGAAGCCCAGACCTGGCGCGCCATGTCCTTGTAGGCGCGGGCGTGCGGACCGTCGGGATCGATGGCGACGACCGGCCGGCCCGCGTCCGACGTTTCGCGGATGGTCATGTTGAGCGGCACCTCGCCCAGGAACGGCACGCCGAGACGCTCCGCCTCGGCGCGGGCGCCGCCGTGGCCGAAGATGTGCGAGCTCTGCCCGCAATGCGGGCAGACGAAGGTCGCCATATTCTCGACGATCCCCAGGATCGGCACCTCGACGCGGCGGAACATGGCGACGCCGCGGCGCGCGTCGATCAGGGCGAGGTCCTGCGGGGTCGAGACGATCACCGCGCCGGCGAGCGGGGTCGCCTGCGCCATGGTGAGCTGGGCGTCGCCGGTGCCCGGCGGCATGTCGACGACGAGCACGTCGAGATCGCCCCAGGCGACCTCGCGCAGCATCTGCGTGATCGCCGACATCACCATCGGCCCGCGCCAGATCATCGGCGTCTCTTCCTCGACCATGAAGCCGATCGACATCACCTTGATGCCGTAGCCGTCGAGCGGTTCGAGAATGCGCCCGGAGAGCACGCGCGGCTTGCCCTGCAGCCCGAACAGCTTTGGCATCGATGGGCCATAGATGTCGGCGTCGAGAATGCCGACCTTCCGCCCGAGCGCCTGCAGCCCGAGGGCCAGGTTGCAGGCCGTCGTCGACTTGCCGACGCCGCCTTTGCCCGACGCGACGGCGATCACGTGCTTGACCCCGGGGATCTGCTGGGCCCTGGCGGTCGGCGCGCCGGCGGGCCGACCGGGCGTGACCTGCGGGCTGGTGGACGGCCCGCGCGCGGCCGGGCGGTCGGCCGTGAGGCTGACCAGAACCTGGCCGGCGCCGGGAAGGGCACGCACGGCGTTTTCCGCCATGCGCCGCACGCTCTCCATGGCAGCGGCCTCGCTTGGCTCGACGGCGATCGAGAACATCACGCGGTTCGGGCCGACGACGATGTCGGAGAGCCGCCCCGACGCGACCAGGCTTTGCCCGCCGCCGAGCGTGACGGTCGATAGAGCCTGCAGAACCTGCTCACGGGTGACAGCCAAGGGACCCTCTCGATCAATGCGCATCGCTGCATTCGCCGCCCATGTAAGCCTTTCGGCGCCGGAGGTTAAGCGGGCGCGATCGTCGCGTCGG
>DATBIR010000269.1:0-8676 GCA_036556825.1 Beijerinckiaceae bacterium
CCGATCTCCTAAGCATTCTTGATCATCCTTTAACTGCACCCGCCGGGAAGAGCCGACGCGCCCAGACCTTATCCTCGCGCGACCTCGGCCCGACCGGGAAGTTCGACTCCCGTTTCAGGCAGCCGGCTTCGTCGTGCTGGATAGGCTATCGAGTTGCGGGCGTGCAAGAACCCGCAAGGGGCACGGCTCATGCCCCTTGCGTTGCGTCGGGCCACCCGCGCCGGTGGCCCTCGTCGTGCACGCGCTTCGGAGGCCTTGCGGCTATGCTGCGAGCTTGCCGGCGGCCTTCGCCGTGTGCGTGGCGATCGCGTCCATCAGAGGCGGCGACAGGCAGTCATAGGGCTTGAGCCCGAGTTCCTTCAGCCGCGCCCGGATCGCCGGCATGCGGCTCGGATCGACCCCGGATTCGATCACTGACGAGACGAAGGCGGCGAATTCCGGCGGCGACCAGCCCGACTCGCGCGACAGCTCGGTATGGATGAAATCGAGCCCGTAGAAGGGATGCTTCTGGTTCTCGATGCGGCCATACATGTGGACTCCGCACTCGCGGCATGCGTAGCGCTGGATGGTTGCCGAGGGATCGACGATGCTGAGCTTGTCGCCGTTCGCGACCACGCTGACATTCGCGCTCGGCACCACCGCGACCATCGAGAAGATGGCGCCGGCCGGCTTCCAGCAGCGCGTGCAGCCGCAGACGTGATTATGGGCGGTCTGCGCCGTTATCCTGACCTCGACCGGGTCGCGCGCGCAATTGCAGGTGAGAGTTCCGCCGGCGAAATTTGCCGCTGCCGGTTGGATGCCATTATCGACGGAGGGATGGATTGAGATACCGTCAGTCATCGTGTCCTCCCTTGAGCCGGCCATGTTCGAATGACCGGGGGTCAATGCATCAGATCAGTGGCCGGATGTTCTGGTCCTTTCGGGCGTCCATCGCCGGGCGCATTCGAGGTGGATCGGGGATGTCATGCGCGCCGCAAGGGGGCGCGCCGCTCCTCGACCAGCTGAACTATATTGCCGAGTAGTGGCGTTTGAAAGGCGAGCCCGCGTCACGACTGCGAGACGGACAGGAGGACCGCGCGGAGCCGGGCGCGGCATCGTGAATTGACCGCCCGGGCGCGCCGAAGATAATGGCGCGCCGGGAGCCTCGCAGGTTTATCGGGGCCGGAACACGAGGTCCGGCCCGCGCAAGCCTGCAAGCTTTTTACATTCCTGCGGGGTTTCGGGGCCCGCACGCGCCGAGCGTATGCGGTGCTCCGAAACCTGCTTAGGAGGGCGCCGTGCGCGAGCTTTTGGTCCATCTCCGCTGCCTTGCGGGCGGGCTGGCGCTTCTTTTCATGATGCCGCCAGGCGCCGCGCTCGCGTCGGACAGCGAGGCGACGTGGGAGTCGATCCGTCCGGAGATCTTCGGCGTGCGGTCCATCGAGGACGGGGCATCCGTTCTCGATCTGGTGGCGCCTGGGCGGGCCGAGGACGCGGCGCTCGTGCCGCTGGATCTGCGCATCCGCGTCCCGGACGGCGCGGCGCCGGTCAGGGCCGTCACGCTCGTCATCGACGAAAACCCCGCTCCGGTTGCGGCCTCCTTCACGTTCGACGAGGCCCGCCGCGCCTTCGATCTCTCGACCCGCGTGCGCGTCAATTCCTATTCCTTCGTGCGCGCGGTCGCGGAGACCAGCGACGGCCGGCTGCACATGGTCAAGGCCTACATCAAGGCCGCGGGCGGCTGCTCGGCGCCGGCAACGAAGGATCCGGCCGAGGCGACCGCCAATCTGGGCCAGATGCGCTTTCGCATCTTCGCCGGCAACGAGGCGCAGGTGCAGATCCGCCACCCGAACTATTCCGGGCTGCAGATGGATCAGCTGACGCGGCTCTACACGCCGGCGTGGTTCGTCGAGACGGTCAGCGTGAGCCAGGGAGCGCGGCCGCTGTTCCGGGTGGAGGGCAGCATCGGGCTCAGCGAGGACCCGACCTTCCGCTTCAGCTACCGGGCCAGCGGCGAGCCGGTCACGGTCGAGGCAAAGGACACCAACGGCCAGGTTTTCCGGCAGCAGTTTCCCGGCGGCCCTGCATTCTGAGCAGATTTACCGGAAGCAGCGGATCTCGGCCTCCGCCTGGGCGCGGCGCAGGTCGGCGACGACGTCGTCGAACATCTTGGTGCTGCGGAAGATCGACGCCTGCTGCCCGATGCCCTGGCGCATCCTGAGGATCGTTTCCGCCTGGACGTAGCGGTCGTAGGGCAGGATCGAGGCGACGATATCGAGCGAGCATGAACAGCGCTCGAGCGCCGCGCGGGTCTGGCCATTGGCCGCCATGCATCCGAAGACGTAATCGGCGCGCGCATTGGTGGGATAATCGGCGGCGGCGTCGTTGTCTGCCGCAAGCCCCGCCGACAGCGGCAAGCCCACGACAGCGAGAGCGATCAATGCCCGCCGGCCTGCTCCTGCCCGCATCGCGGCAACCCTCCCTCCGGCGCGGCGGCCGTCGCAGCCCGCGTCCCGAAAGAGCCTTGTACCAAGGGCCGGCGCGTCGCGCCACCGCTTGCGCGGCGCGCGACGCGGAGGGTCAGGGCTGTATCGACGTGATGAGGCGCCGCAGGAGCGCCGTTCGGGCGGTCACAGATCCGTCGGAACGTCCGTGCGCGGCACGCAGCGCCAGCGCTGCACGCGCCAATCCGGGTGCTCGGTCTGCCATTGCGCGAGGACGCCCTGCGCATGCACAAGGCAGCCCATGAAGTTTGCATCCTCGAACGTCCAGTTGACACGTTCTTCCCTGCACGTGCTGGGGGAAGCCATGAGGCAGACAGACAATAGAATAAGCATGCGAAATCCCTCGGCGTCGCGATTACGGGAGCGAGTGGAAGCTAAGAGGCTGGCCGATACAGCCAAACGCCGCGCAACGAAATTTGTTCAGGAAAAAGTTGCGCGATCGTCGTTCCGGCCGATGCAGCGAATTGAAGCTTGACCTCGTCTCGGCAAAGCTTGTCAATTCGCATGCTCGGTCTCAGGGCTACATGCGGTCCGTGCGCTTTCTCTTGGCAAGTCTTGCCCCGCGATAACATAAATTAACTCCGACGAGACCGACACTCTCCACATAGGGCAAGCGCGGCCGTTGAAGCTTGGCGATCTTTGCTGCTACCGTGACGATGTCAATGAAACGTCGCAGCCGCTTCGTCTGCTCCCTCATGCGCGCCGGCGTGGCCGGCTGCGCGGCACTTCTTGCTTTGCCGGCCCCCCTCGCCGCGCAAGGCACGGCGGTTCAGGTCGTGCGCATCGGCGTGCTGGCGCGCAAGCCCCCGCCCCCGCCGACCTTCAGCTTCAATGCCGTCCCGGAGGACGAGGGGTTTGCGGGGGCGCGTGTCGCGCTCAGGGAGAACCAGACGACCGGCGCGTTCACCGGTCAGCGTTTCGAGCTGGAGGAAGCCGCTCTCGATGAGGACGACGCGCCGGTCGCGGCGGCGCGAAAGCTGGTCGAGGGCGGCGCCGGCGTCATCGCCGTGAACCTTCCCGCCGACGAACTGCTGGCGGTGGCCGACGCGCTCAAGGGCGCGCCTGCCGTCCTCTTCAACATCGGCGCCCCGGACGACCGCCTGCGCGGCGCCGATTGCCGCGCCAACGTGTTCCACGTGGCGCCGAGCCGGGCGATGCTCGCCGACGCGCTCGCCCAGTTCCTTGCCTTCAAGCGCTGGCGCAAGGTTTTCCTGATCGTCGGGCCGCAACCGGCCGACATTCTCTATGCCGATGCGATGCGCCGGTCCGCGCGCAAGTTCGGCCTGACCATCACGGCCGACAAGGCCTGGGAGTTCGGCCCGCTCGCCCAGACCAAAGGCGACAGCCCGACCCGGGCGGACGCGCTCGTCTTCACGCGCGGCGTCGACTACGACGTGGCGGTCGTCGCCGATGAAGCCGGCGACTTCGGCGACTACGTCCCCTTCCGCACGTGGGATCCGCGCCCCGTCGCCGGCACGCAGGGGCTCGTGCCGACGTCCTGGCACGCTGCGCACGAATACTGGGGCGCCGCGCAGCTGCAGAACCGCTTCCGCCGCGCCGCGAACCGCCCGATGCGCGCCATCGATTATCACGCCTGGGTCGCCGTGCGGGCGATCGGCGAGACCGTCACCCGCATCAAGGATGGCGACGCCAGGGCGGTCGGCCGCTTCATGCTCGGCCCGGATTTCGACCTCGCCGCCTTCAAGGGCGTGCGCTTGAGCTTCCGGTCATGGGACCTGCAATTGCGCCAGCCGATTCTTCTGGCGCAGCCCGCCGCCCTCGTCTCCGTCGCGCCGGAAGCCGGCTTTCTGCATCAGCGCACGCCGCTCGACAGCCTCGGCTTCGATGAGCCCGAGAGCGCGTGCCGTCTTCGCTAGAGCCGTTTCCACTCAGGTGGAATCGGCTCTGGCTTTTCTAAAGACGCATTTTCTTCGGCGAAGCGGACCCACTTCGCCGGAAAATCGTCTGAGGGAGTGTGACCATGCACCCGTTCCTGCGCCGCTGCGCCGCGCTGATGGCGACCGTGCTCGCCGCGGCTTTCGTCCAGCCGGCTCTCGCCTACACGGTCTATGTCTCGAACGAGAAGGACAACACCATCTCGGTGATCGACGCGGCCACCCTTCAGGTGACCGCGACGTGGAAGGTCGGCCGGCGCCCGCGCGGCATCACCATCTCGCCGGACGGCAAGCATCTTTACGTCTGCGCCAGCGACGACAACCGCGTCGACGTGGTCGATACCGCGACCGGCAAGGTGTTGCGCTCGCTGCGCTCGGGGCCCGACCCGGAGCTGTTCGTCCTGCACCCCTCGGGCAATCCCCTGTACATCGCCAACGAGGACGACAACCAGGTCACCGTGCTCGATGTCGAGCACAACAAGGTTCTCGCCGAGGTGCCGGTCGGCGTCGAGCCGGAGGGGATGGGCCTCAGCCCGGACGGAAAGGTTCTCGTCAACACCTCCGAGACCACCAACATGGCCCATTTCATCGACACCGCGAGCTTCAAGGTGTTCGACAATGTGCTCGTCGACGCGCGGCCGCGCTTTGCCGAGTTCTCGTCCGACGGCAAGGCGCTGTGGGTATCGGCCGAGGTCGGCGGCACGGTGACGGTCATCGACCCCGCGACCCGCAAGGTGGTGCGCAAGATCGAGTTCAAGATTCCCGGCGTCTCGTCGGAGGCCATTCAGCCGGTCGGGATCCGTCTGACCCGGGATGCGAAGCGCGCCTTCGTCGCGCTCGGTCCGGCCAACCGCGTCGCCGTCGTCAACGCCGAGACGTTCGAGGTCGAAAGATACCTTCTGGTCGGCCAGCGGGTTTGGCAGCTGGCCTTCACGCCGGACGAGAAGCTCCTGTTCACGACCAACGGCTCGTCCAACGACGTCTCGGTGATCGACGTCCAGAGCCTGCGCGTCACCAAAAGCATCCCGGTCGGCCGGCTGCCCTGGGGCGCCGCGGTGTCGCCGCGCTGAAGGTCGTCAGCGTCCGAGGGCCTTGCGCGCATCCTTGACGGCGTCGACGCACTCGTCGAATTCCTGTTCGCGCTGCTCGCGTTCGGCGACGCGCAGGGCCGCCTGGAGCTTCGTCAAGGTCGCCTGCGCCGGCTTTCGGGCGATTTCCTCCTTGATCATGTCGATGCCGGCGCCGCAATCCGCCCTGTCGTCGGCCCACGCCGCGCCGCCGATGACGACGGCGGCGGCTGCGATCACCATGCGCATGGCGGCTCCTCCCCCTGTGTCGTTCACTTGACGATGAACCGGCCGGTCATGCCCCGGCTTTCGAGCCCCTGAATATACCAGGCATATTCGCCGGGCCGGATCATCACGAATTCGACGTGGATGGTGCCCTGATCGTCGAATTCGAGGTGCCGCGGCGCCCCCTGCATGTGGATCTCGAGGTGGTTGATCACGATCTGGTTGATCCACATGTGCCGGAAGAAGTCGGGGGCGAAGAACTTGTATTCCTTCGCACCCTTGGCCGTGATCGAGAGCCGGTAGGACTTGCCGGATTCCAGCTCGATGTCCTTCTGCGACACGGCGTAGTCGTTGCCCTCCCCGTCGCCGAGCACGAGTTCGGGAAGATCGACCCGTCCCCTGACCAGATCGGCGGCGCTCGCGGCCGAGCCGATCAGCAACGCTCCTGCGATCAGGACGATGCGGCGCAACTGCCCCATGACAAAGCTCCCCTCGGGACATTGACAATCCCGACCGGCTCGCGGCTTGCTGCCGCTCCGACGGGGCGACGTGCCCCCAAGCGTCACGAAGACCATACGCGAGGCAGGCGGGCCTTTGAAGCTGGGCGGGCGGGACCGGCAGCGGCGCTCCGCAGCTGCGCATCAAAACCGTGTGACGGAGGCCAGGCCATGAACCGCAAGATGCCGAGGCAATGACGGCCCTCGCCGAGGCCGCGGCAACGCACGAGATGGTGCAGCCTGGCCGCGAGGCTGCGCTCGAGGCTGCACATGTCGGACACCGGTTCGGCGCCCGCCAGGTGCTTGCCGACGTGTCCGTGACCGTGCCGCGCGGCCGCTTCGTCGTCCTGCTCGGCCCCAACGGCGCCGGCAAGACGACCTTCTTCTCGATCCTCACGCGGCTCTATCACAACCGTTCCGGCAGCGTGCGCATCTTCGGCCACGATCTGCAGCGCGCGCCTTCTCGTGCGCTTGCCGAGCTCGGCGTCGTGTTTCAGAGCCGGACGCTCGACCCGGACCTCAGCCTTCGTCAGAACCTCGCCTACCATGCCGCCTTGCACGGCCTCGCCGGACGAGAGGTGCGCGCCGGCATCGCCGCCGTGCTGGCGCAGGCAGGCCTCGGCGACATGATCGACCAGAAGGTTCGCACGCTGTCCGGCGGGCAGGCCCGCCGCGTCGAGATTGCGCGCGCGCTCGTGCACGGCCCGCGCCTTCTGCTGCTCGACGAGCCGACGGTCGGGCTCGACCTGGCGTCGCGCAGCAACGTCATTGCCACGGTGCGCAAGCTCGTCGCCGAGCAGGGCCTTTCGGTTCTGTGGGCCACCCATCTGTTCAACGAGATCGCGCCCGACGATCTCATCTACGTGCTGCATCGCGGCCATGTCGTCGCGCAGGGCGGCGCCGCTGATATCATCGCCGCCGCGCCCGGATCGCGCGGGCTCGAGGATGCCTTCCGCGCCCTCACCACCGAGCCCGGCAAGGAAGCTGCCGATGCGTGAGGCGGCGGAAGCGCGGCCTTCGTGGACGAGCGTCATGCGCCCGGGCCGCCGCCTCGGCTTGTCGGGCCACGGCATCTGTCTCGCCGGCATCGTCGCGCGCGAGCTGCTCCGCTTCGTGCATCAGAAGGAGCGCTTCTTCGCGGCGCTGGTGCGTCCGCTGGTGTGGCTGTTCATCTTCGCCGCCGGCTTCCGCAGCGTCCTCGGCGTCTCGATCATCCCGCCTTACGAGACCTACATCCTGTACGAGGTCTACATCACGCCGGGCCTCGCCGTGATGATCCAGCTCTTCAACGGCATGCTGTCGTCGTTGACCATGGTCTACGACCGCGAGGTCGGCTCCATGCGCGTGCTGCTGACCAGCCCGTTTCCGCGCTGGTTCCTGCTGCTTGCCAAGATCGTCGGCACCGTCGCCGTGTCCCTGGTCCAGGTCTACGTGTTCCTGGCGATCGCGCGGCTCTGGGACGTGGACATCCCCGCCTGGGGATATCTGCTCGCGCTGCCCGCCTTGATCATGACGGGTTTCATGCTGGCGGCGATCGGTCTCCTGTTGTCGTCGCTCGTGCGTCAGATGGACAATTTCGCCAGCGTCATGAACTTCGTGATCTTTCCCATGTTCTTCGCCTCCTCGGCCCTGTATCCGTTGTGGCGCATCCGCGAAGCGAGCGAGGCGCTCTACGTGATCTGCCTGGCGAACCCGTTCACGCATGCGGTCGAGCTGGTGCGGCACGCGCTTTACGGCTCCTTCGAGCCGGTGTCCGCCGCGGTCGTGACGGCAACGACGCTGGGATTTTTCCTTCTCGCCGTTCTGGCCTACGATCCGGGCCGCGGCATGATGGGGCGGCGTGGCGGCCCGGCGGGAGACGCGCAGTGAACAAGCTGGCAATGGGTCTTGTCGCAGCGCTCCTCGGCTCGACCGCCGCCGGCCACGCACAGCCGACGGCGGAGGACTGGCCGTGCGTGCAGCGCAAGGTGGCGACGATCACGGCCGGCGCGATCTGGGCCGGTCCCGATCCCGCCGGCGCGACGGACTGGAGCCGCGACGCCGAAGCGGCTGCGCTTGCGCAACGGCTTGCCGCGCGCCGCACCGACCTCGACGAGGCCGATCGGCTGATCGGCGCCTTCGTCGCGGCGGCCGGCCGCGATCGCGAGCAGCGCTTGACGCGCGTCTTCGCCGGCGTGCTCGAGCTGATCAATCTGGAGCGCAGCCGGGTCATCGAGGCGATCGAGCGTTACGCGCGCGGCCAGCGCCGCCTGGCCGACCGGGTGCGCGACGAGAGCGACCGCCTCAGCGCCGTCAAGGACTCGCCGGCCGCGCCAGGCCCGGCCGACGACCGCGCGCTGGAGACGCAGTTTTTCTGGGACAAGCGTATCTTCGAGGAGCGCAGCCAGGCGCTGCCTTATGTGTGCGAGGCGCCGGTCATCCTCGAGCAGCGCCTGTTCGAACTCGCCCGCAAGCTGCAGGAGCGGCTGTAGCATTCCCCTCCCCCTTGCGGGGAGGGGTTAGGGGTGGG
>DATBIR010000270.1:0-3297 GCA_036556825.1 Beijerinckiaceae bacterium
GTCGAGCAGCCGGTAATGCAGCCAGTACTGGTTGATCGCGGTCAATTCGTGCCGCAGTCCGCGATTGAGATATTCGATGACTTTCGCGTCGCCCTTCATTGGTCACTCCCTCGCCCGACTGAACAATCGATGGTTATAGACGCGAGGGGATGGATTCGGTTCCGTCGCGCGTGATCCGGCCAAAGCGCCCGGACTCATCCGGGAACCAGGTGGCCGAACAGATCGACGCGCTTGCAGCATTTTCCGGCGAATGCCTGCCCCGGACGTGATCCGGGGGGCGCCGGTTCGCCCACGAAAATGAGTCTTGCAGAGAAAGCCGGTCCCACCGGATCTCGGCCTGCCCGAGATCCGCATCAAAGCGCAAGTCGGGACCGCCTGACTTGCATGCGTGGAAACGGCTTGGCCCGAGTTAGAGCAAGCTCAATTCGGATCGAATCGATCCTGCTCTCCTTCTCTTTGTGCCGCATGATCTTTTTCGGCAAAGCGGTGCCCACTTTGCCGGATCATGCTCTAAAGCGAAGGCTCGGCCGGGATCGGCGCGGCGAGGACGGCGCTGGTGCAGCAGCCGCACGCTCCGGCCGCGCATTGGGCGGCCGCGAGCGCCTTGTCCATGATGCCCCGGATCGTGCGCGCGCAATGCCCGCATTCGGGGCTGCAGCCGAGGCAGCGATAGACCTCCGCCGGCGTGCGCGGGCAGCCCGGCCCCTTCAGGCATTCGCGCACGTCGCCGTCGCTGAAAACGTTGCAGGAACAGACGATCATCAACCGCCCACAGTTTGGAATTGTTTTAAAGTTCGTTTCCTTTCAAAGGCTTACACGAGAAAAACGAAATCCGCCAGCGGTCTCGCGCACCCGTCCGTGGACAGCGACGCGACGCCGCGGCGACCTTAGAGCGGGATCATTTCAGATTGAATCGATCCCGCTCCGCTTCTCATTGAGCCGCATGATCTTTTTCGGCGAAGCGCTGCCCACTTCGCCGGATCATGCTCTAAGACCCGTTCACGACGACGATGTGCAGGCGGCGCGGGCCGTGGGCGCCGAGCAGGAGCGTCTGCTCGATGTCGGCCGACCTGGACGGGCCGGTGATCATGTTCACGGTGCGCGGCATCCGCCCCTTGCCGTAGGTTGCGCGCAGCCTGTCCCACGTCGCTTCGTAGTCGCCGGTGATGTCCTTGGCCGACACCACGACGATGTGGTTGTCGGCAAGGAAGTTGAGGGTCGACGGGTTTTCCGCCCCCGACGCCATGATCAGGGTGCCGGTCTCGGCGACGCCTCCGAAGGCGTGGCTGACGGCGTTGAGGTCGTCGCCGTCGCTGCGCCCGCGCGAGACCTCGAGCGAGGTCTCGCCCCACGGCATGGCCACGAGCCGGAGGTCGTCGCCCATGCGGATGGTCGCCGGCAGGTTATGGTCGCGCAGGAAGTCGGCGACCGCCCCGGGGACCTCGGCGGCCGACGCCAGCTCGACGACGGTCGCGAAGGCCGCCTCCGCCTGCATGCGGAACAGGGCGATCAGCGCCGGACCGTCGAGCTGGCCGCGCGCCGGGATCACGCCTTTCGGGGCGCGCTGCAGCCGGTCCTGGACGATCTGGCGCCGGATGGCCTCGTCGCCGGTCACGGCGAGCGAACGGCGGATCGTCGCGAAGATGTCGTCGCGGGCGCTCATGCGCTCTCCCGGCCCGAACGCTGGCGCTGCCAGCGCGCCTGAAAGGTCCCGCCTTCGGGCGCCGGAAAATCACGGAATCTGGTCCAGTTGCCGGCGAGGGGCAGCCAGCGGAAGCGGCCGCGGCTGCGGCCCGCGAGGCCGAGCCCGCCCATGGCGAGCCGCATCGCCACCCGGTAGAGCAGCGGCCGCCGCGCGAAAAAGCCCCATAGCTTCAGGCCGGCGCGCACGGTTGCCGGCGACAGGTGGCGCTCGAACTCGCGCTCGCGCCAGTGCCGCATCAGCTTCGGCAGCGGAATGCGCACCGGGCACACGCTCTCGCAGCGGCCGCAGAAGGTCGAGGCGTTGGGCAGGTGGCCGGCCTTGTCGACGCCGATCAGGGTCGGGGTCAGCACGGCGCCCATCGGCCCGGGATAGACCCAGCCATAGGCATGGCCGCCGACCGCCTGGTAGACCGGGCAATGGTTCATGCAGGCGCCGCAGCGGATGCAGCGCAGCATCTCCTGAAAGCTGGTGCCGAGCATGCTCGAGCGGCCGTTGTCGAGGATCACCACGTGGTAATGCTCCGGCCCGTCGGCATCGGCGGCGCGGCGCGGACCGGTCGACAAGGTCGTGTAGACCGACATGTCCTGCCCGGTCGCCGAGCGGGCGAGCACGCGCAGGAGCTGGCTGACGTCCTCCAGGGTGGGCACGAGCTTCTCGATCGAGGCCAGCACGATATGCGTCCTCGGCAGGATCTGCGAGAGGTCGCCGTTGCCCTCGTTGGTGACGATGATCGAGGTGCCGGTCTCGGCCACCAGGAAGTTGGCGCCGGTGATGCCGACATCGGCGCCGAGAAACTGCTCGCGCAGCACGGTGCGCGCCTCGCCCAGGAGCTGAACCGGCTCCGACAGGTCGCGCTTCGGGTCGAGATGCGCGTGCACGCGCCGGAAATCCTGCTCGACCTGGGTGGCGTTGACATGCACCGCCGGCGCGATGATGTGGCTCGGGATCTCGCCGCGCAGCTGGATGATGTATTCGCCGAGGTCGGTCTCGACCGGCGTGACGCCGGCGGCCTCGAGATGGGCGTTGAGGCCGATCTCCTCGGCGATCATCGACTTGCCCTTGGTCACCGTCTGCGCCCCGGCCGTGCGGCAGATTGTCAGCACGATGTTGCGCGCCTCCTCGGCGTTGCGCGCGAAATGCACGTGGCCGCCGGAGCTGCGCACCTTGTCTTCGTAGCGCTCGAGATAGAGGTCGAGATGGGCGAGCGTGTGGTTCTTGATCTCGCGCGCCGCGTCGCGCAGCGCGTCGAATTCGGGCAGCTTGTCGACGGCCGCCTGGCGACGGGCGATGAAGCCGCGCTTGACGTGCCCGAGCGCCCGCTGCAGCTGCGGGTCGGCGAGCGCCTCGCGGGCGTTATCCTTGAAATGCGGCGACGTGGCGTGAACGGTCATGCGAGTCCGTGTAACCCGGAATGTAACGGGGCGCGAGGTTGTTTGCGCGCTGTCCCGTCCCCGCGCCTCCCGGGCAGGCCCGAGACGCGCGGGGGAGGGCAGGGTCACTGCGCGCGCGCTGCGGTGCGCCGCGGCACCGTCTCCAAGAAGGCCTGCAACTCGTTCTTCCAGAATTTGGCCATGCCGGTGGTGCCGTGGCCA
>DATBIR010000271.1:0-2616 GCA_036556825.1 Beijerinckiaceae bacterium
CTGCGCGAGGATTCCGGCGGCGCCGGCCGCCGCCGCGGCGGCCTCGGGCAGGTGATCGAAGTGAGCAGCCGAAACGACAGCCCCTTCGCCATCTTCGCGCGCTTCCAGCGCGTGCAATATCCGGCGCGCGGGCGCGGCGAAGGCCGCGACGGCGCCACCGGCCGCCTGCACCTGAAATCCGGCAAGGAGCTGCCGGCGCGCGGCACGCATGTCGTTCCGCCCGGCGACCGGCTGGTGGTGGAGATGCCCGGCGGCGGCGGGCTCGGCGATCCGGCCGAGCGCGATCCGGCGAGCGTCGCCGCCGACGCGGCGCTCGGCTACGTCAGCCTCGTCGAGGCGCAGGAGACCTACAAGGTCGCGCTGAAGGATGACTTCTCGGTAGATGTTGCCGAGACCAGCCGGCTGCGCGGCGGCAGGACGTCGCCCGAGGATGCTGCCGCGGCGGAGGCGTGAGCGCGTGGCAGCGCACGGCCACGGCAGCGCCCCGAGATGCGGACGCGAGCCCTCCTGGTCGGTCCAGCCGACCACGACGGGCTCTCACTTGACCTTACGTGAGGAAGAGACTTGCCGCCATGCGCTTTGATTTCAGTTCGGAGCCCGCCGACGAGGCTGGGAGGTTTTGTCGTCCGCGCTGGCGAGGAGCTATTGGTTTGACCACTTGATCTGGAATTCGATCTCTTCCTCGCCTTGTCCGCGTTCATGTTCGATGGTGTAGGTGGCGCCAACGGGAACAGATATCCTCTCACCCGCAATCTCGATCTGGAATCGCTGACCCTTCTCTAAAGAATCCGCAAGGCGCCGAAGCTTCTCGATGAACTCGGGCAAGGGGTAACCCTTTTCGACGTCGCGGTCTGGCTTCATGCGTTCGTTCCTCCCTTGAGGTGATGACGAGGTATCCTGGATGCTCGATGCGATCATGAGTCATGACACGTTCAACATTCTGCCGCACCTCCTGGCTCTGGGCATTGCCTACGTGCTCGCCTTTCCCATCGGATGGGACAGGGAACGCGAAGAGCGGAGCGCCGGTCTCAGGACCTTTCCGCTGGTCGCCGTCGCCAGCTGCGGCTTCGTCCAGGCCGCTGAAACCACGATACAGGGCAGTCCTGAAGCCACCGCTCGCGTCATCGAAGGACTCATCACCGGAATGGGATTCATCGGTGGGGGAGCCATCCTACGATTGAAAGACTCGGTTCGTGGCACTGCAACGGCGGCCAGCCTCTGGGTGACGGGCGCCATCGGCATGGCAGTAGGGCTAGGCGTTTTCGATGTCGCGGTGATGCTTTCGGTCGTAACATTCGTGACCTTGAAGGCGCTCACCCCGTTGAAGCGGGAGCCGCCGGATCAAAACCGCGTGGGCAGTCATACCAGCGAGTAGGATGCTCGACGGGGACGATCATCCCGCACGCCCTCTGCACCCCTTGCGGCGGCCGGAGCCGCAGGGCCGAAACGCGACGATGCTCGAAACGACAGCCTGACGCTCCGGCGCCTGTCGCGCGATCAGTTCTTGATGAGGTCCAGGTCCTTCAACACGGCGGTGCCCCGTTCGACGAAGCCTTGCACATAAGCGTCGAACTCGCCGGGCTTGTCCCACACGGGGGTAATGCCGCGGGCCTTCATGGCCGCCTGCACCTCGGGGCGCGCCATGGCGCGCTGCGCCGCCTCGAACAGCTTTTGGCGGCGGTCCTGCGGGATGCCTTTCGGGCCGACCAGGGCGAACCAGTTCTGGTACGTCCAGTCGATGCCGCTCTCCTTTGTGGTCGCAATCTCCGGGAAGGTGGCGGGACGCTCTTCCGCCATGACGGCGATGGTGCGCACCTTGCCCGCGTCCAGCAGGGGCTTGGCCTCGATCGGCGAGCCGGTGAAGACCGTGAGGCCGCCGGAGGCGAGATCCTGCAGGGCCGGGGCGCCGCCTTGGCTCGGCACCCAGCGCAGCCGGTCGGGTGCGATGCCCGCCGCTTTGAGGAGGCCCCCGGCGGCGATGTGCCAGGAACCGCCGGTGCCGGTGCCGGAGCCCATGAAGGTGCCCTTCGGGCTCTCCTTCACGGCCTTGAGGAAGTCGGCCAGCGTCTTGTAGGGCGAATCCGCGCGCACGGTGACGCCGGCGGGGATCAGCGACAGGCGCGAGAACAGATCAAGGTTCCCCGGGGTCAAGTCACCGAGGCCGAGCGGCTTGTAGAAAGCGATCTCGGGGCTGGCGACGCCGAGGATGTAGCCGTCGGGCGCAGCGGTCGCGATGAAGGTGTGGCCCGTGAGGCCGCCGCCACCCGTCCGGTTGACGACGGCGACGGGAACGCCGAGCTCCTTCTCGAAACCGTCGGCGAAGATGCGCGCGACCGTGTCGACGCCGCCGCCCGCCGCCCATGGCGCGATGAGCTGCACCGGCCGGTCGGGAAACGCCGCGGCGCTGGCGACAAGGCCCACGAAGGCGCCGAGCGCCAGGATGATCCGACCCGGGAACAGCATAAGGTTTCCTCCTTCAGCGGCAGCTTGGGTCAGCTGCTCTTACATCGCACTGCCTACATTCTTAACCCGCCGCGTCGCGCGCAAGCACGGGGACGCGCGCCGCTTGCGTTAGCACACGACATTTGTCGCGCATAGCTTCGCGGCGCCGGCGGT
>DATBIR010000272.1:0-7028 GCA_036556825.1 Beijerinckiaceae bacterium
CACGAAATCGGCGAGATGCATGCGCGCCGGCACCGACGCCGTGACCGGCTCGCCGTTGACGGTGAGAGAGATGCTCACGGTTCCGTTCACGCCGTCTTCCTTTCGGCGGCGGCTTCGGGCAGCAGCGCGGCCAGCACGCGTCGCAACAGCACGCGCGCGAGCTGCCCGCGGGTTGCGGCCGATGCGTGAATGTCGTCCTGCGCGGCGAGATCCTGCGCCAGCGCCGCCTGCGCGTCCGCGATCGAGGCTTCGCTCAACGGCTTCCCGACAAGTTGCTTCGCCGCATTGACGGCGAGCGTCGGCTTCGTTCCGATCGCGAAATAGGCGAGCCGCAGCTCGCGTAAGACCCCGTCGGCCAGGCGGGCGTGGCAGGCCAGGCCGACCAGCGCGTAATCGCCGCTGCGTCGGGCGAGTTCCAGGAATGCCGACCGCTCGTCAGGACGGATCGCCGGCACCTCGACGGCGACGAGCACGTCGTGCGGCGACAGGGCGGTCTCAAACAGGCCGCGGAAAAAATCCTCGGCGGCGATGCGGCGTTCGCCCTGGGGCCCGGCGACGACGATTGTTGCCTGCAACGCGAGGGCGCAGGCTGGCAGCTCGGACGCCGGGTCCGCCTGCGCGAGGCTGCCGCCGATCGTGCCGCGGTTGCGGATGGCGGGATGGGCGACATGCCTGATCGCCTCGGCGATCAGCGGCGCGTGGCTGGCGATCTCCGGCGCGCGCTGCAGCTCGACATGACGCGTCAGCGCGCCGATGCGCACGACCCCGCCGTCGACCGAGATGCCCTTGAGCTCCGCGAGCCCGCCGATATCGACAAGCAGGGAGGGCGCCACGAGCCTGAGGTTGAGAGCGGGGACGAGGCTTTGCCCGCCGGCGATGATTTTCGCGGCCTCGCCGTGGCGCTGCAGCAGGGACAGCGCGTCGGCCAGGGAGCGCGCGCGCACGTAATCGAAAGCCGGAGCTTTCAAGCGGACATCCCTCCCCCTTGCCTGTGTTGTTGTCGGTCGCGCAAAAGACACCGCCGACGAGAAAGTCGTCAAGCCCTTATCGCCGCTGGAGGAGGAGGTTGGAGGTCTGCTGGGTGGGTCCGCCCGGCACGAGGTTGTCTTCCGTGACGATGCGCAGCGTGCCGTCGCCGCGGTTGTGGATGGTCAGGTAGGCGCGCGTGTCGCCGGCGACCGGGGCCGGCCATGTGATGGTGAGGGCGACGACGTCGCCGCCGCGCGTCCCGGCGAGGCTGGCCGGCCCGACCCGCGCGCCGATATAGACGCCGCGATAGACGCGGGCGCGCGGATCGAAGGCGAGCTCGGCGCCGATCTGGCGTTGGACGATCAGGGCGCCGGTGCAAGTGCCCTGCATGCTGATGCTGTTGGGCCCGGGAACGCCGCTGAGGACACAGCGCACGTTCCACGGGCTCGGATCGATGCTGCGCCGGACCGTCCCGCCTCCCTGCCAGGTGCCGCGGAAGCGTTCGAGAAACGCCGCTTCCGCGGGCTGGGCCTGGAGCCGTCCCGTGACGAGACAGGTCAGGGCAGCGGCTGCCGTTACGACCGCCAGGACGCGCACGGGACCTCCGACGCAGAGGACGCCGAAGGTATATACCTGCTTTCGAGCGGCAGCGCCGGGCGGCCGCGCCGGCCCGGCATCACATTGCGGCTACTCCGCGGCCTCGGCGCTCCGCCGGCCGCTCGCCTGATACCACTCCAGGATCTCCTCGCCGTTCCAGTGCAGCACGCCGTCGAACTGGTTGACGTAGTCGTAGACCTCCTCGAGATAGCGGATGCGGTGCGGCTGCCCGGAGATGTAGGGGTGGATGGCGATGGCCATGATCTTCACCCGCTCCTCGCCCTCGCTGTAGAGGCGGTCGAATGCATCCTTGCAGCGCGTCAGCCAATAGGGCGACTCGTGATGCTGCACCATCATGGTCGGAATGTCGTTGAGCTCCATGGTGTAGGGCAAGGTCACGAGCGGCCCGTGCTTCGTCGAGATCTGCGCCGGCTCGTCGTCCCACACCCAGTCGCCGATGTATTTTATGCCCGCTTCCGCCAGCAGGTCGGGCGTTTCCAGGGTCTCCGTGAGGCCTGGGCCGAGCCACCCGACCGGGCGCTTGCCGGTGAAGCGCTCGAGCGTGTCGAGCGAGCGGTGGATCATGCCGCGCTGGTCGGAAATCTTGTGGATCGGCATCTGGTCCCAGACGTGGCCCATGAATTCCCAGCCCGCCTCTCGGGCCTGGCGCGCCACGCGCTCGTAGTCCTCGCAGACGCGCGCGTTGATCGACAGCGTCGGGCGGATGCCGAGGCGTTCGTAAAGCTTGAAGAAACGCCAGACGCCGACCCGCATGCCATATTCGTGCCAGCTCCAGTTCGGCACGTCCGGCAGCAGCGTCTCGCCGGTCGGCGGCGCCAGCACCTGGCGCGCCATCGGCCGGCCGATGTCCCACACTTCGAGATTGACGATCGACCACACGACGATGCGCGCGCTGCCCGGCAGCTTGAGCGGTGGGCGGTCGACGACGGCCGAATAGGTGGAGCGTTCGCGTGGGGTCATCGGGTCACTTCCTTATGTGCCTGAAGCATCATGGCGTTGACAACGTCGGATGCGTAACAATGATGAGCGCCCGACAAATGTCCATCGCCCTCGACCTTGCAGGCAAGCCCGGAGCCGCTCGCCGGAGCATCGCGCGCCCGTTGCGCAGCATTGCGGCTGCGGCCTTGCCGTTCGTGGTGGTCGGCGGCATCTGGGAGATCGTCGCGCATCTCGGCGTGTTTCCGGAGCGGTTGTTCCCGACGCTCGAAACGATTGCCGCCACCCTCGTCAGGCTCACCCTGTCGGGGCTCCTACCCCGCCATGCCGTCGAGACGCTGTTTCGCCTGCTCGCCGGCTTCGCCATAGCCGGCACCGTCGGCGTGTTGGCAGGGATCGCCATGGGCCGCTCGCGCCGGGCGCAGGACATCCTGCTGCCGCTCGTCAGCCTAGGCGCCCCGATCCCCGGGCTCGCCTATGCGCCGCTCTTCCTCTTGTGGTTCGGCGTCGGCAATCTCTCGGCGATCCTGCTCGTCGGCTTCGTCGCCATGTTCCCGGTGATCCTCAACACCTGGACCGGCGTGAAGGCGGTGAAGGAGATCTGGGTGCGTTCCGCGCTGGCTCTCGGCGCCAGCGACCGGCGCCTCTTTCGGACGGTCGTGCTGCCGGGGGCGCTGCCGTACATCCTGACCGGGCTGCGCCTCGGCCTCGCCCAGGCCTGGCGCATCCTGGTCGCGGTCGAGATGCTCGCCTCGGTGTCGTGGGGGCTCGGCTGGCTGATCTTCGGCTCACGCAAGTTCCTCAACACCGACGTGATGCTGGCGGCGATCGTCGTGATTGCCGTGATCGGGCTCGCCCTCGAGAAATTCGTGTTCCAGCGGCTCGAGAACTACACCGTCGTCAGGTGGGGGATGGTCGCAGCATGACGACGAGCGTCGAGCGTCTTCGCACCCTGCGCCGCGGCGTCGTCACGCTCGCCGCTGCGGCATTGCTCTACGAGGCAGCGGCGCGCAGCGGCGTCTTTCCGGCGGCGCTGCTGCCGACCATCCCGACGATCGCCACGACGTTGTGGGCCATGCTCGCGGACGGCAGCATGGCGCTGCACGTGCTCTACACGCTCTATCGCGTCCTCATCGGCTTCGCGCTGGCGGTCGCGGTCAGCATCCCGCTCGGCATCCTGATGGCGCGCTTCCGGCCGGTCGAGCGCTTCTTCCTGCCGCTCGTCAACGCGCTGATGCCGATCCCGTCCTTCGCGCTCGTGCCGGTCTTCATGCTGTGGTTCGGCATCGGCAACACGACCACGATCCTGATCGTGCTTTACGCCGCCACCTTCCCGATGCTGCTCAACGTCTGGTCGGGCGTGCGCTCGGTCAATCCGCTGTGGCTGCGCGCCGCCGGCGCCATGGGCGCGAACGAGCGCGCCCTGTTCTGGAACGTGATGCTGCCGGGCGCCTCGCCCTTCATCATCACCGGACTGCGCCAGGCTTTTGTGCGCGCCTGGATCGCCGTCGTCGGCGCCGAGATGATCGCTGCGTCCGACTGGGGTCTCGGCTGGGTGATTTTCGACGCCAAGGAGTTTCTCAATGCCGATGTCATGCTCGCCTCGCTGATCGTCATCGGGCTGATCGGCCTCTTGTTCGAACGGTTGGTTTTCGGCTCGCTCGAGAATGCCACGGTGCTTCGCTGGGGCATGATGCGCGTCGCAAAGGAATAAGGGGCTTTCCGCACCATGCTCGGCATCGAAGCCCGCGACGTCGGGCTGGTCTACAACACGCCGGCCGGCACGGTGACCGCCGTCGAGGGCGTCAACTTCACCATGCAGCCGTCCGAGTTCCTGTGCCTCGTCGGCCCGAGCGGATGCGGCAAGTCGACCATGCTCAACATCATCGCCGGCTTCCTGACGCCCTCCTCCGGCGAGATCCGCATCGACGGCAAGGCGGTCAAGGGCTACGGCCAGGACCGCGGCGTCGTCTTCCAGGATTTCGCGCAGCTGTTTCCGTGGCGCACGGCGCTCGGCAACGTCACCTTCGGTCTCGAGATGAAGGGCGTCGGCAAGGCCGAGCGCGAGCGCATCGCGCTCGAGCAGCTGCGCCTCGTCAGGCTCGAGAAATTCGCGCATTCCTATCCGCATCACCTGTCGGGCGGCATGCAGCAGCGCGTCGCCATCGCCCGCGCCCTCGCCTACAATCCGGCGGTGCTGCTGATGGACGAGCCCTTCGCCGCGCTCGACGCCTTCACGCGCGACGAGATGCAGAAGCTCGTCGCCGACGTCTGGCGCGAGACGCGCAAGACCGTCATCTACGTGACCCACAACGTCGCCGAGGCCGTCTATCTGGCCGACCGGGTGCTGGTCATGACGCCGCATCCCGGGCGCGTGAAGACCGAGATCGGCATCGGCTTGCCACGGCCGCGCGATCCGCTCAGCATGGAGTTTCTGGAATACCAGAAGGAGCTGCTCGGGCAGCTCGGCCACGGCACAGCCGGGCAAAGCAACGAGGGAGTGAAAAGATGAAGGTCCTGCACATGCCGATGACCCGCCGGCGGCACCTGGCGGCTTTGGGCGGCGGCGCCCTGGCGGCCGCCCTCGGCCGGCCGGCCCTCGCCCAGACGGCGACGATCCGCCAGGGCTACCAGACCAACATCTGGGGCATGCCGACCTATTACCTGCTGCAGTCCGGGGCGCTGCAGAAGCAGGGCATCAAATTCGAGGAATTCGCCGTGCCGTCGGGCAATCTCACCATGCAGCAGATGGTGGCGCGCCAGGTCGATCTCGGCACCTATGCCGGCCAGTCCTTCATCCTCGGCGCCGACCGCGGCGATCTCGTCGGCATCGCCAATATCGAGCATGTCGGCAAGACGGTGCGCGTGATGGCGCGCAAGGACCTGAACCTGAAGACGGTGGCCGACCTGCGCGGCAAGAAGATCGCCAACCAGACCGGCTCGTCGATCGCCACCGTCTTCGTCGACAAGATCGCGCCGGCCGCCGGACTCAAGAAGGGCGACTACCAGGAGATCCGCATGAACGTCGACGACATGGTGGCGGCGCTCGCGGCGAAGACCGTCGACGCCATGGTCAATGTCGAGCCTTACAACGCCATCGCCGAGGCCGACGGCATCGCCACCACGATCATCGACTATTGGGACGTCGACCGCATGCCGGTGCTGATGGCCGCCACCCCCGATTTCGTTCAAAAACATCCGGACGTGGTGGTCGCTTATCTGAAGGCCTGGCTCGACGTCGGCCGCGACTTCAAGGAGCGTCCGGACAAGGTCGCCGAGGTGATCTACGGCTTCTACACGGGCAAGGGCTACACCGTCTCGAAGGACGCCTTCCGCCAGGCGCTCGCCAAGGTCGAGGTCAACCCGACCGGCCCCGATGAGCTCAAGTCCTACCTGCAGAAGGAAGCCGAGGCGCTGATCGAGGCCAAGCGCATCAAGGCCGCGCCCGACTGGGGCAAGGCCCTGCGCCCCGAATTCATGGCCAAGGCCCAGGGCAAGGGCGCGTGAGGTCGATCACGTCGTGGCCGCCGCGCTCACCGACGTGATTCTCATTCCTTACGGCGTCGCCGAATGGTCGCCGGACGGACTCGCCATCGAAGGCTTTTCGGCGCGCACGCTGCGGCTGCGCACGGCCTTTCCCTGCGCCGCCATCAACCGCGCGGCGCGCGCGCCGCTGCGCTTCAACACCAGCCGCTACGAATCCGGCTTCGCGCCGGGCGTGCAGGCCGGCGCGGGCGACGACGCCGCGCTCGTGAAGGATTATCTCAAGGGCCTGTGCCGGCCGTGGGACAAGCTCGCGGTGCAGTTCCTCGACGCGTATTTTGCCTATCTCGCCGACCTGCTCGATGAGCAAAGCGACTTGCTGGCGGCGCGGCTCGCGCCCTTCGCCGGCCTTTACAAGCCCGCCGACTGGCTGTTCTCGGCGCCAAAGCCGCTGCCGCGCGCCCATCTTCATGCGCCGTCCGACAGCGCCGCGAGTGCAGCGGCCGGCATCGACCCTGCCGGTTTCGTGCGCGTCGATTTCGCCTTCTGGCTCGGCGACCGCCTGGTGGCGGCGCAATCCTCGCAATCGGCGTTGACGCCGAAGAAGGCGAAGGAGCAGGCCGACCGGCTGCGCACGGCCGGGATCGAGACCTTCACCTTTGCGCCGGCGGATCTCGCCGGCGCCAAGGCGCGCGACTTCTTCACGCGCCTGCTCGGTTCTGCTGCCGCGTTCTGGGACGGCCAGCCGCTGCCCGTCGGCCCGTTCCGCGCGGCGCTGATCGATGATTGAGCGCGCGGCTCACTATTTTGCTGAAAATTAGCGCGGCCGGCGGGCGTGTGGCCGCGATGCAAGGCTGGAACGCCGGTTCAGTATTTTGCTGAAATCTGGTGGCGTGGGCCGGCGGTGCAAAGCGGGGAACGCGGGCAAAGCGGGGACAACGGGCTTGCCGCGGCACCATTCCTTGTCATTGCCGGGCTTGACCCGGCAATCCATACGACGGCGGTGTCACGCAAGCTCTCAT
>DATBIR010000273.1:0-36866 GCA_036556825.1 Beijerinckiaceae bacterium
CAGGCAAGAGAGCGCCGGTGCGCTCGTGGACGCCTCCGCATCGGGCGTTCGCAGGTTCAGGACGGGCGTCAGGGCCGCCGCTTTTCGCGCTTGGCAAGAGAGCGCCGGTGCGCTCGTGGACGCCGCCGCATCGGGTGTTCGCAGGGTCAGGAACGGGATCACGGCTGCCGCTTTTCCCGCCGGGCAAGAGAGCGCCGGTGCGCTCGTGGATGCCGCCGCATCGGGCGTTCGCAGGGTCAGGAACGGGGGTCAGGGCTGCCCCTTTTCACGCCAGGTGAGGGGCCCGGTGCGCTCGTAAAGCCAGCGGTACTGGGTCGCCATCTGGCGGGCCCGGGTGAAGCGGAAGCCGATGGAGCCGATGGCCAGGATGACGGCCGCATCGACCACGTAATAATGGATGGACAGCAAGGTGCCGTGGAACAGGGCGAAGTGGATGAAGCGGACCACCGCGGCAAGCAGCAGCAGGTAGACGGCCAGGACCGCGTAGGGCTGCCAGGTGATGGCCATGGCGCGCCCGGTCATCCAGGCCGCCCAGCCGCCCATCAGGACGGTGACGAGGCCGAACAGCCAGAACGACGTTTCCTCGTAAAGTATGCCCTGCATCAGCGCTTCTCTTGCCGGCCGCCCTCCAGATAGGCGGCCTGGACCTGCGGGTTCTCGAGAAGCTCGCGGCCGGTGCCGCTCAGGGTGACGGTGCCGGTCACCATGACGTAGCCGCGGTCGGCGAGCTTGAGGGCGTGATAGGCGTTCTGCTCGACGAGAAACACGGTCATGCCGTCGCGCGCGTTGAGGTTGCGGATGACGTCGAAGATCTGCTTGACGACGAGCGGGGCGAGGCCGAGCGAGGGCTCGTCGAGCAGGAGCAGGCGCGGCCGGCTCATCAGCGCGCGGGCGATGGCGAGCATCTGCTGCTCGCCGCCCGACAGCGTGCCGCCGCGCTGATGCAGCCGCTCCTTGAGGCGCGGGAAGACGCTGCAAACGCGCTCGAGATCGCCTTCGAAATTGGCAAAATTGTTGACCGCCGCGCCCATCTGCAGGTTCTCGAAGACGGTCATACGCGGGAAGATGCGCCGCCCCTCCGGCGACTGCGCGATCGACAGGCGCGCGATCTCGTGCGTCGGCAGGCGCGTGATGTCGCGGCCGGCATAGGTGATCGTGCCCTCGCGCGCCCGCGGATTGCCGAAGATGGTCATCATCAGGGTCGACTTGCCGGCGCCGTTGGCGCCGATCAGCGCCACGATCTCGCCCTCGCGCACCTCGAGGTCGACGCCCTTGAGGGCCATGATGTTGCCGTAGAATGTCTTGACGCCGCGAACGGTGAGCAGCGGCGCGCCCTTCGCCGCGGCGCGGGTTTCCTCGACCAGCACGTTGATCCCGGCGACGCTCACACTCCCACCTCCGCCTCGACCTCGCGCACTTCCTCATCCTCGACGCCGAGATAGGCGGCGATGACGCGCTGATCATTCTTCACGTCGGCCGGCGTGCCGTCGGCGATCTTGGTGCCGTAATCGAGCACGATGACATGGTCCGAGATCTCCATCACGACCGACATGTCGTGCTCGATCAGAAGGATCGAGGTGCGATGATCGGCGCGGATCGAGAGCAGAAGCTGGTTGAGCTCGCGGCTCTCGCGCGGATTGAGCCCGGCGGCCGGCTCGTCGAGGCACAGCAGCACCGGGTCGGTGCACAGGGCGCGGGCAATCTCCAGCCGGCGCTGGGCGCCGTAGGGCAGGTCGCCGGCCGGATCGTCGGCGCGCTCGAGAAGCCCGATCTTGTCGAGCCAGAAGGTGGCCTTGTCGATGGCGGCGCGCTCGGCCTGCCGGTAGGCGCCGAGGCCGAGGACGCCGAGAAATGTGAAGCCGGAGGCGATCATCAGCGGGTTGTGCTGCGCGACCAGCAGGTTCTCCAGAACCGTCATGCCCGAGAACAGGCGGATGTTCTGGAAGGTGCGTGCGACACGGGCCTTCCAGGCGACGCGGTGCCCCGGCAGACGCTCGAGCAGGTATTGGGCGCCGCCTTCGTGACGCAGGGAGATCATGCCTTCCGACGCCCGGTAGAAGCCGGTGATGCAGTTGAACACCGTGGTCTTACCGGCGCCGTTCGGGCCGATGATGGCGGTGATGTCGCCGCGCCCCGCTTCGAAGGACAGGTCGCAGACAGCGACGAGACCGCCGAAGCGCATCGTCAGATGCTCGACACGGAGGACCGGGTCGGCGCGCCAGCGCATCAGCCGTGCCCTTCCTTGACGAACGAGCC
This sequence comes from Beijerinckiaceae bacterium, assembly GCA_036556825.1. GTDB lineage: Bacteria > Pseudomonadota > Alphaproteobacteria > Rhizobiales > Beijerinckiaceae > JAJKJG01. The sequence goes on from DATBIR010000273.1 coordinate 2,257, forward strand.
GGCGATCGCCTTGCGCTCCCTGAACACGACGGACGGTTGCCGTTGCGCGATCAGGCCGCGCGGGCGCCACACCATCATGGCCACCATGGCGAGACCGAAGATCAAGAGGCGATACTCGTTGGGATCGAAGCCCTCGCCGAAGATCGCCTTTGTGAACTCCATGTTGCGCAGCAGCTCGGGTCCGCCGATCAGCGCTACCGCCGCCATCGCGACGCCGAATTGCGAGCCCATGCCGCCGAGCACCACGATGGCCAGGATGATCGCCGACTCGAGGAAGTTGAAGCTTTCCGGGGAGACGAAGCCCTGCCGCACGGCGAAGAAGGAGCCGGCGAAGCCGCCGAACATGGCGCCCATGGCAAAGGCGGTCAGCTTCGTGTTGGTCGTGTTGATGCCAAGCGAGCGGCACGCGATCTCGTCCTCGCGCAGGGCTTCCCAGGCGCGTCCGACCGGCAGCTTGCGCAGCCGCAGGGTGACGAAGTTGGTGACCAGGGCGAGGCCGAGGATCACGTAATAGAGAAAGACGATGCGGTGCATCGCGTTGAAGTCGAGGCCGAACAGGCTGGCGAAGCCGTCGTCGTCGGCGTTGAACGGGATGCCGAAGAAGGTGACGCGCGGAATCGAGGTGATGCCGGCGCCGCCATTGGTCAGGTCGACCCAGTTGATCAGCACGAGCCTGATGATCTCGCCGAAGGCCAGTGTGACAATGGCGAGGTAGTCGCCACGCAGGCGCAGCACCGGAAAGCCGAGGAGGACGCCCCAGAAGGCGGCCAGGATGCCGGCCATGGGCAGGCAGATCCAGAACGACAGCCCGAAGGTGGTGGAGAGCAGCGCGTAGGAATAGGCGCCGACCGCATAGAAGGCGACGTAGCCGAGATCGAGCAGGCCGGCGAGCCCGACGACGATGTTGAGGCCCCAGCCAAGCATCACGTAGGTGAGGATCAGAATGCCGAGGTCGACCCAGTAGCGCGACTCGCTGAGCCCGCCTTTGGCAAGATAGACGAGCAGCGGAAAGGTGAGGGCGATGCCGAGGAACAGCGGCAGGCCCAGCTTGCCGGCGCGCTGGAGCAGGCTCAGGTCTTCGGCATGCGTGGCCAGCGCCTGCGGCCGCGCCGTCGCCAGATGACGATGCCGACCGAGCATCCGGACGATCAGGCGCAACGCGAAAGCCAGCGCGCACATGAGCGCCACCAGCCCCCAGCGCGGACGCAGGATCAGCTGGTTGTCCATGCTCAGGTCGGTGCGGTAGGCGATGATCGGGATGCACAGGCCGAAGGTGACGAGCGCCGCGATCGCCGCATCCTTGAGCGCGGCGACAAGCTCGGCATTGGATGCGAGGGACACCCGTGCGGGCGTCGCCACCGTGCTGTGGGGCGCGTCCATCGCCGCGCCTATACCTTCTCGACCTCGGGCCGCCCGAGGATGCCGGACGGCATGAAGACGAGCACGATGATGAGCAGCGAGAAGGCGGCCACGTCCTTGTATTCGATGGAGAAGTAGGCCGACCACATGGTCTCGACGAGGCCGATGATGAGGCCTCCGAGAACGGCTCCGGGCAGCGAGCCGATGCCGCCGAGCACGGCGGCCGTGAAGGCCTTGATGCCCGGGACGAAGCCGTCGGCGAAGCTGACGACGCCGTAGTTGAGAAGGTACATGGTGCCGGCCACCGCCGCCAGGGCGGCGCCGATCACGAAGGTCAACGAGATCGTGCGGTCGACGTCGATGCCGAGCAGCGCCGCCATCCTGCGGTCCTGCTCGCAGGCCCGTTGCGCGCGGCCCAGCGCCGTCCTCTGCACCACGTACCAAAAGATTGCGAGCAGCACGGCGGTCACCGTCATGATGATCACCTGCTTGTGCGACAGCGCCACCACGTAGCCGTTGCGCTCGAACAGCGGGATCACCTCGCGCACCATTGGGTTGATCGCCTTGTTGCGCGCGCCCTGCGTCACCTGGACGAAGTTGGCGAGAAAGATCGAGACGCCGATCGCCGAGATCAGCGGCGCCAGCCGGAAGGAGCCGCGCAGCGGCCGGTAGGCGAGCCGCTCCAGCGCCCATCCCCACAAGGCGGTCAGCACCATGGCGATGAGCAGCACGATGAACAGGGCCAGCGCCACCGAGCCGATCCCGAGCCAGGTCGTGAGCAGCAGGAAGAAGATCAGGGCGATGAAGACGCTCAGCATGAACACGTCGCCGTGGGCGAAGTTCACCATGCCGATGATGCCGAACACCATCGTGTAGCCGATGGCGATGAGACCATAGATCGAACCCAGCGTCAGCCCGTTGATGAGCTGCTGCACGAAAACTTCCATTCAGCGACCATCTTTCACGTGTTGGTTGATCAAGCCCCGTGATGGAACATAACACGCAGAGTGATCATGCACACATTGGACCATCGTTCTAGCGTCAAGCGGGCGCTGCCGGCGGCGCGCAGAAAGCCGGGCGGGGCTAGCGGGACCGGCGCGACTTGCGTTATGCCACGGCGAAGCCGCCCAAGGAGCCAAGAAAGGAACGACGCGATGGCAATGACGATGACGGGCCAGGTAACCTTGCCGGCCGACCGCGCCAAGGTCTGGGCGGCACTGAACGACGCCGAGATCCTGAAGCGCTCGATCCCGGGCTGCCAGGAGCTGGACAAGACCAGCGACACCGAATTCACGGCGACCGCGAAAGTCGCGGTCGGCCCCGTCAAGGCGACCTTCAAGGGCAAGGTCGCGCTCACCGAGATCGATGCCCCGAACGGCTATCGGATTTCCGGCGAAGGGCAGGGCGGGGTGGCCGGCTTCGCCAAGGGCGGCGCACGGGTGCGGCTCGAGGATGCGGAGGGCGGCGGCACGGTCCTCAGCTACGATGTCGAGGCCCATGTCGGGGGCAAGCTGGCGCAGCTGGGCGGAAGGCTGATCAACGGCGTCGCCAAGAAATATGCCGACGAATTCTTCGTCAATTTCGCCAAGTCCCTGGCGCCGGCCGAGATGGCCCCATAACAGGCCTTTTTGCGGGGCAATTGCGCGATTTTGAAAGCTTGACCGCCGATTCAGGCCGGTTCACAGTCGATTTCGAATGAAGAGCCGGCCGGACGTGCCGGCCCCGAGGAGGACATGCCATGGCCGCCGTATCGATGACGGTGAACGGCAAGCCCGTCGCCGCGGATGTCGAGCCGCGCACCCTGCTGGTCCAGTTCCTGCGCGAGCACCTGCGCCTGACCGGCACCCATGTGGGCTGCGACACGAGCCAGTGCGGCGCCTGCGTCGTGCATGTCGACGGCGTTGCCGCCAAATCCTGCACCGTGCTGGCCCTGCAGGCGGACGGCGCCCAGGTTCTCACCATCGAAGGGCTCGCCAACGGCAGCGAACTGCACCCGATGCAGGCGGCGTTCCGCGATCATCACGGCCTGCAGTGCGGCTACTGCACGCCCGGCATGATCATGACCGCGGTCGATATCGTGCGCCGCAAGGGCAATGACCTCGACGAGCATACGATCCGCGAGCAGCTCGACGGCAATCTGTGCCGCTGCACCGGCTACCACAATATCGTCAAGGCGATCGCCGCAGGCGCCAAGGCGATGGCCCAGGCGCCGGCGCGCCAGGCAGCAGAGTGACACGCCGTGTCATCCCCGGGCTGGTCCCGGGGATCCCGATCGATCAGGGCCCACGCCTTTGATCGGGATGGCCGTACCCGGATCAGCGCTCGCGCTGTCCGGGCACTGAAGGGACACCAAGCCCGGCCATGACAGCAACGGGGACAACAATCCCGGGTCTCGCTTCGCCCCCCGGGATGACGGACGGGGAGGGGACACCATGACCGCCACCGGCATCGGCGCCCGGGTGCGCCGCAAGGAGGACCAGCGCTTCGTCACAGGGACCGGCCGTTACACGGACGACTTCAACCGTCCCGGCCAGGCCTATGCCTACTTCCTGCGTTCGCCGCATGCCCATGCCAACATCCGCGCCGTCGACACGGCGCCGGCGCTCGCCATGCCGGGCGTGATCCAGGTCCTCACTGGCCAGGATCTCGCCGCCGACAAGATCGGCAACCTGATCTGCGGCTGGATGATCCACTCCAAGGACGGCTCGCCGATGAAGGCAGGGCCCCATCCGGCCCTGGCCCAGGGCAAGGTACGCTATGTCGGCGACCACGTCGCCGTGGTGATCGCCGAGACGCTCGCCCAGGCCAAGGACGCGGCGGAAGCGATCGCGGTCGATTACGAGGTGCTGCCGGCGGTGGTCAGCGCTGCCGAGGCGCAGCGCTCGGATGCGCAGGTGCACGAGGTCGCGCCGGACAACACGGTGTATCGCTGGCATCTCGGCGACAAGGCGGCCGTCGACCAGGCCTTCGCCCGGGCGAAGCACGTGACCACCCTCGACCTGACCAACAACCGCCTCATACCCAATCCGATCGAGCCGCGGGCTGCGATCGGCGAATACGATCGCGGCACCGACGGCCTCACGCTTTACACGACGAGCCAGAACCCGCACGTGGCGCGGCTCGTGCTCTCGGCCTTCGTCGGCATCGCCCCCGAGCACAAGCTGCGCGTGATTGCACCGGATGTCGGCGGCGGCTTCGGCTCCAAGATCTTCATTTATGCCGAGGAGACGGTCTGCGTGTGGGCGGCCCGCAAGGTCGGCCGGTCGGTCAAATGGACGAGCGACCGCAACGAAGCCTTCCTCGCCGACGCGCATGGTCGCGACCACGTCACCCACGCCGAAATGGCGATGGACGAGAACGGCCGCATCCTCGGGCTGCGCGTCTCCACAATCGCCAATCTCGGCGCCTATCTGTCGACCTTCGCGTCCTCGGTGCCGACCTATCTCTACGCGCCTTTGCTGTCCGGCCAGTACGATATTCCGGCGATCTATTGCGAGGTCGATGGCGTCTATACCAACACGGCGCCGGTCGACGCCTATCGCGGCGCCGGTCGGCCAGAGGCGACGTTCGTGATCGAGCGGCTGGTCGAGGTCGCGGCGCGGCAACTCGGCATCGATCCGGCGACGTTCCGCAAGCGCAACTACATCGACAAGTTCCCGCACCAGACGCCTGTGATCATGACCTACGACGCCGGCGACTATCAGGCGTCTCTCGCCAAGGCTGTCGAGCTGGCGGACTACGCCGGTTTCGGCCGCCGCAAGCGCGAGAGCGAGCGGCGCGGCAAGCTGCGCGGCATCGGCTTCTCCTCCTACATCGAGGCCTGCGGCATCGCGCCGAGCCAGGCGGTCGGGTCCCTCGGCGCCGGGGTCGGCCTGTGGGAATCGGCGGAGGTGCGCGTCAACCCGACCGGCTCGGTCGAGATCCTCACCGGCTCGCACGCCCACGGACAGGGCCACGAGACGACCTTCGCCCAGCTGGTCTCGGACCGGCTCGGCATCCCGATCGAGCAGGTCAATGTGCTGCACGGCGACACAGACAAGGTGCAGTTCGGAATGGGCACCTACGGGTCGCGTTCCGGCGCCGTCGGCATGTCGGCCGTCGCCAAGGCGCTCGACAAGGTCGTCGCCAAGGGCAAGAAGGTGGCGGCCTACGTGCTCGAGGCATCGGAGGGCGACATCGAGTTCAAGGACGGCAAGTTCGCGGTCGCCGGCACCGACCGCGCGCTCGGCTTCGGCGAGGTCGCCCTGCAAGCCTATATCGCCCACAAGTTCTCGGGGCAGGAGCTCGAGCCGGGCCTCAAGGAAGGCGCGTTCTACGATCCGACCAACTTCACCTTTCCGGCCGGCGTACACATCTGCGAAGTCGAGATCGACCCGGAGACCGGCGTCAGCACCATCGCCAAGTGGACCGCCGTCGACGACTTTGGCGTGCTCATCAACCCGATGATCGTCGAGGGCCAGGTGCATGGCGGCATCGCCCAGGGCATCGGCCAGGCGCTGACCGAATTCGCAGTCTACGACGCCTCCGGTCAGCTCGTGACGGCGAGCTACATGGATTATCACCTGCCGCGAGCCGAGGACCTGCCCTCCTTCACGGTCGACATGACGGTGACGCCGTGCCCCTCGAACCCGCTTGGCATCAAAGGCTGCGGCGAGGCGGGGGCGATCGCCGCGCCGGCGGCGGTGATCAACGCCATCACCAACGCCCTCGGACATGAGGACATCGCCATGCCGGCGACCCCGCAGGCTGTCTGGCGCGCGGCTCAGAAGACGTCGATGCGCATGGCGGCGGAGTGACACGAAATGTGATCCCGGGCTTGTCCCGGGGATTTCGATCGGGCGGATGCAGTCCTCCGATCGGGATGGCCGGGACAAGCCCGGCCATGACACAAACGCAGATAACGGCCCTGGCTTTCGCTACGCGCGGCCGGGATGACTGGGAGAAGAAGACATGTATGCATTCGAGTATCACCGCCCGACGAGCCTGCGGCAGGCGGCGGCGCTTCTGGCGAAAAACGAGGATGCAAAGCTCCTCGCGGGTGGACACTCGCTGCTGCCGGTGATGAAGCAGCGCCTCGCCGCGCCGCCGGCGCTGATCGATCTCGGCGCCATCCCTGGCCTCAGCGGCATCGAGCGCACGCCGCGCGCCGTGGTGATCGGGGCGATGACGAAACATGTCGAGGTCGAGACCTCGCCGGACGTCAGGGAAGCGATCCCGGCCTTGACCGAGATGGTCTCGGTCCTCGGCGATCCGGCCGTGCGCAACCGCGGCACGCTCGGCGGCTCGGTAGCCGGCAACGATCCCTCGACCGACTGGCCAGCCGCGGTCCTCGGACTCGGCGCCACGGTGATCACCAACAAGCGCAAGATCACCGCCGACGACTATTTCAAGGGCCTGTTCGAGACGGCCCTGGAGCCCGGCGAGATCGTCACCAAGGTGTCGTTCCCGATCCCGCAGAAAGCCGGCTACAAGAAATTCCGCCATCCGGCGTCGCGCTATGCCCTCGTCGGCGTGTTCGTGGCCAAGCGCTCGAGCGAGATTCGCGTCGCCGTGACCGGAGCCGGTGCCAACGGCGTGTTCCGCTGGACCGAAGCCGAGGAGGCGCTCGGCAAGCGCTTTGCGGCGAAGTCGCTCGAAGGATTGTCCGCCTCGTCCGAACGGCTCAACAGCGATATTCACGCCGATGCGGAATATCGCGCCCACCTGATCGGCGTGATGGCCCGCCGCGCGGTCGCCGCCGCAACCGCGCGGGAATAAGGGCGTTGACTGTCATTCCGGGTCGGGTGAAGCGAAAGCCCGGAATGACATCGTGAGATCTTGTTGACCGCCCCTCCCACATCCATCGATCAGACGCTGAGCCTGATGCAGGGCGCCGGCTACGTCGCCGACCGCCCGCTGGCGACTGTGCTCTACCTGGCGCTCAGGCTGGGACGGCCGCTGTTTCTCGAAGGCGAGGCCGGGGTCGGCAAGACCGAGGTCGCCAAGGTCCTCGCCGGATCGCTCGGACGGCGGCTGATCCGGCTGCAATGCTACGAGGGCCTGGACGTCGCCTCCGCGGTCTACGAGTGGAACTATGCCGGCCAGATGATGGCGATCCGCCTCGCCGAGGCCGGCGGCGCCGTCGATCGCGCGCAGCTCGAAAGCGATCTCTTTTCCGAGCGCTACCTCATCAAGCGCCCGCTGCTGCAGGCGCTCGAGCGCGACACGGCCGGCGCGCCGGTCCTGCTGATCGACGAGCTCGACCGCACCGACGAGGCGTTCGAGGCGTTCTTGCTCGAAGTGTTGGCCGACTTCCAGGTGACGGTGCCGGAATTCGGCACGATCAGAGCCGAGCACCCGCCGATCGTCGTGATCACGTCCAACCGCACGCGCGAAATCCACGACGCGCTCAAGCGCCGCTGCCTTTATCACTGGCTCGACTATCCGGACGCGCAACGCGAGCTCGCCATTCTCAAGGCGCGCATCCCGGATGCGCCGGCGCGTCTGTCGCGCGAGATCGTCGCCTTCGTCCAGGCGATCCGCAAAGAGGACCTGTTCAAGGCGCCGGGCGTCGCCGAGACGCTCGACTGGGCGTCGGCCCTGGTCGAGCTCGACGCCGTCGCGCTCGACCCGGCCCTCGTCTCCGACACGCTCGGCGTGCTGCTCAAATACCAGGACGACATCCAGAAGATGCAGGGCAGCAAGGCCAAGGAAATGCTCGACGCCGTGCGCGGACAGATCAAGGCCACGGAATGAACGGCCGCGACCAAAAACCCTGCCCCACGCATCTCGGGCCAGTCCGAGATGCGCATCAAAATGCGCAAGTCGGGAACACCCGACTTGCGTCGGGGGAGGGCAGGGAGCGGGGTGGTGCAGACCGCAGCGCCGACGCTCACGCGAGCACTGCCTCCATCCGCGGCCCCTCCCCGCAAGGGGGAGGGGACAAGGTGGAGGAAGGTCGCCTCGCCGAAAACATCGCCTATTTTGCTCGCGCGCTGCGCGCCGCCGGGCTGCCGGTCGGGCCGGGCGCAGTGCTCGATGCAATCACGGCGGTCGTGGCTGCGCAGGTCGGCACCCGCGAGGACTTTTACTGGACGCTGCACGCGGTGTTCGTGAAGCGGCACGAGCACTCGATCCTGTTCGACCAGGCTTTTCGCATTTTCTGGCGTCGCCGCGCTCTGCTCGAAAAGCTGATCGCGCAAATGTCACCGGTCGCGCCTGGCGATGCAAAACAGGCGGACAAGCCGAAGCCCGGCGCGACGCGTGTGGCCGAGGCGCTGCGCGCCGCCGACATGGCGCCGGAGCCTAAGCCGGAGATCGAGTTCTCCGCGCGCCTGACCATGTCGGAGCGCGAGGTCCTCCGCAAAAAAGATTTTGCGCAGATGTCGGCGGAGGAGGTCGCCAAGGCCAAGCGGTTGATCGCCGACCTGCACCTGCCCGAGGACGAAGTGCGCACGCGGCGCTTCATGCCGGAGCCGCACGGCGCGCGCATCGATCCGCGCCGCACCTTCCGCCGGTCCCTGCGCGCCGGCGGCGCCATCATCGATCTCGCCTTTCGCGCGCCGCGCAGGCGCCACGCGCCGCTCGTCGCCCTGGTCGACATCTCCGGCTCGATGGCGGACTACAGCCGGCTGTTCCTGCATTTCCTGCATGCGGTTGCCGACAAGCGCCGCGGCGTGCACTCGTTCGTTTTCGCGACGCGCCTCACCAACATCACGCGCGAGCTCAGGAACCGCGACCCCGACGATGCGCTGGCACGCGCCGCCGAGCGCGTCTACGACTGGGAGGGCGGAACGCGCATCGCCGGCTGCATGCATTCGTTCAACCGGCTGTGGTCGCGGCGCGTGCTCTCGCAGGGCGCCATCGTGCTCCTGTTCACGGACGGGCTCGAGCGCAACGTCACGCCGGAACTCGCTTTCGAGATGGATCGCCTGAAACGCTCGTGCCGGAGGCTGATCTGGCTCAACCCGCTTCTGCGCTTTGACGCCTTCGAAGCGCGGGCCGCCGGCATCCGGGCGATGCTGCCGCACGTGCACGACTTCCGACCGATCCATAATCTCGGCTCGATGGAGGAGCTCTGCGAAACGCTGAGCGCGCAACGTCCCCCACGTGGCAGTGCCGCAGCGTGGCTGCGGAAGGCAAGCTAGGGCGTCGTTCCGCCGGAAGGGCTGATTTCGGACGGCCGGAGGTCGATCCGGGATCGCCTGTCGCGAATGGCGTCTTATATAGAAGATGGATAGCGATCCCGGATCGCGCTTCGCGCGTCCTGGATGACGGACGGAGGTTGACGATGCTCGCGAGCGACAGCGATATCCTGCAACAGGCCGAGGCCTGGAAGCGATCGGGCCGCGCCGTCGCGCTCGCCACCGTGGTTGAGACCTGGGGTTCGGCGCCACGTCCGGTCGGCAGCCATCTCGTCGTCGACGAGGAGGGCAATTTCCTCGGCTCAGTGTCCGGCGGCTGCGTCGAGGGCGCGGTGATCACCGATGCGCTGGAGGTCATCGGCGACGGCAAGCCGCGCATGCTGGAATTCGGCGTCGCCGACGAGACGGCCTGGCGCGTCGGCCTGTCCTGCGGGGGAAAGATCAAAGTCTATGTCGAACGAGTCGACTAGGTTGGGCGCCGTGGTCTCGATCTCTTGTTCCCGGAGAGGTTAGAAGGCACAGATGCACCTCTCCCTTCTTTCAGCTCTCAATACCGAGCGCGCCGCGCGCCGCGCCGCGATTCTCCTGACCGACATCGGCAGCGGCGAGCAGCGGCTCGTGCGCGAGACCGAGACGGGCGGCGACCCGCTCGCCCCGGTTCTCGAGGAGCGCTTCCGCTCCGGAAAAAGCGGTCTCGTTGAAGCTGACAACGGCCGCTTCTTCCTCAACGTCCAGGTGCCGCCCGTTCGCGCGGTCGTGGTCGGCGCGGTGCATATCAGCCAGGCGCTCGCGCCGATGGCGAAGGGCCTTGATCTCGACGTGACCATCGTCGACCCGCGCACCGCGTTCGCGACGCGGGAGCGTTTTCCGGACGTGCCCGTGCTGGCGGAGTGGCCAGATGCGGTCCTGCCGCGCCTCAGGCTCGACCGCTACACGGCGCTTCTCGCGCTGACCCATGATCCCAAGATCGACGATCCCGCGCTTACCGCAGCATTGCGCGCCGAGTGTTTTTACATCGGTGCGCTTGGCTCGAAGAAGACGCATGTGCGGCGCATCGAGCGGCTGCGCGAAGCAGGCTTCGGCGAGGCCGACATGGCGCGCATCCATGCGCCCATCGGTCTTGATATCGGCGCCGTGAGCCCGGCCGAGATCGCTGTCGCCATTCTTGGCGAGATGATCGCGGCGTTGCGCAAGGACCGGAGGCGCGCGCCGTGAAGTTCGGGCCGATGCCGGTCGAGGAGGCAGTCGGCGCGCTGGCCGCGCACAGCGTGCGCGTCGGCGACGTCGTCCTGAAGAAGGGCAGCGTGATCACCGCCGACCACGCCGCGCGCCTGCAGCGTGTCGGCGTCGAGCGCATCGTGGCGGTGCGGCTCGAGCCAGGCGACGTCAGCGAGGACGAGGCGGCCGTGCGGCTGGCCGGGGCGGTCGCCGGCCCGCATGTCCGCGTCGAGCGCCCCTTCACTGGCCGCTCCAACCTTTTCGCCGAGGCTGCCGGGGTGCTCTTGATCCAGCGCGATGCGATCGACCGCATCAACGCCATCGATGAAGCGATCACCGCCGCGACCCTGCCGGCGTTCAAGCCCGTGGTCGCCGGCGAGATGATCGGCACGGTCAAGATCATTCCCTACGCGGTTCCTGAACGCATGCTGGCGGGCGCGCTGGAGGCGGTCGGGCAGGGCGGTGCCGTACGCGTCGCGCCTTATGCGCGCACCCGCGTTGCGGTGGTCTCGACGCTGTTGCCGGGCCTGAAGCCAACCGTCGTGCAGAAGACCCTGGACGTTCTCGCAACGCGCCTCGCGCCGTCCGGCGCCGCCATCGTGGCGGACCGCCGCGTGCCGCATCAAGCAGAGGCGCTGACGCGGGACCTTGCCGAAGTGGCCACGAGCAGCGCCGACCTGATCGTGGTGTTCGGCGCCTCGGCGATCGCCGACCGGCGCGACGTGATTCCGGCGGCAATCGAGGCGGCGGGCGGGCAGGTCGAGCATTTCGGCATGCCGGTCGATCCGGGCAACCTGCTGCTCGTCGGCTCGCTCGCCGGCAAGCCCGTGATCGGTGCGCCGGGCTGTGCGCGCAGCCCGAAGGAGAACGGCTTCGACTGGATGCTGCACCGCTTCCTCGCCGACGTCCCGGTGACACGGGCCGATATCACGAGTCTGGGCGTCGGCGGTCTTCTGATGGAGATCGTGACGCGGCCGCAGCCGCGCGCCGAGCCCGCGCCAACCCCGGCCCGGCCCAAGGTCGGCGCGCTGATCCTGGCGGCCGGCCGCGGCACGCGCATGGGCGGGCCGAACAAGCTCTTAGCCGAGGTCGCGGGCAAGCCGCTGGTGCGCCACGCGGTTGGGGCGGCGCTGGCCTCGAAGGCAGCACCGGTCGTGGTCGTGACCGGGCACGAAGCCGAGAAGGTGGCCACGGCGCTCGCCGGACTCGACGTGACGCTCGTCCATAATCCAGCCTATGCAGACGGGCTTTCGACCTCGCTGAAGGCCGGGCTCGCGCGCTTCGGCGACGAGGTCGACGGGGCGCTCGTGCTGCTCGGCGACATGCCGCGGGTCACATCAGGTCTGCTCGACGAACTGATTGACGCCTTCGATCCCGCCGGCGGCGCGCTGGCGGTCGTGCCGGTCCGCGATACGCACCGCGGCAACCCGGTCCTCTTTTCAAAGCTGTTCTTTCCCGAACTACAGACGCTCACGGGGGATGTCGGCGCACGCGGGCTTCTCGGCAGCCACGGCGAGGCGGTGGTCGAGGTTCCGGTGAGCGACGAAGCCGCATTCTTCGACGTCGACACACCGGAGGCGCTGGCAGCGGCGCGCGCCGACAGCGAGGTCTAACTCTCGATCGGGAAAGGCGAGAAAATGGCGCGGGTGAAATCCCGCGCCTGTCGATTCTCCATGGACGAACTCAGAGCGGGATCGCTTCAGATCGAATCACTCCCGCTCCAATTGTCGTTGGGATGCATGATCTTATCCGGCGAAGGTGGCGGCCGCTTCGCCGGATCATTCTCTAGAAGTCCATATCACCGGCACCGGTGCCCGCCCCAGGCATTGGGGTCTTCTTCTTGGGCATCTCGGCGACCATGGCCTCGGTCGTGATCAGCAGGCCGGCCACGGACGCGGCGTCCTGCAGCGCCGCCCGCACAACCTTGGCCGGGTCGATGATGCCCTTCTTGAACATGTCGCCATATTCGCCGCTCTGGGCGTCGAAGCCGTAGGCATAGTCGCTCCTGTCCAGGATCTTGCCCACGATCACCGACCCGTCCGCGCCGGCGTTGAGAGCGATCTGGCGGGCGGGCCACTGGATGGCGCGGCGCACGATGGCGATTCCGGCTTTCTGCTCGTCGCCATCGGGCGTGATTGCGTCGAGAGCCTTGACAGCGCGGAGGAGCGCGACGCCGCCGCCGGGCAGGATGCCTTCCTCGACGGCCGCCTTGGTTGCATGCATCGCGTCGTCGACGCGATCCTTGCGCTCCTTGACCTCGATCTCGGTCGCACCCCCGACGCGGATCACGGCGACCCCTCCGGCCAGCTTGGCGAGGCGCTCCTGCAGCTTCTCGCGGTCGTAGTCTGAGGTGGTTTCCTCAATCTGCGCCTTGATCTGCTGGACGCGCGCTTCGATGTCCTGTTTCGACCCGGCGCCGTCGACGATGGTCGTGTTCTCCTTCTCGACGACGATCTTCTTGGCGCGGCCGAGCATGTTGAGCTTGACGGTCTCGAGCTTGATGCCGAGGTCTTCCGAAATCGCCGTGCCGCCAGTCAGAATAGCGATGTCCTGCAGCATGGCCTTGCGACGATCGCCGAAACCCGGCGCCTTGACAGCCGCCACCTTGAGGCCGCCCCGCAGCTTGTTGACGACAAGCGTCGCCAGCGCCTCGCCCTCGACGTCCTCGGCTACGATCAGGAGCGGCTTGCCCGACTGCACAATGGCCTCGAGGATGGGAAGCAGTTCCTGCAGGGTCGACAGCTTCTTCTCATGGATCAGAATATACGGATCCTCGAGCTCGACGCGCATTTTCTCGGCGTTGGTTACGAAATACGGGGAGAGATAGCCGCGGTCGAATTGCATGCCTTCGACAATGTCCAACTCGGTCGCGAGCGACTTCGCCTCCTCGACCGTGATCACGCCCTCGTTGCCGACCTTTGCCATCGCCTCCGCGAGGAACTGGCCGATTTCGGTATCGCCGTTAGCCGAGATGGTGCCAACCTGCGCGATCTCGTCGTTGCTGGTGATCTTGCGCGCGTGGCGCTTGACGTCCTCGACAACCGCCTCGACAGCAATGTCGATGCCGCGCTTGAGGTCCATCGGGTTCATGCCCGCGGCCACCGCCTTGGCGCCTTCCCTGACGATTGCGGCGGCGAGCACGGTTGCGGTGGTGGTACCGTCACCGGCCAGGTCGCTTGTCTTCGAGGCGACCTCGCGCACCATCTGGGCGCCCATATTCTCGAACTTGTCCTCGAGCTCGATCTCCTTGGCGACGGCCACGCCGTCCTTGGTGATACGCGGCGCGCCGAACGCCTTGTCAAGCACGACATTGCGGCCCTTGGGCCCGAGGGTCACCCGGACCGCGTTCGACAGGATCTCGACACCACGGAGCATCTTTTCGCGCGCGTCGGATGAGAATTTGACTTCCTTGGCAGCCATGATTGTCACTCCTCCTGAGGCATCACGACGAAGGCGCGCCCCACTCAGGCGGCCTTCCTGGTTGCGGCCGTTGCTTCGAGGGTGCGCATGACGGCGGACTCCTTCATAACCAGGAAATCCTCGCCATCGACGCGCACCTCCGTGCCGGACTGCTTGCCGAACAAGAACCCGGGCGCCGACCTTGATATAGATCGGGCTCGCTTTCCCGCTTTCGTCACGAACCCAGGCACCTTTGCGATCACTTCCGTTGCTGCGGCCCTTCCTTCTCCGTGTCGGGAAGGCTGATTCGACAGCGGTCTTTTCTCCGCATCGCCGCGGCGCATCACGACACGATCGTGCAAGGAACGAAATTTCATTTCACCTCCAAGGCAGGAGGTCGGGGGCAAACGCCCCATCCCCTGCCTGGCAACCCGCTCGAGCGCGCGGCATGCATGCGCGAGCCGCGCCGACAATTTAGCACTCGCGAAGAGCGAGTGCCAGCGCGGGCGACATCGTTTGGGCGCTTGGCAGCACTCCTAGATAGAGGCTGCTAAGATGCTGGGGTGAAACGAAAAATTTAGCATTTAACCTTGAGTATGGAGGGTGTCGATGTCAGCATCGTCCGGGCGGCGGCTCGGGGAGCGGCCCGGGCCTCCGACAGGAGAAGGAGGTCTCATGGTCTCGAAGGAGTTCATCCGTCAGCTCGAAGGTTACGGACTAACGACCGCCACCATCCTGTATCGGATGCCCGATCACCCACGGCTGCTCCAGACGTTCATCTGGCAGGAATACGACCTCGCCCCCAAGTTCCCGGTCTTGCACGAGTTTCTGGATTTTTGGGCGAAGCAGATAGAGGGACCGCTGCACTCCGTCACGGTCGCGCATAGCCGGCTCATCAAGCCGACCGAATATCAGGCTGTGGACGGCATTCTGACGCTGCACTGACACATTCGCGCAGGAAAGCGGCAGCCGGGCTTGGCCCGGTGGGGCGTCTGAGCTAGAGGTGCGCGCCACGAACTTGCTCAGCACCCAAATCTTGCCCACTCATTCACGAACTTCGGAAATCCTGTCGTCGCTGACTGCCCGCACACAGGAGCCATTGACCGTCAGCGATATCGTAGCCGTCCTGCGTGGTCGCGCGTTCGCGCTTCTGATCGTGCTGCTCGGGCTGCCGAACTGCCTGCCGATGCCGCCGCCTATTCCGCTGGTTTGCGGCCTCCTGCTGGCCCTGGTCGCGGCGCAGATTGCAGCGGGCTGGGCATCGCCCTGGCTGCCGCGCTCGCTGCTGACCCGGTCGATCCCGCGGCAGGACTTCAGCCGGGCCGTGGCCCGCGCCTTGCCGGTTCTCAAGCGGCTGGAGCGCTGGTCGCGCCCGCGCATGGCGGCACTCGACTCCGTGCCGATCATGCGGCTCGTCGGGTTCCTGCTGCTGGCCCTCGCTGTCGGGCTGCTCTTCGCAGCGCCCGTGGTCGGGCAGATTCCTCTCGGCATCGCTGTGTGCACGGTTGGGCTCGGGCTGGTCGAACGCGACGGGGTCGTCGTGATGGCGGGATTCGCCATCGGCGCGATCGGGCTCGCTCTCAGCTTCGGGTTCGTCTACGCGATCGTGGCCGGGCTCGACACGCTTTTCTGACAAGGCCGCCCGCCTGTCGCGGCGTGCGCCCTCACGCAGCCGACGTTCTCGCCGCGCCCGCGGTCCTGATGCCCATCATGAGATCGATCTCGTCGGCCGGGACGGGTTTGGAGAACAGGTAGCCCTGCAGCTGATGGCAACCGAGCGCCTGCAGGAAACGATGCTGTTCGCGCGTTTCGACGCCCTCTGCCGTCACGGTCAGGCCAAGAGCGCGCCCGAGATGCACGATCGAATGCACCAGAATCGCTGATTCGCCGGTCGCCTCCATGCTTTCCAGGAACGATCGGTCGATCTTGATCTTGTCGAAAGCGAACCGTCGCAGATAGATCAAGCTTGAATACCCCGTGCCGAAATCGTCCAGCGCCAGGTGCACGCCCATGGCGCGCAGTTCCATCATCGCCGCCTCGGCGGCGTCGGCGTCCTCGACCACGACGCCTTCGGTCAATTCGAGCTCGAGGCGCGACGCCTCGAAGCCGGTCTCGGTCACGGCGCGCATCACGCTGCCCACGAAGTCGCGGTGCCGGAACTGGAGGGCGGATACGTTGACCGCGATGCGCACGTTTGGCCAGCGCTTGCCATCCTCGCAGGCGCGGCGCAGAACCCATTCCCCAAGGGGAATCACGAGGCCGCGCTCCTCGGCGATGGAGATGAAACTCGTGGGCGCAATCAGGCCCCGCCTTGCATGCGGCCAGCGCACCAATGCTTCCAGCGCCACGATCGATTCGCCGTCTGCCGAGAAGACCGGCTGATAGTGGAGCACGAGCTCGTCATTCTCGATGGCGTGGCGAAGTTCGTCCTCGACCACCTTGCGCATGCGAATGGTCTCATCCATCTGCCGCTGGAACAGGCGATAGCGGTTGCGGCCCTCGCTCTTGGCTTCGTAGAGCGCCGTATCCGCCAGTCGCATCAGGCTCTCGCGGTCGCGCGCATGTTCGGGCGCAAGCGCAACCCCGATGGAGACGCCGATCGTCACGGTCGCGTCGGCGATCTCGAGGGGTAGGGTCATGGTGTCGAGGATCCTGCGCGCGAGCAGGTCTGCGTCCTCGGCCGTGCGCAGATTGGTCTGGATGATGGCAAATTCGTCGCCGCCGAAACGGGCCAGCGTGTCGGTATTGCGCAACAGGCCCTGGAGCCGTTTCGCAGCGACCTTGATCAGCTCGTCCCCGGCCTGATGCCCATACGTATCGTTGACGTCCTTGAAGCGGTCGAGGTCGAGAAACATCACGGCGAAGCTGCGGCCTGTCCGCGCCAGGTGTTTCAGCTCCTCATCGAGACGCTGGCCGAAGAGAAGACGGTTCGGCAGGCCGGACAACGGATCCCGGCCGAGCAGGTCTTTGGCGCGTTGCTCGCTGAGCGCCAGGGTCCTGGCGATCGAGCGGATATAAAGAACAGCGCAGCCGAACAGCAGCATCACGACGCCGGCGCCAAACAGCATAAGAGGCAGAAGGCGGTTGCGCATGAGATCGCCGGGCCGCTCTGGGAGCCAGGACAAATAGGCCCTGGTCATCCCCTGACCGTCGCCGATCGGCAGCCCGATGCGCGGCGCCGCGGCGGGGTAAGCTGCCATGCGGAAGTCCTGCACCGCGTGCAGATTGGCGATCTTGCGGAGCTCGTGCTCCTCGTAGCGCATGAAGGCGACTGCGACCGGTTCCGCCGCCGCCGTGCCGAGGCGGCTGCGCGGTCCGTGCACATTCAAGGCGACCGCACCGTACATGGCTTTTCCGTCGCTCAGGAAGCGGGTCGCCCCCTGGTCGACATCGTCGCTGCGCCCGCTGCGATCAGCGTGAGACGCCTGGCTGATCAGGCGTGCGGCCTCGATAACCCCATGCAGCAGCGGGTTCCATTGGCGCCACGCCGACGTGCCGGCGGGGGCTCCCTCGATCATGCCCGACAACACGTCGCCATTGGGAGACACCAGAAAAGCGCCGGTGAATTTGAAATCGCGGTGCACGGGCCGGCCAAAGCCCGCGAAGAGAACCTCCGCCGAGGCGCCATTCGTCAGCAGCTCGCCGAGCTTGCGGGTGACCACGACGTGGCGAAGGGAGTCGTGCAAGTCCTCGAGTTCTTGCCCCATGGCTGCAGTCAGCTGGAGCTTCTGGCGTTCCGCCGCCGCCTCGTTGGCGCTGTCGCTCGTCCAGATGACGGTGGCGAACACGGCATAAATCACGCCCGCGAACAGAAATGCCGCCGGCCAAGCCAGCCGCCAGAGCATGATGCGATACGGGTGCGAGGGCGAGAGGGCGGCGCGCGACATAATCTTCACCGGAGCAGGCGACTATGGGCGCGCTTCCTTTATAAGCCGTTGCCCGGGCGATAGGGTTAACGAACTATCCCGTAAGGGGGGCGCGGAATGGCCATGTGGGCCGCCCGCAACGCCGTCGACCAGCGCTCGCGCAGGTCCCGGAAGTAGGGCTCCGAGGCCTCTATCCGGTGAAGGAGCTCGGCCTCGAGCCGGTCGCGGCGGATGACCGCGATATCAATTGGCAAACCGACGGCGATGTTCGAACGCATGGTCGAGTCCATTGAGATCAGGCCGATCTTCAGCGCGTCGTAGAGGTCCGTGCCGTAAGTAACGGCGCGGTCAAGGATCGGCTTGCCGTATTTGTGCTCGCCGATCTGCAGGAACGGCGCTTCCTGGCTGCACTCGATGAAATTGCCGGCGGCATAGATCATGTAGAGGCGCATCGGCCCCCCGGCGATCTGGCCGCCAAACAGGAACGAAACGTCGAATGAAAGCTTCGCCTCGTCGAAGCCCTTGCCTTCGGTGGCGCGCACGCGCCGGATGGCGCGCCCGATCAGCTGCGCCGCGCGGAACATGGTCGGCGCGTGGTGGATCGTCTCGATCTCCTTGGTGTTCTCGTTCTCGAGGCCCTCGGTGAGGAGGCTGACGACCGATTGCGAGACCGACAGATTGCCGGCGGCCGCGAGCGCCAGGACGCGCTCGCCCGGAGAGGCGAAGACATTCAGCTTGCGGTAAACGGAAATATTGTCCAGGCCGGCATTGGTGCGCGTGTCCGCAATCATCACAAGACCCTGGTCGACGAGAATACCCGCGCAATATGTCATGACCCTCTCACGAGATGTCCGCCGGCTTTAAAGGGCGGATTGGTGCCGTTCCACAGACTTTGGAACCGGCTCTCTAGCCTTTTTCTGCCGCATTTTCTTCGGCGACGCGGACCCACCTCGCCGGAAAATGCTCTGGATATGCAATCTGCGCCCGACCGTCGTAGCCGATCAAGCTTGTGATTGCAGCTGCGCCTCGTGGACGTTGAGCCTGACTTCGAGTTCCTCGGACCCGCCCCCATGACGGCTGCCGCGGATCGGAGCCGCCCCGAGATAATCGAGGCCCACCGCGACCCGGACATGGCCTTCGCTGACGCTGATGCCGTTGGCGGCGTCGAAGCCGACCCAACCGAGTCCGCGGACCTTGGCCTCGGCCCAGGCGTGGCCCGCCTCCTGCTCCTCGACCTGGTCGGAACGACGGAGATAGCCGGACACGTAGCGGGCCGGCACGCCCAGGGAGCGCGCCGCCGCGATCAGAATGTGCGTCAGGTCCTGGCACACGCCGCGCTTGAGCGAGAAAGCTTCGGCAGCCGTTGTCGCGACGTGAGTCGGCTCGGTGTCGAATGCGACCTCCCGGTGCAGAACCTGGAGCAGCTGGTGCAGACCCGCCAGCGGGTCTGCGGCCACCCGGACGGCGGCCGCATTCGCGAAATCGCGGATTGCCTCGTCCGGCATGGTGAGGGCTGTTTCGCGCAGGTAGAACAAGTCGGGCAGGCGCTCGATCGTGCCGCGGATCACCCCGGAGGTATCATGCGTCTCGACGTCACCGCCCACGGAAACCCTCATGCTGTCGACGGGTGCGTCGGCCGAGAATACGTGCACGATGTTGCCGAAGGGATCCTCACGCTGGCGAAGCCGTCCATCCACGCTCGGCTCGATGCGCCAGTTGCGCACATGCTGGCCGTCATGGTCGCGCGGCGTCAGCCGCAGGATCTGCGTCAGCGCCTTGACGGGCCGCTGGTAGCGGTAATGGGTCTCGTGTACGATGCGGATGCGCATGTGCCTGGCGGATCGGGGTCAAGTCAGATACTGCTCGGTGATTGCCGTCCCCAGCCGGTTGTTCTCCGAGATGAATTCGGTCACGAATTCGTGCAGGCCGTTGCCGAAGATCTCCTCAATGCGCGCGTTCGACAGCCTCGCGAGCGTATTGCTGGCGAGCCGCTGAGCGGGGCCACGCCGGCCATATGCATCGGCAATAAGGTCGAGATGGCGCACAAGCATCTCGTAGCAATTGGCCAGCGAGCGCGGCAGCTGACGGTTGAGGATGAGAAGGTCGGCGACCAGCCAGGGCTTCACGCTGTCCCGGTAGACCCAATGGTAGGCGGTGAACGCCGACACCTCGCGCAGGATCGTCGTCCATTGAAAATAATCGAGGCTGCCGCCGACCCGCTCGGTAGCCGGCAGCAGCAGCTGATACTTCACGTCGAGGATGCGGGCGGTGTTGTCGGCCCGCTCTATGGCAAGGCCGAGGCGCGTAAACCAATATGTGTCGCGGCGCAGCATGGTGCGATAGGCAGAGCCGTCGAAGGTCAGCGACACGTTCTTCGCCCAGTCGAGAAACTGCGAAAAATCCTCCCCGTTCATCTTGGCATTGTCGTAGCGCCGCATTTCCAGCCACGCGCAATTGATGGTTTCCCACATCTGCGTCGTGATGGCAGTGCGGACGGCGCGCGCGTTGTTGCGCGCGGTCTCGATGCAGCTGCAGATCGAGGACGGGTTCTTGGCGCTGAAGGCGAGAAACTCGCGAACCGTGTCCTCGCTAGCCACCTCATAATGTTGC
Organism: Beijerinckiaceae bacterium; assembly: GCA_036556825.1. GTDB lineage: Bacteria > Pseudomonadota > Alphaproteobacteria > Rhizobiales > Beijerinckiaceae > JAJKJG01. Next base: position 22,832 of record DATBIR010000273.1, read on the forward strand.
GAGAAGAGGTCGAGATTGCCCGCCACCGCGAGGGCGCTCTCCCACTCGTTGCGCTCGCCGCCGTAGCTCGAAGGCAGCGACGCAAGCCGCGTGGTGGCATCGAGAATGCGGGCCACGAGATCGGCTCGTTCAGTGTAGCGCGACAGCCAATAGAGATTATCGGCGGTACGGGACAGCATCGGGCACCTGCAACTTGGTGTTGGTCACTGCTGCCGGCGGACAGCGTGGGGGGAACGCAGGCGTCAGCCATCCAGCACCCACGTGTCCTTTGTGCCACCGCCCTGGCTCGAATTGACAACGAGCGAGCCTTGCCTGAGAGCGACGCGCGTCAATCCGCCCGGGACGATCTGGATGTCTTTGGCGCCGGTCAGCACGAAAGGCCGCAGATCGACGTGGCGGGGCGCGACGCCGGAGGCCACGAAGGTCGGGCAAGTGGACAGCGCCAGGGTCGGCTGCGCGATGAAACCCTCGGGAGCAGATTTCAGCTTGCGCGCGAAGGCGGCGAGTTCGCGCTTGCTTGCGTGCGGGCCGATCAGCATACCGTAGCCGCCCGACCCGCTCACCTCCTTGATAACCAGTTCGGGCAGATGCTCGAGGACGTAGGTTAGCGCCTCCGGCTCGCGACAGCGCCAGGTGGGCACGTTCTTGAGGATCGGCTCCTCGCCCGTGAAGAAGCGTACGAGCGCCGGCATGTAGCTGTAGACTGCCTTGTCGTCCGCGACGCCCGTGCCGACGGCATTGCACAGCGTCACGTTGCCGGCTTGGTAGGCGCTCATCAGCCCGGGCACGCCGAGGGCCGAATCCGGCCTGAAGACGAGCGGATCGAGGAAGTCGTCGTCGATGCGCCGGTAGATCACGTCGACCCGCCTCGGCCCCTCGGTGGTGCGCATGTAGATGACGTCATCCTTGGCGAATAGGTCCGACGCCTCGACCAGTTCGATTCCGAGCTTATCGGCGAGGAAAGAGTGCTCGTAAAATGCCGAGTTGAAACGGCCCGGGGTGAGCAGGACAACGACGGCGTCGTGCGCCGCCGCCTTCGGGGCCACTGAACGCAGCGACGCGAGCAGGGCATCCGGATAGTTCTCAACCGGCGCCACGCGATGACGCACGAACAATTCGGGGAACAGCCGCATCATCGCTTCGCGATTGTCGAGCATATAGGAGACGCCCGACGGCGTGCGTGCATTGTCCTCGAGGACGTAGAACGTGTCCTCGTCGACCCGGACGACGTCGATCCCGGCGATGTGGACATAGACGCCGTGCGGCACCTCGAAGCGCATCATCTCGAGGCGGTAATGCGGATTCCGGTAGACAAGGTCCTCTGGAATGACCTTGGCCCTGATGCACTCCTGCGGTCCATAGACGTCTCGCAAGAATGCATTGATTGCGGTGACGCGCTGCTTGAGACCTCGTTCCAGAAGCGTCCATTCCCCCTTCGTCAGCACCCGCGGGATGATGTCGAACGGGATCAGCCGCTCGACGGATTCGTTGTCGCCGTAGACCGCGAAGGTGATGCCGATGCGTCGGAAGAACAATTCCGCCTGCTTGCGCCGGGCGTCGAAGATTTCCGGCGCGGTGGTCTCGAGCCAGCGTTGGAGCTGCTCATACGCGGTCCGAACGCCTGATGCCGCGGCATCCCTTGTCAGACTGCCCCTCATCTCATCGAAGGCGACCCGCGCCATACGGTTCCTCAACCTTGCCTCGACTACAAACCTAGACGCAAGATGCGTTCCAGGGGAAGCGTCATTCCTGGAGCAACCCGGAGAGGATGCGGGAGAAGGACCGATGCTCGATCGTTACGGCTACGCGACGCATGAGGTCCTGAACCAGCCGCCGGCGCTGTCGGATTACGACGCGTACGCGACCGACCCCACGCTCCGCGCCGTCGTCCGCGCCTTCGGGGGCGGCTGGGCGGAAGCCAGACTGGGCCGGGCGGGGGCCACGGTCGGCAGCGCCCACGTGCAGTTGCTCGCACGCCAAGCCAATCGCTTTCCGCCCGAACTGCGGACCCATGACCGCTTCGGCAATCGCGTCGATGAGATCGACTTCCACCCCGCCTGGCACGAGCTGATGGCGCTGTGCATCGGCCAGGAGACCCATTCGCTGGCGTGGACGGAGGCGCGCCCGGGAGCCCAGGTGGCGCGGGGCGCGCTGGCCTATCTGTGGAACCAGGGGGAGAGCGGCATCATGTGCCCGATCCTCATGACCTACGCCTCGGTTCCGATCCTCCGCGGCGACCCGCTGATGGCACGCGAATGGGAAACCAAGGCGCTCTCGACCCGTTACGACCCGCGACCAATTCCCGGCGCCGGCAAGACCGGTATCACGGTCGGCATGGCGATGACCGAGAAGCAGGGCGGCTCGGACTTGCGCCAGACGCAGAGTTATGCCGAGCGGGAGGGCAGCCTGTGGCGGCTTGTCGGGCACAAATGGTTCTTCTCCGTGCCGCATTCGGACGTGTTTATCGCCCTCGCACGCACCGCTGTCGGCATCTCCTGCTTCCTGGTGCCGGGCTGGCTGCCGGACGGCAGCCGCAACCGCATCGTCGTGCAGCGGCTCAAGGAGAAGGCCGGCAACCGCTCGAATGCGTCGTCGGAGGTCGAGCTGCGCGGCGCTTACGCGAGCCTGATCGGCGAAGAGGGACACGGCATCCGGCATGCCGTCGGCATGGGCCACCTGACCCGGCTGGAATGCGCGATCAGCTCCGCTGCCCTCATGCGCCAGGCCGTGGCGCAGGCAGCGCATCACACGCAGTATCGGCGCGCATTTCAGAAAGCCCTGATCGACCAGCCAATCATGGCGAATGTGGTCGCGGACTTGCATCTGGAGACGGCAGCGGCGGCCTGGCTCGTGTTCCGCATCGCGGCAGCTTTCGACGCGCCGGCCGAGAGCGGCGAGCGCCTGCTCGCGCGCATCGGCGCGCCGATCGCCAAATACTGGATCTGCAAGCGTGTCGTGCCGGTGGTCGCGGAGGCGCTCGAATGCCACGGCGGCAATGGTTTCATCGAGGACCACCTCATGGCTCGGCTCTATCGCGAAGCGCCGCTCAACGGCATCTGGGAGGGAGCCGCCAACATCATGTGCCTGGACGTCCTGCGCTCGATGCAGCGGGAGCCGGATTGCGTGCCGGCGCTGCTCGACGAGATTGGACAGGGCAGGGGATACGACGGCCGGCTCGACGCTGCCATCGACCGGATCGCGTCCGACCTTGCCGATCCCGCGCGCCACGAAGGCCAGGCGCGGCGGCTGGTCGAACGCATCGCCCTCACGCTGAGCGCGAGCCTGCTCGTGCGACACGCATCCGGCGTGCTCGCCGATGCCTTCGTGGCGAGCCGCCTTGACGCGGACTGGAGCGGCGCCATGGGCACGCTGGGCGGGGGGATCGACTGCGCTACGCTGGCCCGCATGGCTGTTCCGGCCGCATGAATCTCACATCAGGGAAATGCCCGTTGTCGGATGCCGTGCCGTCGCGCGCCGTTCCTGTCGGGAGCGCGTGAGAGGCCGGCATGAGTGATATCGGCCTCGCCTTCGCTCTGGCTTTCGAGCTGATCGCCGGGTTCGACCCGGAACTCGTCGGCATTGTGCTGGTCTCCTTGCAGGTCAGCATGACGGCGGCGCTGATCGCCTTCGCGATCGGAGGCCCGCTCGGCGCGGCACTCGCGGTCTACCACGTTCCAGGGCGTGGGGCGGTGGTCGTGATCATCAATGCGCTGCTCGGGCTGCCGCCGGTGGTGGTCGGGCTCGTGGTCTACCTGCTCGTCTCGCGCTCGGGCCCGCTCGGCGGGCTCGGCATCCTGTTCACGCCGTCCGCGATGATCCTGGCCCAGACGATCCTGTCCACGCCGATCGTGATGGCGCTCATTCATCGCCACGTCGAAGGCCTGTGGGCCGAATATGGCGACGTGTTGCGCGCCGACGGCGCCTCGCGGCCGCGCGCCATCGCCACCCTGTTCGCGATCGGTCGCGCCGGCCTCGTGACCGCGTTCCTGGCGGCATTCGGGCGCGCCATTGCGGAGGTCGGAGCCATCCTGATCGTCGGCGGCAATATCCGCGGCTACACGCGCACGATGACCACGGCAATCGCCCTTGAAACCAGCAAGGGTGACCTGCCGCTCGCACTCGGCCTCGGTATCATCCTGGTGCTGCTCAGCCTTGCGGTGAGCACGACGGCGCTCGCGCTCGGACGCTGGTCACGGTGACCTCACCGTCCCTGATTCGCGTGGCCGCCATGGGCGCCATGGCCGCCGGCCGGGTGCCGACCGCGATAACCGCGCAGTTCGGCATAGCGGGCGACCTGCGCAGGCGTCAAAACGTCCATCATTGCCAGATGGTATTTGAGGTGCGCCGTGCGCAGAGCCGCCTGCGTCCTGCCGATCTCGGCGGCGGCACGCACGAGCGTCGTGGTTGTGATCGTGTGGCGGGCGAACTGGCTATCGAGGTCCATCTCCTGCGCGATCAGCCGTTCGCCGAGCGGCAGCGCCTCCTGGCGCATGGCCTCGTGAAGCGCCTCTACGCGCGCCCGCTGGTCGGGCGAGAGCTCCAGGGCCTGCGCATGCTCCAAAACGTGGGCCGGTCCCGGATAGCCGTTGAGCTCGGCAGCAAGAGCGAGGCCCATGCCGCGGCCGGCTCGCAGATCCGCGATCTGTTCGTCGGAAAGGGCCTTTACGGGACGCTGCTCCAGGCCCGCATGTGGCGCGGCGGGCGCGTGCTGCTGCTGCGCGAGGGCCGGGCCGGCTACCACCACGACGAGGAGCGCGACGATGCGCGCCGGCGCGGGATCAACGGCGCGCCTCATCCCTGCTAACACTATCTCGAGAGACATCGGAAACTCCCCGGCGGCCGCATCGCCACCCCATAAGAGATTATCACATCGTGCCCACATTGATCCCAGCCGAGCCACTGATCCGCCTCGCATGCTTCGCGAGCGTCCTCGCCGCCATGGCCCTCTGGGAGGTATTCGCGCCTCGGCGGCCGCAGAAGATCGGGCGTGCCTGGCGCTGGCCGAACAACCTGGGCGTCGTGGCGGTCGACACGATCGTCGTGCGCCTCCTCTTCCCGACCGCGGCTGTCGGCGTTGCCCTGCTCGGCGAGGAGCGCGGCTGGGGGCTTCTCAACAACCTTGCCCTGCCGGCCTGGATAGAGGTTCTGATCGCGATCATCGTTCTCGACCTGGTCATTTACCTGCAACATGTGCTGTTCCATGCGGTGCCCATGCTATGGCGACTTCATCGCATGCACCACGCCGATCTCGAATTCGACGTCACCACCGGCGTGCGCTTCCACCCGGTCGAGATCATCCTCTCGATGATCATCAAGATCGGCGCGGTGGCGGCCCTCGGCGCGCCCGCCCTTGGCGTGCTCGCCTTCGAGGTGCTGCTTAACGCTACCTCGATGTTCAACCACGGCAACGTGCGCCTGCCGCAGGCGCTCGACCGCGTGCTGCGCTGGATCGTGGTCACGCCCGAGATGCACCGCGTTCACCATTCAATCGAGCGGCGCGAGACCGACAGTAATTTCGGCTTCAGCCTGCCGTGGTGGGACCGGCTGTTCGGCACCTACCGTGCCGAGCCGGAAGCTGGCCACGAAAACATGGTCATCGGCATTCCGCTGTTCCGCGACTCGAAGGAGCTGCGGCTCGACCGCATGCTGCTGCAGCCGCTCCGCCAGAAATGAACCGCTGCCGTCGAAGAAGGCTGGTCAGATCAGCCGCAGGCTCTTGAGGCTGGCGCAACCGTCGCGGCCGACGATGATATGATCATGCACCGTAATGCCGAGCGGCTTCGCCACCTCGATGATGTCGCGTGTCATCTTGACGTCGGTGGAGGAAGGGGTCGGGTCGCCCGACGGATGGTTGTGGATCAGAATGACCGCCGTTGCCGACAGCTCGAGGGCGCGCTTCACCACCTCGCGCGGGTAGACCGGCGTGTGGTCGACCGTGCCCGACTGCTGCAGCTCGTCGGCGATCAGGCCGTTGCGCTTGTCGAGGAACAGGAGCCGGAACTGCTCCTTCTCGGCAAAACCCATGGCCGTACGGCAGTAGGAGAGGACCGCGTCCCACGACGACAGCACCTGCCGCTTGTCGACCTGGTCCTTGGCCATGCGGCGCGCCACGGCCTCGACGATCTTGAGATCGGTTACGACGCTTTCGCCGATACCGGCGATCTCCTTGAGGCGCTGCGGCGGAGCCGCGAGCGCCTGGGCGAATGAACCGAACTGCCTGAGAATCTCCTTGGCCAGCGGTTTCACGTCGCGGCGCGGGATCGAGCGGAACAGGATCAGCTCCATGAGCTCGTAATCCTGCAAAGCCTTGTCTCCGCCCTCCGTAAAGCGGGCGCGCAAGCGATCGCGATGCCCGTGATAATGCGGCGCCTCGTCGCGATCAGACTGGCTCATGTGCCCCGCTCGTCATGGCGGGCCTGGCGTGTCATCCGGCGCGGCGATGCCGAGCGCTCACCCGCCGGAAAACAGGCCCCGGACCCGCTCGGAACAGTAGAAGGAGAGGGGTGTTCCGTTCAACCGGCAATGCCGTAGGGGGGCTTGTGATACCCCTTCGGCGACAGGGTGAAGATCTCATAGCCCATATCGGTCACGCCGACGGTATGCTCGAACTGGGCCGAGAGGGAGCGGTCGCGGGTCACGGCCGTCCAGCCGTCGGAAAGGACTTTGACCTGAGAGCGGCCGAGATTGATCATCGGCTCGACGGTGAACAGCATGCCGGGCTTCAGCGTCACGTCGTAGGACGGCTCGACGTAATGCAGAATGGTCGGCGCGTCGTGGAACACGCGGCCAAGGCCGTGACCGCAGAAATCGCGCACCACAGAGCAGCGCTCCGCTTCGGCGTAACTTTGGATGGCGGCCCCGATATCGTTGGTCGAACCGCCCGGACGAACCGCGTGGATGCCGCGCATCATGGCTTCGTAGGTGATGTCGCAGAGGCGCGCCGCCCGTCGCGGCACTTCGCCAACGAAGAACATGCGGCTCGAGTCGCCGTGCCAGCCGTCGACGATCAGTGTGACGTCGATATTGACGATATCGCCGTCCCGCAGGGGCTTGTCGTTGGGGATGCCGTGGCACACGACGTGGTTGATCGAGGTGCAGATCGCCTTCGGATAGCCGCGATAGAGCAGCGGCGCCGGATACGCGCCGTGATCCATCGCGAATTCGAAGGCGACCTTGTCGAGGAACTCGGTCGTGACGCCCGGTGCGACGTGCTCGACCAGAAGGTCCAGCGCCTCCGCCGTGAGGCGGCCGGCCCGGCGCATCCCTTCGAAAGCCTCGGGGCCGTGAATCGGGCTCTCGCTGTGGCGCCGGCGCTCGAGTTGAGCCGTGTCGTCCTGGTGCATGAAAGGGTCCTGATCGCCGGCCGAATGTAGGCATGGGCGCGCGTCGCGCAAGGATCATTAGGCTGGTAAAGGTTGCCGGGGTGTTGCAAGGGTGTCATGACCACGCCCCGATTCCATGGAAACCTCCGCTCTGGCCCAATCCTCGATGAACGAGACCGCGCCTTTCGGCACCTTTGCGCCCACGGGCATTGTCCGCTGGGTCCTCGAGCGCACGCGCGCCATGCCGGACAGCTGGGTGGGGCGGCGCCTCGTCTTCGTGCTGCGCCGGATCGCGGTCGCCGCGCTCAAGGGAGCGCCGGTCGACATCGAAACGCTTGGCGCCCGCATGCGCCTTCATCCCTACAACAACATCAGCGAAAAGAAGGTTCTGTTTACCCCGCAGTTCTTCGATCCGGACGAGTTGACGGTCCTCAAAGGCCGGCTGAGGGAGGGGTTTACCTTCATCGACGGGGGCGCCAACATCGGCGCCTACGCGCTCTACGTGGCCTCGATCGCCGGCCCGTCGGCCCGCATCCTGGCGATCGAGCCGGATCCGGAAATCTTCGACCGGCTCGTCTACAATATCGGCCTCAATCCACACGGTACCGTCAAGGCGATCGCCTGCGCCCTTGCCGACAAGCCCGGCGAACTGACTCTCTTCCTCGATCCGCGCAACAGGGGGCAGTCGAGCGTCAAGTTCGTGGGCTCTCAGGCCAAGAGCATCCGCGTGCCGGCAATGACGCTGCTCGACCTGCTGCAACGAGAGCGCCTGGAAAGCGTCGATGCGATCAAACTCGACGTGGAGGGGGCCGAGGACCTCATCCTCGAGCCGTTCTTCCGCGACGCCCCGCCCGCGCTTCTGCCCTCGCTCCTGATCGTCGACGGCAGCGGACGCCAGGGCAACCTGGCGGCGATGCTGGAGCGCAACGGCTACCGGCTCATCGCGAAGACGCGAATGAACCTCTTGTTCGAACGGAGTTGACGACCTGCGGCGCCAGACCGGCGGGCGTGACGATGTCGACCTCCTCGTCGATCACGATCTCCTCGGATGTGACACGGCAGATATAGGCATATGACTCGACGCCGGCCGCCCGTGCGGTCCTGAACGCGGCGTCGTAGGCGCGATCGATGTCGCGCGCCACGTCGAACCGCTCAGCCTCCATCTGGATCACGTAGATCAGCGCGGCCCGGGCCCCGGCCGCGACCATACCGGCGAGCTCGCCGAGATGCTTGGCGCTGCGGGCCGCGACGCAGTCGGGAAACTCGGCAAGGCCCGGCCTGCGCATGAAATGGACGTTCTTGACCTCGAGGTAGCATGGTGGCCGGCCCTCGGCCTCGAGGAGAAAATCGACACGGCTGCTGCGCCCGTATTTCACCTCCGGGCGCACCCGGTCGTAGGCGGCAAAGCGGTGGAGCCGGCCTTCTGCCAGGGCTTCGGCCACAAGCGCGTTCGGCCGCGACGTGTTGACCCCGACGAGCTGCCGGGCGCCGCCGACTTCGGTCTCCACAACCTCCCACGAGAAGGCAAGCTTGCGCAGCGGATTGGTGGATCGCGATAGAAACACCTTGTTGCCGGCCGCCGTGAGCCCGAGCATCGCGCCCGGATTGGCGCAATGCGCGGTCACCCGCTCGCCACTCGGCAGATCGACATCCGCCAGAAATCGCTTGTAGCGCTGAACGAGGCGGCCTTCGAGCAGAGGAGGGGAAAAACGCATTGGACGATCACAGTTGCCTGAAAAGAGGGCGGCAGGTAGCAGGGAAGGGGAGGGCGGTTCAAGCCAGTGCCGATGCGCGCGCTGGTTATCCCCCTCATGCACGACCGGGGACCCTGATGCCTGGAGCTTCCGTCACCGCCGGCCTGATCGTGGTCGGCGACGAGATTTTGTCCGGACGTACGAAGGACAAGAATATCGGCTATATTGCCGAGTATCTCACCAATATCGGTATCGATCTCGGCGAGGTGCGGGTCGTTGCCGACCGAGAGGACGTGATCGTCGAGGCGATCAACGCGATGCGTGAGCGCTATACATACGTGTTCACGACGGGCGGCATCGGGCCGACGCACGACGACATCACCGCCGATTGCGTGGCCAAGGCGTTCGGCGTTCCCATCGACGTCGATCCGCGCGCCGTTGCCGTCATGCGTGAGCGCTACAAGCCGGAAGAGCTCAACGAGGCGCGGCTGCGCATGGCGCGCATCCCGCAGGGTGCCGATCTCGTCGAGAATCGTATTTCCAAGGCACCGGGCTTTCGCCTCGGCAACGTCATCGTCATGGCCGGCGTGCCGGCGATCATGCAGGCGATGCTCGATGCGGTTTCGCCGAGCCTTGCGACCGGCCGACGGATGATCGCCGAGACGATTGACGCCGCCGGTGTGCCGGAAGGGCTTTACGCCGAAGGGCTCGGGCAAATTGCGCGGACCCATGACAACGTGTCGATCGGCTCATACCCCGCCTTCACGGGGAGCGGCTTCGCCAACCAGATCGTCGTGCGTGGGAAAGAGCCGGCGTCGGTCGCCGCGGCGTGCGGCGCGGTGCGTGACCTGATCGCCAGGCTGAAGGCACAGCCGACCCCGGCATAGGACGGCAAAGCGGCCGTCTCTCAGTCGGCTAAGTTGTGGCCACTTTGCCGGATCGTGCTCTAGCGTCCGAGCCGCTCGATCGGGGCGCTCAGCCGGATGATCACGCCTGCCTGCTGCCAATCATAGACGAGCGTGCCCCCCAGGTCGCCGGTGACGCTCCGGCGCGCCAGGACCGATCCGAACCCCTCGCGAACGGGCGGCTTGTCGGCTGGCGGACCACCGCGCTCGGTCCAGGTGATGTCGAGGGCCTCCTCAGTCACGCGGCATGCGATGTCGACCCGCCCGTTCGCGACGGACAGGGCGCCGTATTTGACGGCATTGGTCGCGAATTCATGAATGGCCAGGGCCAGGGACGTGGCAGCCGTCGGGCCGATGACCGCATCTTCGCCGCTGATCTGGATGCGATCGGCCTGCTGTCCGTCCCAATAGGGCTCGAGAATGGCCCTGATCAGGCTCTGCAGCGTGCGGCCCGAGCGGGCGGATGCGTCATGCTCGTCTTCGAGGGGGCGCACGTAATCGTGGGCGCGGCCGAGCGCCTCGATACGGCCCCGGATGGTCTGGGCAAAAGGTTGCACGAGGTCGTTGCCGCGCGACGACAGTCGGATGATGCTGGAGATCACCGCGAACATGTTCTTGATGCGGTGGCTGAGCTCCCGGCTGAGGAGCGCGCGGGCCCGTTCGGTGCGTCTCTGGTCGGTCACCTCTTCGCAGACGACCCCGATCCCGAGCACTTCGCCGGTGTCGTCCTTGATCGGATAGAACTGCTCGATCCAGGTGCGCTTGACGCCAGCCTCGTGGGGCCGCTCGCCCTCGATCTCCACGTCCGTCGCCGGCTCGCCGGATTCGAGAACCCGCTTGAGGAGCGGCTCCGCCATGGGGCGGAGATCGGGTACAATGTCGAAGGCATAGCGGCCTATATGGTCCTCAGCCGGAACGCCGTTGATCCGGGCGAGCGCCTCGTTGATGCGCACGAATTTCAAGTCGCGGTCCAGGAGGGCGAGCCCGATGGGGGCGTTGCGGTAAAGTGTCTTGAGCTCGCGGGCGCGCAACCGCGCCTCGCGCTCCCGGCGCCGCAGGTCGTTCTCGGTCTGCTTGCTCTCGGTCACATCAAAGGTAACGCCGACGACCTGATCTTTGCCCAGCGCCTTCTCGGTTCGTCCGCGCACCCGCACCCAGCGGTCGCCGCCATCCTGACGGGGGACGCGGAACACAAAGTGGCATTCCCCCGTCACCCGTGCCGCAAGGGCCGCGGTTCGCACGGCCGCAACGTCGTCGGGATGGGCGCTGCGCAGGATCTGCTCCGCCGAGATCTCGCCACGCTCGGGAAGACCCCAGAGGCGGCGCGTAGTGGCGTCGACGGAAAAGGAGTCGGCTGCCAGATCCCACGACCAGACGCCGACCTGGCCAGCCGCCAGCGCGTCCCGAACCCATGAGTCAGGCCCGAGCGAGCCGACCAGCCGGGAACTGAGCTTGGGCCCTGACACTTCCGTAACTCCGCCGCCAGAAACCGATGTCACGGTCCATTCCTTTTGATCATCGGGAGACGTCAACAGAGGCAAAGCTGACGCGGCACCCTCGAAGATGCAGAACAGGAATAATCAAAAGGCACTTGACAACAGGAGCGAGAATCGTGGGTCCGCCTGCGAAAGTCAATCGAGCTTGGCTGTGAAGAGCTGGGGGGTTCCACAAAAATTGACCACCTGCAACGGTCTCGGGAGGCCCGATTATCTGACGCGCCGTTCGCGGTGGACGCGGAGCCGCCGCCGCAGGCCCGACGCGGCTGGGCGCACGCGCGGGCGTGCTTGCCGCTCGCGCGGCCTTGACGGCTCGCCTGAAGCCCCATCCATAAGAAAGGTAAGGGAGCGCGCGTGTTCGATTCCGTCCTCATCGCCAATCGCGGCGAGATCGCCTGCCGCATCATCCGCACGGCGCGCCGCCTCGGCATGCGCACGATCGCCGTCCATTCCGAGGCGGACAGAGACGCGCTCTTCACAGAGTTGGCCGACGAGAGCCACCTGATCGGCCCGTCCCCGCCCGGCGACAGCTATCTGCGCATCGACCGCCTCATCGGGGCCGCGCGCAAGTCCGGCGCGGCCTGCATCCATCCCGGCTACGGCTTCCTGTCCGAACAGGCCGGGTTCGCGGAGGCCTGCGCCGCGAACGGCATCGTATTCGTTGGTCCGCCACCGGCGGCGATCCGGGCCATGGGTCTCAAGGACGCCGCCAAGGCATTGATGAGCAGTGCCGGGGTTCCGGTGGTTCCCGGTTATCACGGCTCCCGCCAGGAGCCTGATTTCCTGGCCGCCAAGGCGCACGAGATCGGCTACCCGGTGCTGATCAAGGCGGTCGCCGGAGGCGGCGGCAAGGGCATGCGGCGGGTGGATGCCGCAGAGACGTTCGAGGCCGCCCTCGCTGGCGCGCAGCGCGAGGCGCAAGGCGCGTTCGGCGACGGACGCGTCCTGATCGAGCAGTATGTGCTTGCCCCGCGGCACATCGAAATCCAGGTGCTCGCCGATGCGCGCGGCAACGTCGTGCACCTGTTCGAGCGCGATTGCTCGTTGCAGCGCCGGCATCAGAAGGTGATGGAGGAGGCGCCGGCCCCTGGCATGGGCGAGGCGGTGCGCGCTGCCATGGGACGGGCGGCGATCGCAGCCGCCAAGGCCGTGGGCTATGTCGGGGCGGGCACCGTCGAGTTCATCGCCGACGCGCGCGAGGGTCTGCGGCCTGACCGTTTCTACTTCATGGAGATGAATACGCGCCTGCAGGTCGAGCATCCGGTCACCGAGGCGGTCACGGGGCTCGACCTCGTCGAACTGCAGTTCCGCGTCGCCGCGGGCGAGCGCCTGCCCTTCGGGCAGGAGGATCTCTCCATCGTCGGCCATGCCGTCGAGGCGCGTCTCTACGCCGAGGATCCGGAAAGCGGGTTCCTGCCGTCGACCGGGAAGCTGTGGCGCGTCCGCCTGCCCGACGGGGACGGCATTCGCGTGGACACCGGCATTCGCGAAGGCGATGAGATCACCCCGCACTACGATCCGATGTTGGCCAAGGTCGTCGCGTTCGCGCCGACACGCCCGAAAGCCCTCGACCGGCTCGCGGCGGCGCTACGCGAAACCGTGATCGCCGGTCCGAAGACCAATGTCGGCCTGCTCGAGGAGCTGTGCGACGCCGGTGAGTTTCGGGCCGGCGGCGTCGACACGGGCTTCATCGACCGCAATCTCGCCGCGCTGGTGATGAAGCGCCAGCCCGTGACGCGACAGGCGGTTGCAGCGGGCGCCATTCACCTCCTGAAGGGGATCGCGAAGGGGTATGCGCCCGCCGCCGCGGCCTGCTACAGCCCGTGGTCGCAGGAGGACGGCTTCCAGCTGCTCGGGATGCGCACGGTCGGCGTGCCGGTGACCGTCGACGGCGCCCGGCAGGAGGTCGAACTCGCCTGGAGCGTGGGCGGCCCTGGGTTGCCTGCGAACCAGGCCCGTGAGCCAGCCGAGCGGGCGTTCACGATCGTCGAGACCGCAGCCGGCGTCGTGATCGTGGAAGAGGGGCGCCAGACGCGCATCGAGCTCTATGATCCGTTCGCCATCGATCTCGAGCACATGGACGAGGCCGGCGTGGTCAAGGCGCCCATGCACGGCAAACTCGTGGCGCTGTTCGTGCAGCCGGGAGACCGGGTCGAGAAAGGCCAACGCCTTGCCGTGCTCGAGGCCATGAAGATGGAGCACGTGCTGCTTGCGCCCGTCGCCGGCGAGGTCATGGAGGTGGCTGCCGCGGCCGGAGGGCAAGTGGCCGAGGGGGCGCGCCTGATCGGCCTCCGGCGCCGGGAGGCCTGACCATGTTTCGCGTCCTCGGGATTCTCGGTGCCCTCCTTGCCCAGATCGCGCTGGCCGAGGCGTGCTCATGCCCGCGTCCGACGCTCGAGGATCTGATCGAAGGCGGCAAGGACATTGCCATCTTCTCGGCTCGCGTGGTCTCGGTGGTGGCACCGCAGAGAGGGCAGCCCGCGGTGACGCGCCTGCGTGTCGACGAGATCATCAAGGGTGAGGTGCCGCGCATCGTGGAAATGACCGGCGTCACCGCCGACGACCAAGCTTGCGGCGTCGACTTCAGGCCGGGCGAAGTCAGGATCGTTGCTGCCTAC
>DATBIR010000274.1:0-5822 GCA_036556825.1 Beijerinckiaceae bacterium
CATACAAGGGTGATGAGGCGACAAGTCGGCCTTGGCGGCCGTGCATGCGTCCGTTCACCGCGGCCCACTTCATCTCGCCCTCGGCTTGGGCTTGCCTCGTGCGGCAGAGGCAAAAGAAAGACCAACACTTGTCAGATCGCCGAAAACGGCCAAGCTAATCTCGACCGTTCGCGGGTGCATCAGAGGACACGCCGCCTATGCGCTACCTCATCCATCATTGGCGTGGGCAGTTCGGTCTCTTGCACGCATTTCTGATCAACACCGTTCTGATCTACGTCGCGCTGGTCTTTTGTCTCCTATGGCTCGGAAGGACCACTGCGTTGCCAGTGCTCCTTGGGATCGCCATCTTTTTCATTTGGTTTGTTTGGGCATTGGTGGGCACAGCCCGATCGTCGCTTCATGCGATTGCGAATTGGCGCACCAACAGGGCTGCCGCATTGAGCGCCATCGTGTTGCTGCTGCTCTTGGCAGGCCTGGTGTATCTCGTGTGGTTGGACGTAGTCTTCTTGGCGCAGGACATCTTGTCCGCAAACTACGGCCTCCCCCGCCCACTTTTCGCTCCTGCCGGTCGCAATATCCTAGTCCCATGGCAATGGACCACTGGATTGGCCAGCTGAACCACGGGATGCGCCGGCCAGGCCGACCGGAGTGCGCAGGGGCGACGCGGAACGACGAACGAGGCCGATGGTTCCCGCGTTAGGGAAATGCATGCGCACCACCGCCGCTGCCACCTTCCTCATTCTCCTGCTGGCTTCCGCCAGTGCCGAGACGGCGCAACGGCGCGTCGCACCGCCGACCGGCGGAGAGTCGGAGCGGGCCATCCGGGCCGAGATGCGCAGCCGCGCCGTCCTCGGCCAGGTCTGCCGCGGCTGCGGTCCCGCGAGCGAAGTTCGGCCTCGACGCCGGCGCGCTACCATTGCCATCGCAAGTCCTCGCGGCCGCTTCAGAGGCCGTGGCACCAGCCTCTACGCCGCAATTCCCCCGTTACCGCTCACCAGCCGCACAGAGTGGTACGTCCACGGCTGGAACCGCGCCCAGGCCCAGAACCTGCAATGGCTGCAGTTCCAGCAGCAGACGCAGTTCGAGCTGAACCTGCTGCGCGGCGCTCTGCACCGGCATTACCTGTTTCACTGACGCAGCGTTCGCCTGCCGATCATCCACAACTCGGGCGCGAGGCCTTTTACGGCACGAGTTCGTTGCGCCAATCTGCGCATATACGAGCCGCCGCTTGCGCGGCATGGGGACAGCACCTGTGGAGCCGATCGTCTTCGCGGCCATGCTCGCCAGCGCGTCGCTGCACGCCTGCTGGAACGCCTGGGTAAAATCGAGCCCCGCGCCGCACCAGGCGCTGGCCGCCGTCGTCATCGCGTGCGGCGTGCCCCAGGGCGTGCTCCTCATGCTCTACGGATTTCCGCCGCAGGCGGCCTGGCCGTGGATCGCCGTGACGGTGGTCCTCGGCACCGGCGCCTTGCTGCTGCTCGGCTCGGCCTATCGCGAGGGCGATTTCGCCGTCGCCTATCCGCTGATCCGCGGCCTGATCCCGCTGGTCCTCGCCGTGGCAGCCGTCCCGCTCTTTGCTGAGCGTCCGACCACCTACGGCGCCGCCGGCATCGTCTGCGTGTCGGCAGGGCTCGTCCTCATCGCCTGGGAGTCGGCGCGGCGAACGCGCACCATGACGCTCAAAGGCCTTGCCTTCGCGGCCCTGGCCGCCGGCGTCACCGCGGCTTCCGTCGTGAGCGACGCCAAGGGCGCCCGCGTCAGCGGCAACCCCTTCTCCTACGCGGCGACGATCTCCGTTCTCAACGCCATCGTCATGGCCGCGATCTGGTCGGTGCGCACGAGCAGCCTCCCGGCCATGCTGACCGCGCACGGAGCCGTCGCCGCCGGCGGCGCGATGATCGCCACCGTCTCCTACATCCTGTTCATCTGGTCGCTGATGCAGGCGCCCGTCGCCATGGTGGCGGCTCTGCGCGAGACCAGCATGCTGTTTGCTGTTCTGATCGCGGCGTTCGCGTTGCGCGAGCGCATCGGCGGGTGGCGGCTCGTCGCGATCGGGCTGATGTTCGCCGGCATTCTTCTGATCCGGCTCTGAGGTCCGTCGGGAACCGGGAGACGGCCGGACGGTTGCATTGCCGAGGTGATGAGCGCGAACGTGCGGCGCTGGCTCGCCCTGGCCATCATTCTGTCGCTGCCCGCGAGCGCGCCGGCGGCTGAGGCGGATTTCGCCGCGGCGCGCGACCGGATGGTCGAAACCATCGCGGCGATTGCCCGCACCGCAGCGGCGCAGTCCGGCGGCGCCATCGATCCGGCCGTCCTCGCCGCCATGCGCCAGGTCCCGCGCCACGAGCTGGTGCCTGCGGACCTCCGCCATCTCGCCTATACCGACAGCCCGCTCTCGATCGGCTTTGGCCAGACGATCTCGCAGCCGTATATCGTCGCCCTTATGACCTCCCTGGCTAAGCCGGCGCGCGAGCATGTGGTGCTCGAGGTCGGTACCGGCTCCGGGTATCAGGCGGCAGTGCTCGCGCGGCTCGTGGCGCACGTCTATTCGATCGAGATCGTCGCGCCGCTCGCCGGCCGCGCGGCCGAGCGCCTGAAAGCCCTTGGCTACGGCAACGTCACCGTGCGTCATGGGGACGGCTACAAGGGCTGGCCGGAGCATGCCCCGTTCGACGTCATCGTCGTGACCGCGGCAGCGGACCATATCCCGACGCCGCTGGTCGAGCAGCTCAAGCCCGGCGGCCGCATGGTCATCCCGGTCGGCGCGACTTCGCTGACGCAGCACCTGATGCTCGTCGAGAAGGACCGCGAGGGTCGCGCCCATACGCGTCGCGCCGTGCTGCCGGTGCGCTTCGTGCCGCTGACCGGCGGAAACCGGTGAGCCGCTCGCGGCCGCGTCGCCGGGTCGGGCCGACAGGCGGCCGCGACCTGGTCGGGATCGCAGGAGTCACTTGCGGAGAACCTGCTCGATCACCTCGGCAGTCTCGGCGGCACGTGCGTCCCAGGAATGCTCGGCGGCAACCAGCCGGGCTCCGGCCGTGCCCATGGCGCGCGCCCGGTCCGGGGCCGACGCCAGCTCCGCGACGGCCCGCGCCAGGGCCTCGGCGTCGCCGGACGGTATGACGAGACCGCAGGAGCCGCTCCGCACGATGTCCGCCATGCCCCTGAAGTCGCTGACGATGACGGGCGTGCCGCAGGCAAGCATCTCGAACAGCTTCAGGGGCGTGACGCCGTGGGCCGTGATCCCGCTCGGATCGACGGTCGGCACGAGGGCCGCCACCGCCCCGCGGATCAGGGCCGGCAGCTCCTCCTGCGGGACGCGGTCGAGCCACACGACATTCGCTGGAGCGTCGCCGACGCGGCGTTTGAGCGAGGGATCGACCACCGATCCTGCGAGAAGCAGATCGACGCCCTCGGGCCAAGAAGGCAGGCTGGCCGCGTCCAGCATCACCTCGACCCCATGCCAGCGCGTCATGCCGCCGAAGAACAGCACGAAAGGCCGTGCGCGTTCCGTGCGCGCGCCATCCGGACGGAACAGCTCCGTATTGGCACCGTTGCCGACATGGTGGCCCCGGGCGTGGCCGCCCTGCCGGCAGCCCCAGGCAACCAGCTGCGGCGTCACGCCGATCAGCGCCGACGCCCACCGGTATTGCAGGCGCTGCATCCAGGACAGGACGCGGTCGAGGCGCGCGAAGTGCGGGTGCGTGACGAAGGCCTCCGCATAGACGCCGTTGATCTCCTGGATGACCGGCTTTTTCAGGATACGGGCGATCAGGGCGACCCCGAACGCGGCGAAATGCGAGCGGAAATAGACGAGCTCGGCGCGGCCGATCTTGGTCAGGGAGGCCGACGTGATGCGGACATAGCGGCTCAGCTGGCCGGCGACCCCGCTGCGCGTGCCGCCGTGCTCGGCCAGCAGAACCACGGGATAGCCGCGCCGGATCAGTCCGTCACGGATCTCATGCACATGCGTGGCGGCGGCGCTGCCGGGCACGATGCGCTCGCAGCAGACGTAGAGGATGTGCGGTTTGCCGGACGAAGACAGGGGGGATCTCGTGCGTTCGGAGCAAGGCCGCGGTCTACAGCCGTGGCCGAACCGCGTCGAGACGGTGCGCACCGCCCCCTGCTCGAAAAGCCTCTGACGCGCGGCGCCGGGCTTCGTCGGCGCGGTCAGCCGTGATGATAGCTGCGATACCACTCGACGAAGCGTCGGATGCCTTCCTGCAGCGGTGTTGCCGGGGCAAAGCCGATCGCGTTGCGCAGGGCCGTGATGTCGGCGCGCGTCTCGAGGACGTCTCCCGGAGGCAAGGGGCGGTCGATGCGTTTCGCCGTGCGGCCGAGGGCAGCCTCGATCAGCGCCACCAGCTGATTGAGCTCCTCGGGACGATCGTTGCCGATGTTGTAGACCCGGTGCGGGGCCGCGCTCGTCCCCGGGTCCGGGGCTTCGGCATTCCAGGCGGCATCGCCCGTCGGCACCTGATCGAGCACGCGCACCACCCCTTCCACCACGTCGTCGACATATGTGAAGTCGCGCCACACTTTGCCGCCGTTGGCGACTTCGATCGGCCTGCCTTCGGCGATCGCGTCGGTGAAGGCATAGACCGCCATATCGGGTCGGCCCCAGGGCCCGTAAACCGTGAAGAAGCGCAGGCCCGTTGCCGGCAAGCCGAACAGGTGCGCATAGGCATGGGCCATCAGCTCGTCGGCCTTCTTGGTGGCGGCATAGAGGCTGATGGGATGGTCGACCGGGTCGCGCTCGGAAAACGGCAGCTTGCGGTTGGCGCCATAGACGGAGCTCGACGAGGCGTAGACGAGGTGCTCGACCGCGCCGTGGCGGCAGCCCTCGAGGATGTTAAGGAAGCCGACGACGTTGGCAGCGACATACGGGTGCGGATCGGTGAGGGCGCGCCGCACCCCGGGCTGGGCGGCCAGATGCACCACCCGTTGCGGCCGATGCTCGCGGAACAGCGCCCGTGCCGCCGCCTCGTCGGCGAGATCGATGCGCGCGCCCGCAAAGTCCTTATGCCGGGCCAGTTCGGCGAAGCGTGCCTCCTTGAGGCGCGGGTCGTAATAGGACGTGAAGCTGTCGGCGCCGACGACGCGGACGCCGCTTTCCAGAAGCCGCCGCGCCACATGGAAACCGATGAAGCCGGCGGCGCCGGTGACGAGGACGGGAGGGGACATGGGGGCCGCAGAATCCTGGCGCCGGACGGCAGGACGCGCACATTAGCCGCCGCGCCCGGAGCCGCAAGCCTCCCTCCAGCATGATCCGCGATCATGCGCTCGGCGGAAGCGGTGCGGAATCGATACACCCCGGCGCGATCTGCAGGCGAAGGGGGAGCGGCTGGAGCCCGGGCTGGCGCCGGCTATGGTTAACCGATATGGTTAACGGCCGGGTCAATCTAGCCGCCATCACCCTGGCTGCCACGTTGTGGTCAAACTACCGTTGAAGATAGGGCAGCTCGAAAACGGTGCCGGGCCCGCAAGGGCCGGGAAGTGAAGTAAGAGCAAGGGGGTCCCATGTCAGCGCACGCTGTTGGCGTCACCTACCGCTGGGTGGCGATCCTGATGACGGTCGTGGCGGCGCTCGGCTGGGGCGTCCTGTTCGTGTTGTCGCCGTCGGCCGCGTCCGTTCATGATGCGCAGCGTCAGGAGATCGACCGCCTGGTCCAGGAGCGGCAGCGTCTCGATGCCCTCGTCAAGGAGCAGCGGGCGACGACGGCGGAGCTGTCCGAGCTTACGACCAAGCTCGCGACGACCCGGGACGACCTCGCCCGGATGAAAGAGGCGCATGACGGCGCCCAGGCCGCCCTGATCGCCAA
>DATBIR010000275.1:0-4855 GCA_036556825.1 Beijerinckiaceae bacterium
TGATCCCTCCCCGCGAGGGGAGGGTCGAGTCGGCGAAGCCGACCGGGGTGGGGTGGCAGCGCGACGTATCCGGAGATGTTGCGCTGCCGTCCCACGCGGCACCGAACTCGGGCCTGCCCGAGTTCGGCTTTTCTCCGCAAGTCGGCAACAGCCGACTTGCCGTGCTTGCGCACCCGAGTCCGCCCTCCCCTCGCGGGGAGGGAGCGGCTCTAATACTCGACCACGGTGCGGATCGACTTGCCTTCATGCATCAGGTCGAAACCCTCGTTGATGCGCTCGAGCGGCAGCTTGTGCGTGATCAGGTCGTCGATGTTGATCTTCCCTTCCATATACCAGTCGACGATCTTGGGCACGTCGGTGCGTCCGCGCGCGCCGCCGAAGGCGGTGCCGCGCCACACGCGGCCGGTGACGAGCTGGAACGGTCGCGTGGCGATCTCCTGGCCCGACGCCGCGACGCCGATGATGATGCTCTCGCCCCAGCCGCGATGGCAGCATTCGAGCGCCTGCCGCATGGTGTGCACGTTGCCGATGCATTCGAAGGAGAAGTCGGCGCCGCCGCCGGTCAGATCGATGATCGCCTGCACGACCTTGTCGCGCCCGACCTCGTCCGGATTGATGAAATGCGTCATGCCGAATTTTTCGGCCATCTTGCGCTTGCCCGCATTGAGGTCGATGCCGATGATCTTGTCGGCCCCGACCATCCTGGCGCCCTGGATGACGTTGAGGCCGATGCCGCCGAGTCCGAAGATCGCCACGTTGGCGCCCGGCCACACCTTGGCGGTGTAGATCACCGCGCCGATGCCGGTGGTGACGCCGCAGCCGATGTAGCAGATCTTGTCGAACGGCGCGTCCTCGCGCACCTTGGCGACCGCGATCTCCGGCAGCACCGTGAAGTTCGAGAAGGTCGAGCAGCCCATATAGTGGAAGACCGGATTGTTGCCGCCGTTGACGGCCTTGAAGCGGCTCGTGCCGTCCGGCATCAGGCCCTTTCCTTGCGTCGCGCGGATCGCGGTGCACAGGTTGGAGCGGCGCGACAGGCAGGTTTTGCACTGCCGGCATTCGGGCGTGTAGAGCGGGACGACATGATCGCCGACGGCGACGCCGGTGACGCCGGCGCCGATCTCGCGCACGATGCCGGCGCCCTCGTGGCCGAGGATCGCCGGAAACAGGCCCTCCGGATCGGCGCCCGACAGCGTGTAGGCATCGGTGTGGCAGATGCCGGTCGCCTTGATCTCGACCAGCACCTCGCCGGCCTTCGGGCCGTCCAGCTCCACGGTCTCGATGCTGAGCGGCTTGCCCGGCTCCCAGGCGACGGCGGCGCGCGTTTTCATGGCTCCCCTCCTCAGTTTGAATCGTCCGATCTTGCGTCAACGATCCGCGAGCCGCGCATGGCCGGCCGAGTCCGGTCCGGCCGGGGCTCCGCGCGATGTTAGTCAAGCGTGAGCATATCCGCTAGAGCATGATCCGGCGAAGTGGTCACGGCTTCGCCGAACAAGATCATGCGGCAGAACGAAAACTCGATCGGCATCCAATCTGCGAGATCCTGCTCTCGATAGCCGCGAGCTTTTACGACGGCGGGCTGCGCTCACTGCCGGCCAGCAACGCTGCTGCGCTGCCGCGCGCGTCGCTCACAAATGTGAGAGATCATCGCTTGACGGCGGCGCGGGCGAGGTGTGGTCTGTGTTTCGCAACCGAGGGGGAGGCCGCGCCGCATCTCGCATGATGGCGCGCGTCGTCCGCATCCCGGTCGCCCGGCAAGAAACTGTGAGGAGGTGGGCGGCAAAGTTTCAACGGAGGCAACGAATGACCTCAAGAAAGCAGCTTCTTCTCGCTTCGAGCGCTGTTCTCGCATTGGCATTGAGTCCGGCCTGGGCGGGGCCGTGCAGCGATCAGATTGCGGAAATCCAGAAAACCCTGAGCAGCACGGACGCCGGCGCGGGGCCGACGCTGGGCGCCGCCCCGGCAGCGAATCCGGCCACCACCGCCGCCACGTCCCCGGCCGCCGGCGCCGCGGCCCGTCCGCCGGGCACCGAAGCGACCGCCGCCATGAACACCGCCACGGAAGGCAGGGCCGCTTCGGCTCAGGACGTGCGCGCGCAGCAGCAAGGCCAGCCGACGTCGTCGCAGGTCGCCCAGACCGGCAGCACCGGCCGCGCCGCCCAGCTCCCCGCCGACAAGCTGAGCCAGGTCCACGCCGCCCTTGACCGCGCGCGCAGCCTGGATCAGCAAGGCAACAATGACGGGTGCACGCAAGCCATCAACGAAGCAAAGCAGCTGGTCGGCAGCCGCTGACCTGCGCCGCAACGCCTCGCGGCAGCGGGCCATCTCGTGATCACGCGCCGCGAGGTCCTGATGTGGAGCGGCGCTCTGTCGCTCCAGACCCGTGCCGCCTGGTCCTCCGAACGCGTCGTCAAGGTGGGCGTGCTGCCGTTCGGGACCGTATCCTGGGAAACCGACACCATCCGGCGCAACGGCTTCGACCAGGCCCATGGATTTCGCCTGGACGAGATCAAGGTCGCCTCGAGCGATGCCGCCCGCATCGCCTTCCTGGCCGGGGCCGTCGACACGATCGTCACCGACCTGTTGTGGGCGGCGCGCCTGCGGGCGGAGGGCCGCAACGTGCGGTTCCTGCCCTTCTCGGCGACGGAGGGCGGCGTGATGGTCGCCGCGCGGTCGCCGATCCGCCATGTGCGCGATCTCGCCGGGCGCCGCATCGGGGTGGCGGGCGGACCTTTGGACAAGAGCTGGCTGCTGCTGCGCGCCTTCGCCCAGCAGGAGGCCGGGTTCGATCCCGCCGAGAAAAGCTCGCCCGCCTTCGGCGCGCCGCCGCTCCTCAGTCACAAGCTCGAGGCCGGCGAGCTCGAGGCGGCGCTGCTGTTCTGGAATTTCTGCGCCCGGCTCGAAGCCAAAGGCTTTCGCCAGGTCCTGGCGGCCGGCGAGATTGCGCGATCGTTCGGCGTCGAGGGCGACATCGCGCTGCTCGGCTATGCCTTCGACGCGGACCGCATGTCCGATCCCAGGATGCTGGCCGATTTCGCAGCCGCGTCACGTCGCGCCAAGACCTTGCTGGCGACGAGCGAAGCCGCGTGGATGGCGGTTCGCCCGCGCATGCAGGCCGAGGACGACGCGACATTCCAGGTCCTCAAGCGCTATTTCGTCGACGGCATTCCGGGCCGCGAGCCGGCTGCGGAACGCGCGGATGCCGAACGCCTTTATGCCATCCTGGCGCGTCTCGGCGGCGAGAAGCTGGTCGGGCCTGCGACGGCCCTGCCGCCGGGCCTTTATGCCGATGTCGGCCGCGACGGATAAGCGATGACGCAGGCAGGTGGGTGGGCGCGCCTCGTCTCCGCCGCTTCGGTTATCGCCGCATGGCAGCTGCTCTCCATGGTGACGGCGAAGAATGTGCTGCCGTCGCCGCCGGAGGTGTTCGCCTTCATCGTCGCGGAGCTGCGCGGCGGCGACATGCTGCTTCACATCGGCGCCACCCTGGCGCGCGTCGCCGCTTCGTTCTGCCTGGCCATGCTGATCGGCGCGGCGATCGGCATCGCGCTCGGCCGCCGCCCGCGGCTCGACCGCGCGCTCGACCTGTGGGTCATCCTTCTCCTCAACACGCCGGCGCTGGTCATCACGGTGCTCTGCTATTTGTGGCTCGGCCTGACCGAGGTCGCCGCGGTCGCCGCCGTCACGCTCAACAAGCTCCCGAACGTCGCCGTGATCGTGCGCGAGGGCGCCCGCTCGCTCGACGCGGCGCTCGACGAAATGGCGAGGGCCTACCGCTTCTCCTTCGCCACCTGGTTCCGGCACGTGCTGGTCCCGCAGCTCGAGCCTTATCTCGCGGCGGCGGCCCGCTCCGGCCTGGCACTTGTCTGGAAGATCGTGCTCGTCGTCGAACTGCTCGGCCGGCCGAACGGCGTCGGCTATGCCATTGCCTATTATTTCCAGCTCTTCGACGTGCGCGCCATCCTCGGCTACAGCCTCGCCTTCACGGTCGTGATGTTGACGATCGAATTCCTGATCATGCAACCTTTGGACGTCCATGCCCGGCGTTGGCGCCCCAGAACCGCTTGAAATTGCGATCCTGCGCAAGGTCTACCACGGCTCCGACGGTCGCACGATCGAAGCGGTACGCGACCTTCGCCTTGCGGTCGCGCCGCACAGTTTCGTGGCCCTGATCGGGCCTTCGGGATGCGGCAAGACCACGATCCTGCGCATCCTGCTCGGGCTCGACCCCGATTTCGAAGGCAGCATCCGGCCCAAGGTCGAGGAGCTTGCCGCCGCCATCGTCTTCCAGGAACCGCGCCTGCTGCCGTGGCGCAGCGTCGAGGACAATGTCCGGCTGGCCTTGCGCTCGGCCGGCCGCCAGGCTGCGCCTCTCGACGGGCTGTTCGCCGATCTCGGTCTCGCCGAGTGGCGCGGCCGCTACCCGGGCGAGCTGTCGCTCGGCATGGCGCGCCGGGCGGCGCTCGCCCGCGCCCTCGCCCTCGACCCCGACCTCCTGGTCCTCGACGAGCCTTTCGTGTCGCTCGACGAGCGCGCCGCGAGCGAGCTGCGGGCCCTGGTTTGCCGGATCGTGACCCGCCGCCGGGCGACGGTGATCATGGTCACGCACAATCTGCGCGAAGCGCTCGAGCTTGCCGACCGTCTCGTTTTCCTGAGCCCGCGTCCGGCCCGCGTCGTCGCCGACATGACGTTGACGCGGGCGCGCGAGGCGCGCACGGATGATTGGGTTGAAGCGCAGCGCCGCGACCTCGCCAGCCGTGTCGCGACGCTGGTCGAGTGAACACTCCCCTCCCCCTTGCGGGGAGGGGTCGGGGGTGGCGCCGCCTGGTGGAAGCGCATCGAATGGCGCAGGGTG
>DATBIR010000276.1:0-17054 GCA_036556825.1 Beijerinckiaceae bacterium
CCGGTGCGGCCTGTTCGGGGGCGCGCCGGCGCCGCTCGGCGGCAGCGGCATCGGGGTAGCGCTTGCGATATTCGGCGAGAAAATCGGCCAGCGTATCGGCGCTCGTCACGCTGCGGGCGATCTCGCGGAACGAGCGCGTATTGGCGATGTCGGGCCGCGTCAGGAAAGCGAAGGTTCGGGCGTCGGCGCTGTCAGCCATCTTGACGGCGAACTTGCTCCGGAGCCGGTCGAGCGCGAGCTTCTCCTCGCCAAGAGAATAGGCGACGGCGGCGCGCACGACGTCGACCCGGTCCTGGTTGGACAAGGGCTCGCGCCCTTGCCAGCGCGTGCCGACGAGGAATTCGTGCGCTTCTCCGGCCTCGCGCCAGCGGCGGCCGTTCCAGAAGATGTCGGCGCGCAGGCGTGCGATCTCGGGCCCGGTTTCGCCCTGCAGCACGTCCAGGGCCAGGTCGGTGCGCGAAAGGTCCGACAGGGCGCGCGCCTCAAGCAGGGTGCGCGCGCGCCTGAGCGGCGCCGGCAACTCCGGCAGGCGCGTGCTATGCAAGGCCGCGAGCGCCTGGGCGGGCTTGTTGTCCATGAGCCTGACGGTGGCGAGGCGGGCGGCGACCGTTGCCCGCGCCGCGCCGGTCAGGCGCTGGTCGACCTGGTGTTGCAGAAGCTCGCTTGCCTGATCGAGAAGATCGAGCTCGACGAGACGATCGGCGAGCCGACGCACGATTTCATCGCCGCGCCGCCCGATCGGGGTAAATTCCTTGAAGTCGAAATACAGCGCCAGCGCATCGATCTTGGACAGCGAATCGCCTTTTCCGGCGAGGAAAACGTCCTCGAACAGGCGGCCCGTTTCCTCGTGCAGAGCACGGGTGACGTCATGATCAGGGAACAGCCAGTTGGCACGCCGGCCCATGGCGAAGGCGTCACGCCAGCGGCCGGCTTCGGCGTAAAGACGGCCGAGCTGTGCGATCGCCTCGATCTCGACGTCGTCACGCCGCCAGATGAAGAACAGCGTCTCAAGGCGCTCGATGGCCTCGTCCCGCTGCATGGAGCCGTCGCGCAACGCCAGCGCGACCCAGCGCAGCGTCGCCGCGGCCGCCACGGGGCGCTCGGCATCGCTGGCGAGCTTGCGGTAAACCTTCGCGGCGGCCGGGCCGCGCCCCGCCGCCTCGTCGAGCTCCGCTTTGAGCAAGTCGGCTTCGCGCGCCGAATACGTTTCGGCGGCGAACTCGCCGAGAGCGGCGAGCTCGTTCTCGGCGAAACCGTGGTCCTGCTGCTCCATCGCGGCGCGCGCCGCAAGAAGGCGGATCGGCGCCTGCAGGTCATGGGGATAGAGATCGAGGACGAGATTCGACCGGCGAAATCCCGCGAGCGCGTGCTGCCAGCGCTTGTCCTGGGCATCGACCACCGCGCGCCACAGAATGCCTTCGGGATCCTCGGCGAGGATATCGGCCGCCAGCACCTTGCGGGCCTCGGCCGTGCGATGCATCCGCGCCGCTGCAATCGCCCTGAGCAGCAAGACATGGTTCTGGCGCAAGAGCGCCGGATCCTGATCGACCGCGTAGCTGAGCAGCCCGCCGGCCTCGGCGTTCAGACCCGCGGCGACGAGAAAGCGCGCGAGATCGATGCGCGCCCGGCTCACATCTGCCGCCTCAGCCTCGACGACCTTGCGGTTGAGCTCGCGATGGCGCTCGCGCATGTCACCGTTCTGATGCGCGAGCCATTCCTCGCGAACGATTGCCGGATGGGATGGCTGCCGGAGGCCAAGGCCGGCATCCGGCGACATGCTCGGGAGGGAAACGGCGAGGCCGAGCGGGCGGGCGATCGTGACCTCTTCCGGATCGAAGCGGACGTAGACGTCATCGGCGTCGGCGGCGATCGCCAGGCCGTGAGCGCTTTGCAGGATCCGGAACTCGGAGAAGCGCTGCGGCTTCGGCGCACCGCGCGAGGGTCCGAATGCGGTCACGACGGCCAGGCGCTCGCCGCTGTCCCGGTCCTCGAACCAGTGCACGCCGGTGGCTTCGGGCAGAGACACCTTGGCGATCCTCTGCCCGTCTCCGTCGATCATGCGCGCGGTGGCCAGCGGCAGGGTGGTCGCAAGACCGTTGTCTCCGATGCTCAGCACCCAGCCGTTATCCTGCGGCGACAGCCGCACCAGTTGAGGCTGAACGAGTGCGAATTGAAGGATCGCTACCGCTCCCTCCCGGCGAATCTCGGCGCGACGCATGAAAGCGAGCGCCTGATCTGGCAGCGACGAGAGATCGATTGTTGCCGGCGTGTGAAACACGGCGCTCACGAGACCGTCGCGCTCGAAGGCGGCCGCAGCCGTGCGGGTCGGAAAAGGAAACACGATCTTGAGACCGTCAGCCGCTGTGGTCGCCGTCGGTCGGACAACCGCGGACGTCGCGTCGGCTTGCCCAAGGCTGATCGACTCGGCCGGCTTCGCCGGTTGCGCAGGGCTGACGTGCTCGACCGGCTTTGCCGGTTGTGCAGGATTGACGCGTTCGAGCGGCCTTGCCGCTGGCGCAGGACTGCCGCGGTCGGCTGGCTTGGCCGATTGCGGCCGCGGTCGCGAGGCCGCGCCGGGAACGGGCAGTTCCGGCAGAAGCAGGGATGCATCCGCGCTGTCCGGAACGTCGCGTGCGCTCGCCGCATCCTTGCCCGTCTGCTGGGAGGCCGCCACGCCTGCCTTCGCCGCCTTGGCCGAGTCGGGCTTGGCCGAGTCGGGCTTGGCCGAGTCGGGCTTGGCCGAGTCGGGCTTGGCGATGTCGACGACGAACGTTTCGTCCTCACGGAAGCCGCGCGCCTCGTAACCCGGCTCGAGCGACAGCTTGACGAGCAGGACGCCGTTGTCCGGCCGCGCCGAGATGCCCCGGACCGCGGGCGCCAGCCTGCCGCGCAGCTGCGCCGTATCCAGCGTCAGCGCCCCATCGAACTTGAGCTCGACGTCGCTGCCGGCCGCCTTGAAGGAGACCGGGACCACCCTGGGGGGCACGAAAACGGCGCGCATGAGCGTCGGCAGCTGCGCGACCCGCACGACGATCGGTTTCGCTGGCTCGGCCTGCTCGCGGCTGCGATCGTCACGAACCTTGGCTTCGGCCTCTCGCGCGCGGCGGGCCAGTTCGCTCACCACTTCCTGCGGCAGCCCGGGCGGCAGGCCCGTCCAGTCCTGGGGCAGGAGGTCGATAAAAACCTGCTCGCCCGCTTCGAGCACGTTCGGCTGAAACGGATTGGTCAGTGCGATGCGCAGACCAGTCCCGTCGGGGTCCCGCCGCAGCATCGAAACATAGGACGGCAGTTCGGCCGCGAGCCGCTCGCCGCGGAGCACCACGGGCTGCTGGAACGAGATGATCAGGATGTTGTTGCTGACCCGGACGGAGAGCTTCGTCGTCTGGTCGAAGTCGAAGACGATGCGGCCGAAGCGATTCATCTCGGCGCCACGCACCGTCGCTTCGCGCGCCTGCGCACTGATCATGGCCACGAGCGTGACGAGCACGGCCACGCCGAGCAACAAGCCGAAGCGTCCATGACGCCCCGGCTGCACGCTCCAAAACCGCCGGCGAGAGATACGCATCGACGACGAACCCACAACGCTGAACACGAACACCCGCCCGGCCGACGGCCGGACGAACTCAACGCAGGGATTCTAGACAGGCGCGGCTAACGCGCGCTTAACGATATCTCAGCGTTTTGACTGAGGCGCGGGCGCATCGATGGCGGGCAGCTCGTTGTCCGGCAGGCCCGCCGGTGTCACCGCCGGGCGGCTCTCGGCTGACAGGCCCTTGGCGCGCTTGGCGAGCGCCACGGTCAGCTTCTCGGCGGCGTCGGGTGACATCAGGGCCAGGACCTCCGCCATCTTGGCCGGCTTCATCTGCAGCACCACGGGCACGAGCACGTCATGCGACAGCCGGTCGAATACGCGTGCTGCATCCTTGGGCTTCATCGTCTCGTACATGGTGACGAGATTGCGGAGGGCGCCTGTCTCGGTCTCGCCACGCTTGGTCGCCGCCGCCTCGGCCTTGTCCTCGAGGGACTTGAGCTCGTTGATGCGCCCTTCCAGCTTGCGCTCGGCATTCTCCAGAAGTCGCTCGCGCATGTCGATTTCGCGGGAGCGCTGCTGCAATTCATCGCGGCGCTCGCCAAGCCTTTCGAGGAGAGCCCGTTCGGATGGCGAACCGGCAGGCGCTGGCTCGCCCGCAGCGGGGCTCGCGGCCTGCTTGTCGACCGGGGCGGCGGCGCTGCTCTTGTCATCACCTGCACCGGCGGCGGTCTCGCTCTTCTTCTCATCGGGGACAGCGCCGGTCATGCCGACGTCGGGCGGCACGTAATTGCTGCGGGCATGGGCGAGGACACGGGCGAATTTGGGCAGTTGCTCGCCAGGCGGCGTGCTCGAAGGAGTGGCGACCTGGCTCGTGGCCGAGGATCGGGAGCCCGACAGCAAGCCGAGCGTCTTGAGCCCGAGCATCGCCACGGCAGCGATCACGACTGCATCAATCAGACGCAGTCCACGGATCATCGGACCTGGCCTTTGAAGCGCTTCGCCGTGCGTTCGGCGAGGGCCTCGGCGGTGGCGACCGCGGCCCGTAGCCGATCGCCCTGCGAGTTGACCTTCTCGGCGGGTTCAGATGGCGCCTTGCGCTCGAACACAGCCACCTGGCGCGTTGCGTCGACGATCTGTGAAATCCGGTTCACGACGGTCTCGCCCGCCTCGACCTGGCTGGCGAGGTCGGCGGCGTAGCGTTCGGCGGTGCGCAGGCGATCCGCCAGCGTGCGGTCGCAATCACTGAGGGTGGTGCGCAAGCCGGCAATCGCCCGTTCTGCCGTCTCCGTGGCGAGCATCAGCTCGGCGATCGTCTTGCGCATTGCCTCCTCGTCGGCCTTGAGCCGCGTGATCCTGCTGCTCAGACGCACCGACGACGTGATCGTTGCGATCAGCAGCACGGCGACGAGGAGGTCCGCCAGAAGCGTAATGACCGTGCTCATCGCGGCGCCTATGCAGTCTTCTGGTTTTTGACGCTCGCCTCGAAGGCTGCGAACGTCGTGCGCGACTGGCGCAGCGGGCGCGCGACCTGGACGGCGATCCGGTCATCGACCCGACCGGCGCGGCCTTGAGTCAGCGTCCAGTCGCCGCAGCGCAGCGTCACCAGCTCGTTGGGCCTGGCGTCGAACATCAAGGTGTCGCCGACCTTCAGCCGCAACACCTGCTTCAGAGGCAGACGGACCTCGTGGAGGACCGCTTCAACCGTGACGTCGGCCTGCCAGATCTCGGTGGCGAGATGCCCTTCCCAGATGGCGTCACGGCCGAGCTTCTCGCCCATGAAGCTCTGGAGCAGCAGGTCGCGAATCGGCTCGATCGTCGCATAGGGCAGAAGGATCTGGAGGAGGCCGCCCCTGCCTTCCATGTCGAGCTTGAGGTCAATCAGGATGGCCGCGTTGGCGGGGCGGGTAATGGTCGCGAAGCGCGGATTGCGCTCGATGCGGTCGACCAGGAAGCGCACAGGCGAGAGCGGCTGGAAGGACAGTTCCGCATCAGCCAGCACGATTTCGACCATGCGCTTGATCAGCTGCATCTCAATGGTCGTGAAAGGCCGCCCGTCAAGGCGCGTCGCCTGTCCGCCGCGCTTTCCGCCAAGCAGAAGATCGAGCGTCGAATAGGCAAGATTCGACTCGACCGTGACGAGACCGGAATTGTCCCACCCCTCGGCGCGGAAGACGGCAAGCTGCACCGGCAGCGGGATCGAGTTGAGGTAATCGCCGAAGCGCACCGAGGTGATGTTGTCGAGAGTGACCTCGACGTTGTCTTGGAAAAAATTGCGCAGGGACGTCGAGAGGAGCCGGATCATCCTGTCGAAGATGATCTCGAGCATGGGCAGGCGTTCGTATCTGACGACGCCCGAATCGACGATGGCACGGATGCCGCCGGTACCGCTGGCCGACAGCTCATGCAGTGAGAACCCGGAGAGCTGATCGATCTCCTCCTGGGTCAGGATGCGGTCGGCGCCGGCGCGTTCGGGCGAATCGTCGTTCACCCCTTCGTCGATCATCGTCGCCCAGTCGGCGGCGATATCGTTCGCGTTCATGGGGGCGTTCTGTTCGGCGAGGGCGGCGCCCCACTCGTCGCTGAGGTCCCCTTCGCCGCCGGCCGCTTCCGCACCGGCCGCTTCTGCCGCCTTGGCGGGCTTGCCTGCGCCCTGCTCCGCAAGCGCCGCCGCCCAATCGTCCTCGACCGCTGGCGCAGCGTCGCCCCCCGCGGCCGGCTCCGCAAGCGTGGCAACCCCTTCCTCGTCCAGGCCCTGATCGTTCTCGGCCACCATGCACCCCTTATTGGACGATCATTTCCTTGAGCAGCACCGCGTCGACCTTGCTCGGATAGACGGCGATATTGACGCGCCGCAGGAGCTCTTCGCGCAGACGATAGAGCCCGCCCGAGCCTTCGAGATCGCTGGCCCGCAGCTCGCGCAGGAAGGTCTGAAAGCTGTCCTCGACGCGCGGCATGAGCGCCTGGACCTGGGGAACGAGCTTCGGGTCATTGACCTCGAGCGCGACCTTGAATTTCAGAAGCCTTGTCCGATCGTTGGCGTTGTCCGGCGCGAGATTGACGGTCATCTCGCGCATATCGAGGAAGCTCACCGGCTTCTTGACCACCGCCTCCTGGGCAGGAGCACCACGCAAGAACACGAACCAGCCGCCGCCGAGAAGGCCGAGTGCAACCACTCCGATGGCGCCGAACATGATGAGCTTTTTCTTGCGGCCGCCCGAGGCGCCTTCGCCGGAAGCTTCCGCATCGGCGTTCTCCCCCGCATCCTCCTCGCTGGATTTCTTGGCCATCTGACGGTGCCTCTGAGGTAAGCGCGCGGCTTCGGTTCGCGACCGTCGCGCTCCATGCGAAACTGGTCCGTTACGGTTAATTGCGCGTTAAACTCGGCAGGTTTTGCCGGGTGCGATTTGCCGGGCGCCGGCCGTGGTGCGGCATGTAGCTCCTCGCCGCAGCATCCAAGCCGCTGAAGTTGAACGAAATTTTCAAATCATCCCGGGTTGGCACGGCTCGTGCCAGATGTTCGATGCCACGTCCGCGCTGGGGAGCGTCGAGGACGAGGCGGGGATCAAACCGGGGGCGGCTCAATGGAGAACGCGCTTCTCATCGGCCTGTCGCGCCAGATGGCGCTCGGCCGCGAGCTCGACGTCATCGCCAACAACATGGCGAACGTCACCACGAACGGCTTCAAGGCGCGCAACTCGCGCTTCAGCGAATATCTGATGCCGGTCGCGAGCGCCGAGACCTTCCCCCTGGGCGACCGGCGCCTGTCCTATGTGATCGACTCGGGCTCGCCTCTCAACACTGCGGCCGGGGCAATCGAGCAGACCGGTAACCCGCTCGACATCGCCATCAAGGGCAGCGGCTTCCTCGCCGTGCAGACCGCCGCCGGCGAGCGCTATACCCGCAACGGCGCCCTCGAGGTCAATCCGCAAGGCCAGCTGGTCACCAGTGATGGACACGCGGTGCTCGGCGAAAACGGGCCGATCACGTTCACGCCGCAGGAAAGCGGCTTCGCGATCGCGCCGGACGGCACCGTCACCTCAAGCCAAGGTCAGCGCGGCCGCGTGCGCCTCGTGCGCTTCGACAATCAGCAAGCGTTGCGGAACGAAGGCGCCAACCTGTTCTCGTCGCAGGTGCCGGCGCAGGCGGCCGGCAACACGAGCAGCATCGTCTCGGGCGCGCTCGAACGCTCGAACGTCAGCCCGGTTCTCGAGATGAGCCGCCTGATCGAGGTCAATCGCAACTACACGAGCGTCGCCGGAATGATCACGCGCATCGACGAGTTGCGCCGCACCGCGATTTCGCGGCTCGCCGAAAACGCCGCCTGACGCCGGCCCACAGCCGCCGAGGAAAACAGCAATGCACGCCCTCCACACCGCCGCGACCGGCATGATGGCCCAGGAAATGAACGTCCAGGTCATCTCGAACAACATCGCCAACCTGCGCACGACCGGCTACAAGCGCCAGCGCATCCAGTTCCAGGACCTCCTCTACGAAACCTTGCGCCGCCCGGGAGCCGCGACCTCCGACCAGGGGACGCAACTGCCGGCGGGCCTCGAGATCGGCTCGGGCGTCAAGACGGGCTCCACCCCGCGCGTGATGACGCAGGGCAACCTGACCTCGACCGAGAAGGAATACGACGTCGCCATCCGCGGCGAGGGCTTCTTCCGCATCCGCCTGCCGGACGGCCGCACCGCCTTTACCCGCGACGGTTCGTTCGATCTCGACAGCCAGGGTCAGATCGTGACGCGCGAGGGCTATCTGGTCGAGCCTGGCATCACCGTGCCGCAGAACGCGAGCGGCGTGACCATCAGCGCACAAGGCCAGGTGCAGGCCTCCATTCCCGGACAGCAGCAGCCGCAGGCCATTGGCCAGCTCCAGCTGGCGCGCTTCGTCAACAAGACCGGTCTCGAATCGATCGGCGACAATCTGTTTCTCGAGACGGCGGCTTCGGGCGCCCCGCTCGACGGCAACCCGGGTACGGACGGCTTTGGCAATCTGCAGCAAGCCTATCTCGAAGAAGCCAACGTCAATGCCGTCACCGAGATCTCGTCCCTGATCGCCGCACAGCGCGCCTATGAGATGAATTCCAAAGTCATCACCGCGGCCGACCAGATGCTCTCGTCGACGTCGCAGATGTTCAGAGGCTGAGGGATCCCGTCACCATGACCATTCAACTTCCAAACGTCTCCCTCGCCCCGCCCGCCGGCCGACTCAGCCTGATGATGGTCCTGCGCGCCGTGCTCGCCCTGGCGGTGATGGTGCTGCTGATCGGATCGGCCATGGCGGCGGAGCGCCTGCAGCTGCGCGGCGACGTCGTCGCCCACTCGGACGTGCTCACGCTCGGGGACCTCGTCGACGGCGCTCCGGCCGGCATCGCCGGCACGCCCTTGTTCCGCGCGCCCGCTCTCGGAGCGAGCGGCACGATTCAGGCCCGCCGCGTCATCGATGCCGCCCGCGATCGCGGTCTCGGCTCGGTCGAGACGGGCGGGCGATTGCAGGTTGTGGTGACGCGCGCCGCGCGCCGCATCGGCGTGAATGGTATCGAGGCCGCCGTGAAGCGCGCGCTCGAATCGCAGCACGGTCTCGAAGCCCGCATGCTGGGGATCGCGTTCGACGGCACGCCGACGCTCGTGGTCGCGCCCGACGTCACCGGACAGGTGGCGGTCGAGGACCTGACTTACGACCGCCGCAGCCGCCGCGTCTCGGCGCTGGTGTGGCTCGGGCCGAGCCCGACCGAGCGTAAAGCCGCCATGCGCGTGAGCGGCGCCGTCGTCGAACAGGTCGAGGTAGCCCTGCTGACCCGCGCCCTGAACCGCGGCGAGACGGCTCAGGCCGCTGACTTCACAATCGAGAGGCGTGCCAAGGAAAGCGTTCCGTCCGACGCGCAGGCCGAGGTCCAGGGACTCGCGGGGCGCGTGGCACGCCGTGCGCTTGCAGCGGGCGCGCTGGTGCGCGTCGGTGACCTCGCCCGCCCCGAGATCGTTTCACGCGGCGACATTATCACCGTCGTTTACGAGGTTCCCGGCATGACCCTGAGCCTGCGCGGAAGGGCTTCGGAAAGCGGCGCGCAAGGCGATACGATCAATGTCGTCAACCCGCAGTCGAAAAAGACCCTGCAGGGTCAGATCGTGGCGCCCGGCCGGGTGTCCGTCAGCGCGGCCGTGCCCGGCCGCATCGCCTCCACCGTAATGCAGCCATGACCGGCCGCGCGTTCGAAAGCATGACCAAGATGGTTCGCTCGCTCTCTCGTGTTCCGCTGCTCGGCATCGTCGCGGCAGCCCTCGCGCTCGGCGGATGCAGCATGGCCGACCGCCTGGCCTCCGTCGGGCAGCCGCCCGTCTTGTCGGCGATCGAGGATCCCACCGCGCAGGCCGGCTACAAGCCAGTGCGCATGCCCATGCCCGAGCCACAGCCGATCGCCTTCGCCCCGAACTCGCTATGGCGGCAGGGCTCGCGCGCCTTCTTCAAGGACCAGCGTGCGCAGCAGGTCGGCGACCTCGTTACGGTTCGCGTCAAGGTGACCGACCAGGCGCAGATCAACAACTCGACCAGCCGCTCGCGCAAGAACGAGGAAAACATGGGCTTCGAGGGCATGTTCGGCGCCGAGACAGCGCTCACCAAGATCCTCCCCGACGGCACCAAGGCCGACGCCCTCGTCAACGCCGACTCGAACTCCTCGAGCCAGGGCTCGGGCTCGATCCGCCGGTCCGAGCAGCTCGTCACCAACGTGGCGGCCGTGGTCGTGCAGGTTCTGCCCAACGGCAATCTCGTGGTTGAAGGCAAGCAGGAGATCCGGGTCAATTTCGAGGTGCGCGAGCTGATCGTCGCCGGTGTCGTGCGTCCCGAGGATATCGAGGCCGACAACACCATCGATTCGGCCAAGATCGCCCAGGCCCGCATCGCTTATGGTGGCAGGGGCCAGATCACCGACGTGCAGCAGCCGCGTTATGGCCAGCAGGTGATGGACATCCTGCTGCCGTTCTGACCAGGGCTGGCTTGCCTTCCTCTATCCCCGAGGCGCCGGCGCTCCCCATTTGCTGCCGCCTCGGCACGGCTCCGGCGCTCCCGCCGGAGCCGTTCCGTTTGAAGGCCCCGTTCCACGTCGATGGAAACGGCTCCCGTTGGTCGTGACGCATCGTTTTCCGGCTAACCGGAATCCACTTCGCCGGAAAATGCTCTAGCATCCTGAAGCAAATGCTGGCGACGTGGAGCTTTCGGCATGAGCCGCCCCAGCAAGGTTGCGGATTACTACGCGAAGGCGAGCCTGAGCGTGCGCTTCTATGACGCCCTCACCGCTCGCGACCGCAACCTGCGCGGCGATGTGGCGTTCTACGCCGCCCGCATCGGGCCGGCTCCGCAGCGCGTGCTCGAACTCGGTTGCGGCACCGGGCGCGTGACGCTGGCGCTGGCGGCACGCGGACATCAGGTGATCGGCGTCGATATATCCGAGCCGATGCTCAAAATTGCCGAGACCAAGCGCAGGCGACTGGGCGCCGCCCAGGGGCGCAACGCGCAGTTCCTGCTGCACGACATGCTGACCCTAGCGCTGCCGCTGCGCTTTCACGCCGTGATCGTCCCGTATTATGCCTTCAATCATCTCGAAGGCCGGCTACGGCGCGCTCAGGCCATTGCCACCATGGCCCGGCATCTTGCGCCCGGCGGGACGGCGATCATTCACGCCGCCTCGCGCGAGGCGCTGCACGAAAAGGCCGAAGCGCAGGGGCCTGGAACCGTGATCAAAGCCGAGACCACCCCTGCGCGCCTGGAGGTGACCTGGAGCGAGCCGCTGCTCGACGAGTTGCAGAACAGAACCATCCGCCTCGTGGATTACCGGGTCTACGGCTCCGACGGCGCGCTGTCCGAGACCTCGCGCGAGCGTCTCACTTATTACTGGTTCGCGGACGACGAGGTGGAGCGGGCCGCCCGCAAGGCGGGGCTCGATTGCGTGCAGATCGTGCCTTCTTTCGAGGGCGAAGGCGGGCGCGAACGAATCTTTATCCTCAAGAAGCCGCAAGCGGAAGGCTGACGTCATGGGACGGAGCGGAATCATGCTCAAGCCGGTGCTGGCCGCCGTGTTGGTGTGCCTGGCGATGCTGCCGTTCAGCAAGGCGACGCCGCAGACGCCTCCGGACGCGAACGAGCTGGCGGCCTATCGCGGCCTGCATGCCGCCGCAGCGCGCGGCGACGTCGAGGCGATACGCCGCCTTGCCGGCGCCGGCCATGACCTCGACACGCGCGACAACAACGGCCGCACGCCCCTCCATGTCGCCACGTTTCAGGGGCACGAGGCGGCGGTGCGGGCGCTGCTTGCCGCCGGAGCCGATCCCGGCATCCTGGACAAGCAGCGCTACGACGCCGTGACGGTCGCCGCGGTCCGCGACGACCTCGGCGTGCTCAAGGCCCTGGTCTCGGGCGGCGCCAGCGCAAAGCTGGTCACCAGCCCATATGACGGAACCGCGCTGATCGCGGCCGCTCATCTCGGGCACCACGACGTGGTCATCGAGCTGATCCGGGCAGGCGCGCCTCTCGACCATGTCAACAACTTGGGCTGGACAGCCCTCATGGAAGCTGTCGTGCTCGGCGACGGCGGGCCGCGGCACGTCGCGACGGCGCGAACGCTGCTCGAGGCGGGCGCCGATCCGAACATTGCCGACCGGCAGGGCCTGACGCCGCTGCACCATGCGCGTGCGCGCGGCTATGCGGGCATTGCCGCCCTGCTCGAGCGCCGCTCGGCGCGGTGATGGCCTTGACGGAGGGATCGCTTCAGATCGAACCGACCCGGGTCAGGTTCGTCTCCGGGCCGCATGATCCTTTTTGTTGAACGGCATCCACGTCGCCGGACCATGCTTCAGCCGGTCTGCCGGCGCGCCTCGGGCTCGGCAACCGCATGGTTCGCGAGCATCTCAAGGGCGCGCACCATGGCCGAGTGATCCCATGCCGCGCCGCCGTTCGCCGCGCAGGCGCTGAACAGCTGCTGGCAAGCGGCCGTATTCGGCAGGCTGACGCCAAGTGTTCTGGCGCCATCGAGCGCCAGATTGAGATCCTTCTGGTGCAGCATGATGCGAAAGCCCGGATCGAAGCTGCGTTTGATCATGCGCTCACCATGCACCTCGAGGATGCGCGAGGAGGCGAAGCCTCCCATCAGCGCCTGACGCACCTTGGCCGGGTCCGCGCCGGCCTTAGACGCGAACAGCAGCGCCTCCGCGACGGCTTCGATCGTCAGGGCGACGATGATCTGATTAGCGACCTTGGTGGTCTGGCCGTCGCCGTTACCGCCAACGAGCGTGATGTTCTTGCCCATGAGCTCAAACAGCGGCTTGACCCGGTCGAACGCCGGCTGCGGGCCACCGACCATGATGGTGAGGCTCGCCGCCTTGGCGCCGACCTCGCCGCCGGACACCGGCGCGTCGAGATAATCGCAGCCGCGGGCGTTCACGCGCGCCGCGAAGTCCTTGGTGGCAAGAGGCGAGATCGAGCTCATGTCGACGACGATCTTGCCGGCTGCCAACCCCTCCGCGATGCCGTTCGACCCGAATAGCACCTCTTCCACGTCGGGAGTGTCAGGCACCATGGTGATGACGACATCGGCCTGCTCGGCTACTTCGCGGGGGGAGGCGCAAGCGCGCGCCCCCTCCGCGACCAGATCGGGAGGCACGCCGCGGCGGCTGTGCGCGAAGAGCTCATGGCCGCCCTTCAGGAGGTGCCCGGCCATCGGACGACCCATGATGCCGAGACCAATGAAACCCACTTTCATGCCGAAGCCTCCATCCGCTCCCCGCGCCCCGCGTCGAAAGGCGACGCCGCGTCGCGCCGGTCGAGCGCCGCCCGTGGCGCCCAGCCGCGCCGCCGGTCGCCTGACGATCACGATCTTGCATCCTTGCGTCAAGCCGCGGAGGATCGCGGCAATGACCGATCCGGCCGCAGCAGCTGTTTTCCGCGGGGTGACGCTGAGCGTCGTGACGGGAGACATCACGACGCTCGCCGTCGACGCAATCGTCAACGCAGCCAACCCCTCCTTGCTCGGCGGCGGCGGCGTTGACGGCGCCATTCACCGGGCCGCCGGCCCTGAACTGCTTGCCGAATGCCGGACCCTCAATGGCTGCGCCACCGGCGACGCCAAGATTACCCGCGGCTACCGTTTGCCGGCGCGGCATGTGGTCCATACGGTCGGGCCGGTGTGGCAGGGTGGCGGCGCGGGAGAGGTCGACCTTCTCGCCAGCTGCTACCGCCGCTCGCTCGAGGTCGCTGCGGCATACGGCCTACGCAGCCTTGCCTTTCCGGCGATCTCGACCGGCGTCTACGGCTTTCCGGCGGACCTCGCCGCGCCGATCGCCGTGCGGACGGTGCACGACAATCTCGGCCTCGGCGATTTCGAAACGGTGATCTTCTGCTGCTTCGGCGCGCCGAGCGCGCGCCTCCATGCGAGCGCCCTTGCCGAGCTGAGCCTTTGAACTTCGCCTGATCGCTGCAACGAACGTGGAGGACGGTGCGTCGGGAACGTCCCGCGCCGCCGGCAGGCGCCAGCGCTTGGCGGCGCGATCAGACGCTCCGGTTACAGGAAGTTCACGAGCGACAGACGCGAGAGCATCGAGGTCGTCTGATAGCTTGCCTCGAGGCGCATCTGCAGCGTCAGAATAGCGGTCCCCGTTTCCTCAACGCTCGCCGACTCGACCTTGTCGATCGTGTCCTGAAGGATGTTCTCGGCGACCTGGTGACGCTCCTTGGCCGCATCCAGGGTCGCCACGATGGTGCCGAAATCGGTGGCGATGTCCTCGAGCCGCTGCTGCCCGGGCGGCGGCGAAAGGTTGTCACGCACGCGCAGCGTCAGGTTGTTGCTGCGTTCCCTCTCGGCATCTGTGTTCGTGAAAGTCGCCTCGGCGAGCACGCTGAATTGCACGAGCATGGAGCGGATCGCCGGCTCGTTGGCGCGCGCGCCGGTTCCGACCACGTGCGAGGTATCGATGCGCAGCGGCGCCGTGTCCCGGGCGAGCGGCGTCGAGGCGTCGTCGCCCTTGTACCAGATCAAGGTCTGCCGCGTTCCGGACGTATCCATGGCAGTGGCCTCGCCCATCAGGACCTCGGTGGCCTTGGCCGCCAGCGCCCGGTCGAGCGCCACGTTGAGGCCGTTGGCACCGCCGATGGTCGTCGCGACGTCGGCTCCAATCTGGAACTCGTTGGGATTGCTGGTCGGCGTCGTGCGCGCCGTCAGCGTCACCGTATGCGGCGCTCCCGTCCTGTCCTGGAGCTGGACGACGATGGTGTCGCCGTCCGCCGGAACGGCGGTGAGCTGGAACTGGGCGTCTTCCGGCGTGGCAGGGGGGCCGATCGTCGCCGGCGTGAAAGTGGTCGTGATGTTGGCCCCCGTGTCCGTGGTCGTCGCCAGGATCTCGAAGCCGAAGGTGGTGGTCGCGTCGCCGGTCAGTTGTACCGTGTCGGCCGCCGGATTCGTGACGGTCAGGAGAGACGCCGGAGCGGCAACCCGGTCCGGCGCGTTGGACAGCGAGCCGTCGAAAAATTCCTCTGCCGCCAGAACCGCGGCCCGCGGCTTGAGGACGGCGGTCGCCTTGTCCCGGATCGCGGCCTCGACAGCGGCGCGCAGCCCATTGGGGCCGTTGACTGTCGTGTTTTCATCGATGCCGATCTGAAAAACGTTGCGATCGCCAGAGCTGATCGTGGTCTTGGCGATGAGCTGGATCGAATGGGTGACGCCGTCCTTGTCGCGCACCACCACGTCGACCGTGTCGTTGTTGGCGGGAATGCCACTGACCGTCAAATTCACCTGCGGCGGCGCACCGCCTGCAGCGCCTCCCGAAATGACGGCGCTGCTCGATCCCGTCGAGACGAGCTCGAAGCCGAATGGCAGGGCCGCGGCGTTACCCGTCACCTGCAGCGTATAGGGGCTCGTGGCCGGCGGGACCGGCGCCTGGACAGCCGTCGCCAGGCGCCCGAGCCCGTCGAGTCCGACTTCAGCAGCGATGCGCTCCGCGATCACGGTCTTGAGCCCGGCCCGATTAACGCTGGCATCACCTTCCATGATGCGCTGATAGGTCTCGACCGGTGGGGCGTCGACATTGCGCCCGGCGAATAGATAGCGGCCGTTCAGGTGCTCGTTGAGATGATCGATCGCCTCGCGCAGGCGCTGCTCGGCGAGTTGCTGCTGCCTGCTGCGCCCGTCGGTGCCGACGACGAAACCGGCGTTCATGAGATCCGACTGCGTATCGCGCGCCATCACGTCCAGGCGCTCCGTCAACTGGGTCATGACCTTGAGCCGCAGCGTCCCGGTCTCGATCGTGCTCTGATAACCGGTGAGCATCGAGATCTTGCCGCGGAAATCCAGGCTCGAGCGACGCTCGAAGCCGAGTCCCGCGAAACTGTCCGCCTTCTTGCCCGTTGTCAGCTGGCGCTGCAGATCGTCCATTTGACGCTGCATTGCCACGAAGCGGTCGCTGTTGCGGAAGCTCGCAACGGCTCCTGGTGCGTATGGTCGAACGGTCACGCGTCAAGCCTCCTCAAATCCGCATCAACATGTCCATCATGTCGCGGATGGCAGTCATCATCCGCGCATTGGCGCCGTATGCCGTCTGGAGCTGGACCAGCAGCGCCATTTCCTGATCGACATTGACGCCCGCCTTTTCCGCAAAGCGCGACTCGATGGCGGACAGAGCGACGCTCTGCCCTTCGTCGAGGCGTTGCGCAGCCTCGGCGTTGGCGCCGTGCGTCTCCACCAGTCGCCGCGTGAAATCCGTGACCGTCGAGACGAACGGCGCCCCGCGGCCGCCGATGCCGCTCGCGGACGAGAAGCCGCGCGTCGCGCTGGTCAGCGCGTCAACGAGGAACTGCGGCCTGGTCGTGTCGCCTTGCGGCGTCGCCGGCGAGGCATTGAACACGACGAGCGCCTGCGCGCGCTGATCCTGAAGCGTCGGGTTGATGCGCAGCCGCTGCGCCAGCCCGGTCAGGTGGGGCACGCCTTCGAAGGAGCCGGTGAAGGCCGTGTTGCCGTAGCCACTGTCGACGAAGAACGGCAGTTGCGGGCTTCCGCTCGTCGTACCGGTAACCGTTATGCCCATGGACAGGGCGACCACGTCGGTGGTGTTCGTCAGCCCGTCGTCGACGAAGCGAAACGTGTTGGCGGCCGGCGCATCAACCGTGAGGTTGATGCCACGCGCCGCCAGCGCCGCCTGGATCGCGGCGGGGCCGGCCGTCATATCGACGCGAATGATCGTTGCGTTCGGGTCGGAGGTCGCCTCGGGCGGGATCGTGGCCGGCGCGCCGCCGCTCGTCGGGACCAGGAGAATACGTTTCACCGCGCCGCCGGCGGTGTTGTCGCGATAATCGAGGGTGATGGCATTGCCCGGCTGCCAACCGGTGTAGTCGATCTGAAAGCCGGTCGCGGCGCCGTTGGAAGCGGCGGTGCCCTGCACCTGCCGGTCCGACAAGGCCCGCGACAGGCCGGCCGCGAGCTCGTCGAGCTGCCGCTGCACCTGGACGAGCGTCTGGTCGCGAAGTTCGAGCGCCGCCCCGA
>DATBIR010000277.1:0-14831 GCA_036556825.1 Beijerinckiaceae bacterium
CGTCACGCACTGTTGCACCCGGTCATGGGTTCCGGGTTCACGCCTTCGGCGTGCCCCGGAATGACCGAGATTGGTGCGGTAAGTGAGCTTCACTCCTCGAAAAACGCCCGGAAATTCTCGAGCCATCGCCTGAGCCAGAACTCGAGGGCGGCTTTTGCGGCCTCCTCGGATGGGCCGTAGCCCCAGGCGTCCTCCTGCAGCGGGCTCGCCCACACCCAGAAGCGGTTGCCCCCGTCATACGAGACGTTGCCGACCTCGATCTCGCCGACGAAGCCGACGAAACGGTTGAGCGGGATTCCGGCGACGCTGTCCTGGCGCCAGATGATTCTGCTCATCGCCTGATTCTTCTCATCGAGCGCGTCCATCAACGATTCGTCCCTCCCGGCGCCGCCCGCCTCATGTCCCGGGTCGCACGGTGGGAAGCTTTGTCGCATCCCCGAATCGGCCAGCAGATCCAACGCATCCCGTTGCGAGGCGGCAACAGGATGGCCGACTCGGCGGGACTGTTGCCGCGTGGCCACCAATGCTTAACGCGCCGCTGATAGGGACGAGGTGAATCGAAAAAGCACATCCTGACCATGATTTCGAGACGAACCCTGCTCGCGGGTTTGGCTGCTGCCCCTGTGGCCGCATGCAACCCGACCCGCCCCGAACCGAACCTCGCCGCCGACGATCTGTCCGGCTGGTATGTCGGCTTCGTGGAGGACGGCAAGCACGACATCCCGCTCGTCGACAAGACGCGCCTCAAGCCGCAGTTCCGCCGCCAGACGGTGGCGTGGACCGGCGGCCAGAGCCCCGGCACCATCGTCGTCGATATCGACGAGCGCTTCCTCTACCTCGTGCAGGGCAACAACACGGCGATGCGTTACGGCATCGGCGTCGGCCGTCAGGGTTTTTCGTGGCGCGGCACGGCGACCGTCGGGCGCAAGGGCGCCTGGCCGGACTGGAGCCCGACCACCACCATGGTCAGCCTAAAGCCGGACCTGCCGCGCCACATGAAGGGCGGCGTCGACAACCCGCTCGGCGCCCGCGCCCTCTACCTCTACCAGGACGGCCAGGACACCCTGTTCCGCATTCACGGCACCAACGAGCCGTGGACGATCGGCGCGCGCGTGTCGTCGGGCTGCGTGCGCATGCTCAACGAGGACATCGCCGACCTCTACACCCGCGTTCCGGTCGGCACCACGGTGCTGGTGCGTCGCAACGGCCAGGCGCGCGCCTAGAGCGTGATCCGGCGAAGGCAGGCCTTAACGGCCGGTCTTCTGCTTCAACTCGTCGATGCGCTTGGATGCTTCGGCCTTCGACAGTTCAGGGTCGTAGGCGGCGCGGTCATGCGCCTCTTCCGACAGCGTCTTGAGATACGAGGCCTGCGCGCCGGTCATCGGCTCGTGGCCCGTGACCCACTCGTCGGGATCCTTCTGCTGATTGGAATCCGGGTCGGGATGTGCCTTCGGGTTCTTGACGTCCGGCGGGTCCTCGTGCCGGCCGCGCGCCCGTTTCGCCCTCAACATCTTTGACTCCGCACGTTCTTGAATTGTTCTTGAAGAACAACGCCCCGGCACGACTCCGGTTCCGCTTAAGCCTACGCAGTTTTGATCCTCCCGGCGGGGCCGCGGGGGGTTGATCCCGGAGGGCGCGCGACGCAGTCTGCGCCCCTTCAAGTCTCAAGCAAGGAGCAGGGAATGGAAACGCTAAATCGCAGGGGCGTGCTGGTCGCAGTGGCCTTGATGGGTGTCGCCACGGGGTCG
Source organism: Beijerinckiaceae bacterium (assembly GCA_036556825.1). GTDB lineage: Bacteria > Pseudomonadota > Alphaproteobacteria > Rhizobiales > Beijerinckiaceae > JAJKJG01. The sequence goes on from DATBIR010000277.1 coordinate 1,749, forward strand.
CTGCCGGCGCTCGCCGGCGATCCGGTCGATGTCGCCGCCGCCAAGCGCGAAGGCAAGGTCGTGTGGTACACCTCGACGCCGATCGAGACGGCCCAGAAGATCGCGAACGCGTTCGAGGCGCAGCACGGCGTCAAGGTCGAGCTGTTCCGCTCCGGCGGCACCGCGATCCTGCGCCGCTTTCAGCAGGAATTGCAGGCCGGCCGCGTCGCCGCCGACGTCATGACCACGTCCGACCCGGCCGCCAACACGGTGCTGGCGCGCAAGGGCGTCTTCGTGAATTTCAAGCCGAGCAATTTCGACAAGGTGCCGAAGGAGGCCAAGGACCCCGATGGCGCCTACGTGGCGCAGCGTCTCAACATGATGACCTTCTACGTGCGCGACGACAAGGTTCCGGCCGCCGACCGGCCCAAGCTGTGGTCCGAGCTCGGCGACCCGAAATACAAGGGCAAGATGGTGATGACGGATCCGTCCTTCACAGCCCTGCAGCTGTCGGTGGTCGGCATGACCGCCAAGAAATTCGGCTGGGATATCTACGAGAAGCTGCGCAAGAACGACATCATGCTGGTGCAGGGCAACCAGCAGGTCTCCGACATGATCAAGCGCGGCGAGCGCGTGATCGCGGTCGGGGCGAGCGATTCCTACGCCGCCGACGACCGCAAGGAAGGTCACCCGATCACCACCATCTATCCGGAGGACGGGACCTTCATGATCCCCTCCCCGACCGCCATCATCAAGGGTTCGCCGAATCCGAACGCGGCCAAGCTGCTCGCCGAGTTCATGCTGAGCGACACGGCGCAGAAATTCTTTCCGGAGGACGGCGGCTATTCGGCGCGCACCGACATCGCGGCGCCGGCCGGCAGCCCCCCGCTCGCCACCATCAAGCTCAGCGAGGTCGATTACGACTACATCGAGAAGGAAGGCACGCGCATCAAGAAGCGCTTCAGCGAGATCTTCCAGTAAGCGCCCACTCCACTTCCATCGTCATGGCCGGGCTTGTCCCGGCCATCTCGATTCATGAAGGCACGGCGCCCTTCACATCGGGATCACCGGGACAAGCCCGGTGATGACAATGTGCAGAGAGTTGGCCTCAGCGCTTGAACTCGAGGATGTCGAAGCCGCGGTTGCGGTCGAGCACGTAGATCAGGCCCTGGCGGTCGACGTCGACGTCGTTGCTCTGCGGGCTGGCGTTGCCGCCGACCGGCTCGGGGATGAACCAGCCGACTTCCTTGGGCGCCTCCGGGTCCTTGATGTCGACGATGCGCAGGCCGCCGCTGAACCACGCGGCATAGACGAGCGTGTCGTCGATATGCTCCTGGAACTGGTGCGCGCCGAAACGCCCGGGCGCGCCGCTCCACGGACTCGCATTCTCGCCGACATGGAAGGTCGACAGCGGCTTGATCTCGGGCAGATCGGTGACGTCGAACACCCATAAATGCGCGTGCGGCTGGCCGCGCACGTGATCGTGCTCCTCGTCGACGCCGACGGCGATGCGGCGGCCGCCGATCAGCTGGCTGGCGGGCAGGATGGTGTGCGTCGGCTCCGGCACCGGCGGGTGGTAATCGTGGGATGCGATCGTTTTCGGCTTGCGGATGTCGCTGATGTCGATGACGCGGATGCCCGCCTGCCAGACCGCGGCCCACAATTCGTCGCCGACGCGCATGGCATGGTGCAGGCGGTTGCTGGTGCCGCGCCATGTCGGCGTCTCGCCGCCGGCGACGTGCTGTCCCGGCAGCCACCAGCGCGACACCTCCGTCGGCTTCCGCGGATCCTTGAGGTCGTAGATGACCAGGATGTTGCCGATATAGCCGTCCATCTCGGTCGAGATGTAGGCGTATGACGCGTCGACGTCGAAGCGGTGCACGCCGACGCCGGACGTGCGCTCGTAATGGATCAGCTCGGGCTTCGCGCGATCGCTGATGTCGTAGATCTTCCAGCCGCCGTCGCGGTAGGGATTGCGCCTGGCCTCGCGCAGCACGGCGATCTGCTCGTCACGGACCTTGAGCTCGGCGGCGAGTTCGGCATCGCTCGGCGCGCGGCCGAGCGTGCCCGCCAGCTTCGCGGAGACCTCGTCGAGCCGGTCGGCCTTGCGCATGAAATGCCGGTCGTTCTGCTCGACATTGGTGAACATGAGGTCGCCGACGACGCGCACCTTGTGCGTATGCGACCGGTCGTTCTCGAGCCGGACCTCGGCCGCCACCTTCGGATTCTTCGGATCGCGCACGTCGATGATCGTGGTGCCGTGCGGCGGCTTCATGTGCCCGACATAGGCATAGCCGCGGTTGTCGATCACCACCTGCCCGCCGCCGGCGATGTCCAGATGGCCGACGCGGCGGACGTTGTGCGCGGTCTCGCTATGGCCGTTCCTCGGCATCCAGTTCCTCCAGAATTCTCTCGTGAAGCCCGCCTACTTGGAAGCGGCGTTTGACACAACAGGCGATCGGTCCGAACCTGACCTCAAGGGACCGCGATCAATGCGGCCCGTGCCACAACCCCGGGAGGGACCATGTTCAACCGCAGAGAGTTTCTCGTCGCCACGGCCCTTGCCGGCTGCATCGCCGCCGGCCCTGCAGCTGCAGCCGATCCGGTCGACATGCAGGCCGCCAAGGCCGAAGGCAAGGTCGTCTGGTACACGTCGACGCCGATCGAGACGGCGCAGAAAATCTCCAACCTGTTCCAGAAGGAGACCGGCATCCGGGTCGAGCTCTTCCGCTCCGGCGGCTCGGCCATCCTGAGCCGGTTCCAGCAGGAGCTCGCGGCCGGCCGCGTGATGGTCGATCTCCTGACCCATTCCGACCCGGCGGCGGCGGCGTCGATGACCAAGAAGGGCCTGTTCGTGCCCTTCAAGCCGGCCAATTTCGACAAGGTGCCGGACGCCGCGAAGGACGCCGGCGGCAACTACGTGGCGCAGCGCCTCAACATGATGACGATCCTGGTGCGCACCGACAAACTGCCCGCGGCCGACATTCCCAAGAGCTGGGCCGAGCTCACCGACGCGAAATACCGCAACAAGCTGATCACGACCGACCCGGCCTTCACCTCGCTGCAGGTGTCGGTGGTCGGCATGATCGCCAAGAATCTCGGCTGGGATTATTACGAGAAGCTGCGCAAGAACGACATGATGGTGGTGCCGGGCAACCAGCAGATCGCCGACAACCTCAAGCGCGCCGAGCGCCTGATCGCCGTCGGCAACGCCGACAGCTACGCGGCGGACGCGCGCAAGGAAGGCCATCCGATCGCGACGGTGTTTCCGACCGACGGGCTGTTCGTGATCCCCTCGCCGAGCCACGTGGTCAAGGGATCGCCGAACCCGAACGCGGCCAAAGTGTTCGCCACCTTCATGCTGAGCGACGCCGTGCAGCGGCTGTTCCCGACGGAGGACGGCAACTACGCGGCGCGCGCCGACATGCCGCCGCCGACCGGCAATCCGGAGCTCGGCAAGATCAGGATCATCCCGGTCGATTTCGACTACATCGAACGCGAGACGCCGCGCATCAAGAAGCGCTTCGCCGAGATCTTTTCGTAACGCGTAATCCCTCCCCGCGGATCTCGGGTGTTCCCGAGATCCGCCATCATGGATGCGCAAGTCGGGACCATCCGACTTGCGCTGGGGAGGGCCGACTCGGACGCGGGAACGCGTCCGAGCGGGGTGGGGCGGCAGCGCGACGGTAACCGAATGGCCGACCAACGAGCACGGGAACTGCGCAAGACGATGACCCCGCAGGAGGTCAAATTGTGGGTGCGTCTGCGCGAACTGCGGCGGCAGGGCTATCACTTCCGCCGGCAGGCGCCCAAAGGGTGCTACATCGTCGATTTCATGTGCCTCAGGTCACGGCTGATCGTTGAAGTGGATGGTGCGCAGCACGGCTTCGAGTGTCACGTCGGACGTGACAAGAGACGCGACCGCTATTTTGCCGACCGCGGATTCCGCACGTTGCGGTTCTGGAACAACGAGATCAACGAGAACCTGGACGGCGTCGTCGAGACGATCTGGCACGCTTTGCAACGATCCGACGGCGCAGACGCGATCGCTGAATAGCACAGAATCATCCTTCCCCGCGAGGGGAAGGTGTCGCGCATGCGCAAGCATGCGCGACGGATGGGGCGGCAGCGCGACGCTGATCGATGTCGCGTTGCCGCCCCACCCGGCTCGGACACTGCCGTGTCCGAGTCCGCCCTCCCCTCGCGGGGAGGGATATCAACGCTAGATCCCCAATGTCTTGAGCTGCGCCTCGGGATAGCGCGTGCCGGCGGCGGCGCCGGGCGCGAAGCTGCCGTCGAGGCGGGCGATCTCGGCCGGGGTCAAGGTGATCGCCACGGCGCCGACATTCTGCTCGAGATACTTTCGGCGCTTGGTGCCGGGGATCGGCACGACGTCGTCGCCGCGTGCCAGCACCCAGGCGAGCGCCACCTGCGCCATCGTGCAGCCTTTCGCCTCGGCGATCGCCTCGAGCGGCTCGAGCAGGTCGAGGTTGCGCTCGAAATTGCCTTCCTGGAAGCGCGGATGCGCGTGGCGGCGGTCGCTGGCGATGAGATCGTCGCGGCGCCGGAAGGCGCCGGTGAGGAAGCCGCGGCCGAGCGGGCTGTAGGGCACCAGCGACATGCCGAGCTGGCGCAGCAGCGGGATGATCTCGGCTTCGAGATCGCGCGTCCACAGGGAATACTCGGTCTGCAGCGCGACCAGCGGATGCACGGCGTGGGCGCGGCGGATGGTGTCGGCGCCGGCCTCGCACAGGCCGATATAGCGCACCTTGCCCGCATCGATCAGGCGCGCCATGGCGCCGACCGTTTCCTCGATCGGCACCTTGGGGTCGATGCGGTGCTGGTAGTAGATGTCGATGTGGTCGACGCCGAGGCGCTTGAGGCTCGCCTCGCAGGCCACCGGCACGTAGTCGGCGCGGCCGTTGACGAGGCCGCGCTCGCCGCTCGGGCCGCGCATGTTGCCGAACTTGCTGGCGATCAGCACCTTGTCGCGCTTGCCGCGCAGCGCCTTGCCGAGCAGTTCCTCATTCTTGCCGAGGCCGTAGGCGTCGGAGGTGTCGAACAGGGTGATCCCGAGCTCGATGGCGCGGTGGATGGTGGCGGTCGACTCGACGTCGTCGGGCACGCCGTAATCCGAGCTCATTCCCGAGCAGCCGAGCCCGATCGCCGAGACGCGCGGGCCGGTCCTGCCCAGTTGCCGATATTGCATCCCCTGTCCTCCCGTTGCGGCGGCGTCATGCCGCTGTCGCGTGCGACCATAACGGCGCGCCGGCGCTGGCTCCAGCCCGCCGGCCGCGGCGCCGCGCTCACTATTTTGCTGGAATCTGGAGCAGCGCCCGCGCGCCGCGCCGCCGCCGTCCGGCTGAATATTTTGCTGATATTTAGGAGCATGGGCGCTCGCCGTGTCGTTGCAGCACCAGCGTGATGCGCGCAGAGGTCGCGCGCGAAGCGGGGAACGCGGGCGCGCCCTCTTCGCTGTCATCACCGGGCTTGTCCCGGTGATCTCGATCGGAAGACCGTCGCGCCTTTCGGATCGGGATGGCCGGGACAAGCCCGGCCATGACAATAAAGGGAGAGAGTTTAGGCTACGCCGCCCTTGCCTTGGGCTGCACCTCGGCGCTGTAGTCCTCCATGAGGACCTTGGTCATGTTGCCGGGCTGGAAGCGCCAGGGACCGATCTCGGAGACCGGCGTCACCTCGGCGGCGGTGCCGGTGATGAAGCACTCGTTAAACGTCTCGAGCTCGTCCGGCATGATGCGCCGCTCCTGCACCTCGAAGCCGCGCCGCTTGGCGAGGTCGATGACCGTGCGGCGCGTGATGCCGTCGAGGAAGCAGTCGGCCGTCGGCGTGTGGATGGCGCCGTCCTTGATGAAGAAGACGTTGGCGCCGGTGCATTCGGCGACGCGGCCCTGCCAGTCGAGCATCAGCGCGTCGGCATAGCCCTTGCGCTCGGCCCGGTGCTTGGAGATCGTGCAGATCATGTAGAGGCCGGCCGCCTTCGAGGCGCACGGCGCCGTGGCCGGGTCCGGCCGGCGGTAGTCGGCCATGTCGATGCGGATGCCCTTGAGGCGCTGCGCCGGGTCGAAATAGCTCGGCCATTCCCAGGTGGCGACGGCGAGGTGGATGGTGTTGTTCTGCGCCGAGACGCCCATCATCTCGGAGCCGCGCCAGGCCACCGGCCGCACATAGGCGTCGCGCTGGCCGTTCTTCTCGAGCACCAGGCGCTTGGCTTCGTCGATCTGGGCGACCGAATATGGGATGTCGAAGTCGAGCAGCTCGGCGGAGCGCTTCAGGCGCTCCGAGTGTTCGGTGCCCTTGAAGATCTCGCCGCCATAGGCGCGCTCGCCCTCGAACACGCAGGAGCCGTAATGCAGGCCGTGCGTGAGCACGTGCACCTTGGCGTCCTTCCACGGCACGAGCTGGCCGTCATACCAGATCCAGCCGTCGCGTTGGTCGAAGGGCAGAACGGACATGTGGCGCACTCCTCAGAGGCCGATTTGCCGCCTCATGGGGGCAAATCTGTGCCGATCTTCCGGGTCAGGGAAGGGGCTTGACGCCTAACAATTGGGCTGAGATATGTCAATAAAGCTGACATAACCGGAGGGGTGGCGCACGTGTCTCAGGCGGCCCTGGTCCAGCGGCCCGCAGCCAGTGACGGTTTTCTCGAAGAACGGCCCGCCTACGACCTCATCGAGTTGTTCTTCTTCGCCTACCGCGACTTCATCGGCGACCCGGACCGAATCCTCGGCGACTACGGCTTCGGCCGCGCCCATCACCGCGTCCTGCATTTCGTCGACCGCCAGCCCGGCCTGACCATCGCCGAGCTGCTCGACATCCTCCGGATCACCAAGCAGAGCCTCAACCGGGTGCTCAAGGAGCTGATCGGGAAAGGCTTCGTCGAGCAGCGCCCGGGCACGTCCGACCGCCGCCAGCGCCTTCTTTTCACCACGCGCGCCGGCCATGAGCTGGCCGAGCGGCTCGCCGAGCTGCAGACACGACGCATCATGCGCGCCCTCGCCGGCCAGGATGACGAGACGAGAGCGGCGGTGACCCGCTTCCTCCTCGGCATGATCGACCCGGCCGACCGCGCCCATGTCGAGCGCCTCGTCTTCGCCGCCGAGGGACCTCGCTGATGACCCAGCCGGCCCGCGTCGAGATCCCCGACCACGCGCCGCATATCCTCGTCGTCGACGACGACCGCCGCCTGCGCGAGCTGCTGGCCCGCTTCCTGACCCAGAACGGTTTTCGCGTCACCACCGCCGCCAGCGCCGCCGAGGCCCAGGCCAAGAGCGAGAGCCTCGTCTTCGACGCGCTCGTGCTCGACGTCATGATGCCGGGCGAGAACGGCTTCGATTATGCGCGCCGCGTGCGCGCCGGATCGCAGGTGCCGATCCTGATGCTGACGGCGCGCGCCGATCCGGCCGACCGCGTCAGCGGCCTCGAGATCGGCTGCGACGATTATCTCGCCAAGCCCTTCGAGACGCGCGAATTGATCCTGCGGCTCTCGAACATCCTGAAGCGGGCCCAGCCGGTCGAGCGCGTCGAGCCGCAGGCGTCGCCGGAGGCGGTGCATTTCGGCCCGTTCGTCTACCGCTTCGACCGCGGCGAGCTGCGCCGCGACGACGACGTCATCCGCATCACCGACCGCGAGCGCGAGATCCTCGCCATCCTCGGCCAGAAGGGCGGCGGCAACGTCGCGCGCGAGGAGCTGGCCGGCGCCAGCGGCGCCAACGAGCGCACCGTCGACGTGCAGATCACGCGCCTGCGCAAGAAGATCGAGGTCGACCCCGCCAACCCGGTCTACCTTCAGACCGTGCGCGGCATCGGCTACCGCCTCGTCGTCGATCAGTGATGTCGGCCTCGGCGTTCCTCACGCAGCCCACCAACCTCTTCGCGCGGTTCGCGCGCTGGCTCGCCGGCCTCATGCCGAAAGGGCTCTACGCGCGCTCGCTGATCATCATCATCGCGCCGGTCGTCCTCCTGCAGTCGGTGATCGCCTACGTGTTCATGGAGCGCCACTGGCAGCTCGTGACGCGCCGCCTGTCCTCGGCCGTCACCGCCGACATCGCCGCGCTGATCGACATCTACGAGACCTATCCGCAGGACAAGGACGGCGAGACGCTCGGGCGCATCGCCGGAGACCGGCTGGCGCTCGACGTCGACATCCTCAAGGACGCCGACCTGCCGCCGCCCGGCCCAAAACCGTTCTTCTCGATTCTCGACCAGGCGCTGTCCGACGAGATCCGCCGTCAGATCGCACGCCCCTACTGGATCGACACGGTCGGCCGCTCGAACTTCATCGAGATCCGCGTCAAGCTGAAGGACGGCGTGATGCGCGTGATCGCGCGGCGCAGCCAGGCCTACGCCTCGAACTCGCACATCTTCCTCTTGTGGATGGGCGGCTCGTCGCTGGTGCTGCTCGGCATCGCCATCCTGTTCCTGCGCAACCAGATCCGTCCGATCCTGCGCCTCGCCGAGGTCGCCGAAGGTTTCGGCAAGGGACGCGACATCGAGTTCCGGCCGCGCGGCGCGCGCGAGGTGCGCCAGGCCGGCCATGCCTTCATCGAGATGAAGGAGCGCATCGAGCGCGCCATCGAGCAGCGCACCGCCATGCTCAACGGCGTCAGCCACGACCTGCGCACGATCCTGACGCGCTTCAAGCTGTCGCTGGCGCTGGTCGAGCAGACCGCCGAGGTGGAAGCGCTCAAGAAGGACATCGACGAGATGAGCCGCATGCTCGAGGGCTATCTCGCCTTCGCGCGCGGCGACGCCGGCGAGCAGGCGGTGACGACGGACCTCCGCACGCTGCTGTCGGAGCTGCAGAGCGACGCCGAGCGGCAGGGCCACACGGCCGCCGTCGACATCGTCGGCGACCCGATGGTGACCGTGCGCCAGGACGCCTTCCGGCGGCTCCTGTTCAACCTCGTCTCGAACGCCGCCCGCCACGGCAGCAGCATCGCCATCCGCGCCCGGCACGACGGCGACGGCCTCGTCGTGCATGTCGACGACGACGGCCCCGGCATCCCGCCCGACGCGCGCGAAGAAGTGTTCAAGCCGTTCGTGCGGCTCGACGAGGCGCGCAACCAGGACGAAGGCGGCTCCGGCCTCGGCCTCGCCATCGCCCGCGACATCGCCCGCTCGCATGGCGGCGACATCATGCTCGGCGACAGCCCCCTCGGCGGTTTGCGCGCCACCGTGCGCCTGCCGGCGTGACGCGCGTCGCGCGTGCCGTTCCGGGGCGCGCCGAAATCGCAATGACAAGCAAAAGAGCGTGCTGAGTTGCGGTCGCTGCCCCAGCTACCCTCACGCGATCGCGGCGATGCGCGGGCGCGGCGTGAGCACGACGCACCAATAGTCTTCCCATTCCGATCCCAGCGTGTAGTGGAAGGGCTTGAACGCCGCCATGAGGTCGTCCTCGTATCTGGGCACGGCGGCGGCCGCGCAGAGCACGAACTTGGCCGCGGAGACGATGTCCTCGCGGTCGAGGATGCACAGCACGCGCATGTCCGGATGCGCCTGCAGCCATTCGTGCAGCGCCACCACGAGCAGCGGATATTCGGGGTGCAGCATGTCGTCGACGACGATGAGGCCGTCGGCCGCGAGCGTCGCATGGGCGAGGTCGAGATCGTGCTTGAGGACGGCGCGGGCGTGCTCGCCGTCGACATGCCAGAGGCGCACGGGCCCGCGCAGGATGGCGTCGATGCGGCCCGCGGTCAGGTCGAGGCTGCTGCCCTGATGCACGAGAATGCGGCGGTCGACGCCCGAGCGGCGGCAGTTGTCGCGGAAGCGGTCGAGGATTCCGGCGTCGGGCCAGGCGAAGGTGTCGACGGCGAGCGCCGTCTCGCCGCCCGTGAGCGCCAGGGCCATCGCGATCAGGAAGCGCCCTTCGAACGTCCCGATCTCGGCGACGTGCCCGGCGATGCCGAGCTTCGTCTGCCGCGCGAGCAGGTAGGCGCTGATGGCGGTGGCGAATTTGGACGACATGCCCGGCACGCCGTCGAAGCCGTCGGCCAGGTAGCTGTCGACGGCAGCGATGGTCGATCGGGGCGTTTTGGGGTGAGCGTCAGCCGGGCCTTCGGGCATCGCAACCTCTTCCTTGCGCAGGCGCGCGGGCGTCGTTCCAAGGCGCACCGCACGCATGTCATTCCGGGGCGACGCGAAGCGTCGAGCCCGGAACCTACGACCGGGTGACACGCGTCGAGCTTGCTCGTGGGTTCCGGGTTCCTCGCTGCGCTCGGCCCCGGAATGACACGCGTTGAGAGGGCAAGTCAGATCGCCGCCGCGGGATCGGTGGTGTCGCCGTCGTCGGGGCGGGCCGCGCGCGGACGGCGGCGCATGCTGCGCCGGCTGTCGAGCAGCGCCTGGCCGACGGCGCGCAGCGGCGCCGTCAGGCGGCGGACATCCTCGGCGCGCTCCAGCACCCGCTCGCCGCGCCGAAGCTCGCGGTCGAGCCGCGCCATGGTTTTCGCGAGAGCCGGGTCGTCGTCCTCGAGCCACGTCTCGAGCGTGTTGGCGAACACCACGACCGCGCCCTGCAGCTTGAGGAGGCCGAGCGGCCCCTCGGTCGAGATGCCGGCCGCGGCCAGCATGAAGCGCTGCGAGTTGAGCCCGACCTGGTTGAGCGCCGCCATGGTGAGCGGATCGAAGCGCACCGACCAGGCGATGCGGCGCAGGGCGCGCTTGTAGGGGGCCATGGCGTCGATGCGGCGCATCATCACGTCGAAGACGCGCTCGCGCGCCGGCTCGCCGGCGAGCTCGTCGGTGGTGCCCTGCAGGACGGCGCGGTCGATCTTGCGCGAGAAGGCGCCGAGGACCGCGCCTTTCGACGGGAACAGGTCGCGGAACTCGGCGAGGCTGACGCCGGCCTCGCGGGCGATGTCGGCGATGTCGATGTCGTTCCACGGCTGGTCGGCGGCGAGGCGCATGGTCGCCTCGACGATGGCGTCGCGCGGGGACGTCGACGGGGAAGCCGCTGGCTCGGGCATGGGACGCTCCGCTTGGCGCGCCCGAAGGCGCGCGGGACTGGCGGTGAGGTTAGCCCGGACGGCCCTCGCTTGTCATGGCCGGGCTTGGCCCGGCCATCCCGATGGGTGGGGCACACCTCGCTTGTCATGGCCGGGCTTGTCCCGGCCATCCCGATCGGTGGGGCACACCTCGCTTGTCATGGCCGGGCTTGGCCCGGCCATCCCGATCGGTAGCGCACAACGAAGCGGGATGCCCGGCACAAGGCCGGGCATGACATGGTGGTGGAGCGGGCATGACAGGGTGCGGAGGCCTACCCCGAGAGCTCGTCGGCGCGGTGTTTGGCGGCGGCGACGGTCTTCTGCATCAGCTGCAGGAGGCCCTCTTCGCCCATCAGGACCTGCAGGGCGGCGGCGGTGGTGCCGCCCGGCGAGGTGACGTCGTGGCGCAGCTTGGCCGGCGGCAGCTCGCTCTGGGCCAGGAGCTCGCCGGCGCCGACCAGCGTGGCGCGGGCGAGATGGTCGGCGAGGTCGCGCGACAGGCCGACGCCCATGCCGGCCTGGGCCAGGCACTCGGCGAGATGGAAGAAATAGGCCGGCCCCGAGCCCGACACCGCCGTGACGGCGTTGATCAGGTCCTCGCCCGGCAGCCACTCGACCGTGCCGATGCTGGCGAGCAGCTGCTGTGCCAGGGCGCGCTGCTCCTCGCTGGTCTCGGGCGTGGCGACGGCCGCGGTGGCGCTGCGGCGCACGCTCGCGGCGAGATTGGGCATGGCGCGCACGACGGCCGTGGTCCGCGGCGCGTGCCGCCTGACGTCAGCGATGGTCTTGCCGGCGAGGATCGACACGACCAGCGTGCCCTCGCCGACCAGCCGGCCGATCAGCGACCCGGCCGCGTCCAGGGTCTGCGGCTTGATGGCCAGCACCACGACCTTGGCCGGCGGGATCTCGCGCACCGGCGGGTTCAGCGCGATGCGCTTCTCGGCGCAAAGCGTCTGCACCTCGAGCGACGGCTGCGGATCGAGGATCGTCGCCGACGACATGCTGAGGCCGTCGGCGAGCCAGCCCTCCAGCATCGCGCCGCCCATCTTGCCGGCCCCGAACAGGACGAGCGGCACGGCGTAGCCCCGCGACGGTGCGATCATGACTCGAATACCTCAATGGACGGATGTTGCTCCGTCCATTGTAGCGGGAATTCTGCGGAAAGCGCGATCAGGCTTCGCCCTTGGTCTCGAACAAGACGGTGTCGAGCGCCTCGCGCGCCGACTTGCCCGCCCACAGCACGAACTGGAAGGCCTGGAAGTAGCGCTCGCAAGCGTCGACGGCGGCCTTGAGCATCATCTCGCACTGGCCGTGCGTCGGCTCGGCGCCGCCGGCCAGCAAGAGGGCGTGGCGGAACATGACCACGTTCTCGGTGCTCCACAGGTCGAAATGGCCGACCCAGAGCTGCTCGTTGACCGAGGACATCAGGCGCAGGATCTCCTGGCGGCGGCGGTCCGGCACCTTGAGGTCGAAGGCGCAGGCGACGTGCAGGGCCTCCACGTCCTCGATCCAGGTGAAGGCGATGTGGTATTCGCTCCAGCGCCCGGACACGGAGACCGACATCTCGTCGGTCTCGGCGCGGTCGAAGATCCAGTCGCGGATCGAGGCGAGCCGTTCGACGACGTCGAGGGGGTGTTCCGACCGATCGATGTCTTCGATGTGGAGCTGAGTCATTGTCATTTAGGGCTCACCCGATGCAGGATCCGAAAGAAGGACGCGGCCGTAGCGACGGCGGCAAGATCAGCCAGGCTGGCTGCAAAGATTCGCGGCGCATACGGAAAATGCCGGTAAAATAATCTGCCGCCACACCGTCGAATCAGGTCTTGCCTCGACTATAGCTCGCGCGACTCCGGGGTTTCAAAGCCCCTTGAGGGTCGAGGATTCGCCCGCCGCCCGCAACAGGCGGGCCGCCCTGTCCACAAGAGCCGACCGATTTAAACTGTGCATTAAGGAAAGCGCGCGGCGCGTGATTCGCAAAGGGCCGATTCGGCGAAAAGCGGCACGCCCCCAGCCGCCCCCCGCCATGTCATGGCCGGCCTTGTGCCGGCCATCCCGATCGGTCGCGCACAACGAAGCGGGATGCCCGGCACAAGGCCGGGCA
>DATBIR010000278.1:0-29515 GCA_036556825.1 Beijerinckiaceae bacterium
TGGCCGTTGAGCAGGACGCGCCGTTCGACGTGGAAGCGCACGGCGCGGGCCAGCACGGAGCACTCGACGTCGCGGCCGGCGGCCATCAGGTCGTCCGGGTTCATGGTGTGGTCGACGCGCGTGACGTCCTGCTCGATGATCGGGCCCTCGTCGAGGTCCGCGGTGACGTAATGGGCGGTGGCGCCGATCAGCTTGACGCCGCGCAGATGCGCCTGGCTGTAGGGCGCGGCGCCCTTGAAGCTCGGCAGAAACGAGTGGTGGATGTTGATGGCGCGCCCGGACAGCTGGGCGCAAAGGTCGGGTGACAGCACCTGCATATAGCGCGCGAGCACGACGCAGTCGATGCGCTCCTCGGCGATCAGCTCGACGAGCTTGCGCTCTTGCGCCGCCTTGGTCGCCGCCGTGACCGGCAGATGATGGAACGGCACGTCGTAGGACGCGGCCAGGCGGTAGAAGTCGCGATGGTTCGAGACGATGGCCGGGATCTCGGCCTTCAAGAGGCCGCTGCCATAGCGGTAGAGCAGATCGTTGAGGCAGTGGCCGAACTTCGACACCAGGATCAGCAGGCGCGGCCGCACCGTCGCGTCCGTGAGCTGCCAGTCCATGGCGAAGCGGTCGGCTATGGTTTTGAATTCGCCCTCGAGCCGCTCCTTGTCGACCCCGACGATCTCGAACTGCACGCGCATGAAGAAGCGGTTCGAGAGGCGGTCATCGAACTGGGCGCTGGCCAGGATGTTGCCCTGGCGGTCGGCGAGAAAACCGGCGACGGCGGCGACGATGCCGATCCGGTCCGGGCATGACAATGTAAGAATATATTCTTGTGACATCTGGGCTCAGTCGTTCGTGGAGCCCGATACGATGCGCGAGGCGAGGGGGCAAGGGCGCCATTCCCCTCCGTGGAAGTGATGGTTTACCGCACGAAGGCCTCGGCACGGCGGCGGGCGAAGTCGTGCTCCGTCACGAGGCGGGCGATGGCGGCGGCGATCTTGGCGCCGCCGCGCACGGACGGCTCGATGGGGTTGGCGTAATCGGCATCCTGGTCGCAGACGAGGCGCAGGTCGATCAGCGGCAGGCCCCGGGCGAAGGCCTGCCGGATGATCGCATCGTTGAAGACCGTCAGCCCCGTCACCGCGAGCCGCTGCAGACGCGGATCCGGATAGCGCGGATTGTAGATCGTGCAGATCGCCACAGGCAGTGTCCGCGCCGCGACGGCATCGAGCATCGTCTGGTAGGCGGCCTCGAACCCGCCGCCAATTCCAGCCATGCGGTTCAGGGCGTCGGCGATGGACCGGGACGCGTCGTCCAGGACGTGCATCTGACCGAGGGCGTCGTTGCCGCCGATGCTGAGCACGAGATGGGTCGCATCCGACGGCAGCCGCGCGAGTTGCGCCGGGACGCTGCCGGTGACGGCGCCATCCACGGCGCGCAAGGTCGCTGTCCAGCCGGCCGGCAACGCCTCGCGCAGCTGCCGGACGACGTCGGGACCGCGGCCCACATAGGCGGCGTTGTCGAAAATCGAATCGCCGAGGAGGACGACGTGGCTCATCGCGGGCCGCCGCTCAGTCCAGCGTCTGGCGGAAGCGTGCGACGGCGATCGCCATCGCGGCGAGCGTGAAGGCGGCGAGCGCGAGAATGTCGGTGTGCAGATCGCCAAAGGTCGCGCCTTTCAGCATGACGCCGCGCACGAGGCGCAGGTAATGCGTGAGCGGCAGGATCTCGCCGACATATTGCGCCCAGAGGGGCATGCCGCGGAACGGGAACATGAAGCCGGAGAGCAGCATGCTCGGCAGGAAGAAGAAGAACGACATCTGCATCGCCTGCAGCTGGTTCGTGGCGATCGTCGAGAACGTGTAGCCGATCGAAAGGTTCGCCACCACGAACAGCAGCGTCAGGGCGATGAGCAGCGCCAGGCTGCCCACGACCGGCACGCCAAACAGGAGATGCGCGGTGACGAGGATCACCGTCATCTGCACGCCGCCGACCATCAGATACGGGATGATCTTGCCCAGCATGATCTCGACCGGCCGGACCGGCATCGACAGCAGGTTCTCCATCGTGCCCCGCTCGATCTCGCGCGTCACCGACAGGGCCGTGAAGATCAGCATCGTCATCGTCAGGATGGTGCCCATCAGCCCCGGCACGATATTGAGGCTGGTCTCGCCGGCCGGGTTGTAGCGGCGATGCACGCGCAGCTCGTAGGGCGGCGGCCTCGGCGCGAGCGACGATGCCGGTCCGAGGAGATCGCGGGCGAACACCCGCGTCGACAGGCCCTCGAGCGCCGTGACGGCTCCGCCGGTCGCCGTCGGGTCGGTCGCATCGGCGACGACCAGCAGCGCCGGTCTCTCGCCGCGGATCAAATCGCGGCCGAAATTGGCCGGGATGTGGACGCCGAATTGCGCATCGCCGGAGAGCAGCAGGCGGTCGAGCTCCTCTTCGCTGCGCGCCAGATAGCGGATCTCGAAATAATCGGTGGCGCGCATGGCGGAGAGAAAGGAACGGGCGAAGACGCTGTCGTCCTGGATCAGCACGGCCGTCGGCAGATGTTTCGGATTGGTGTTGATGGCGTAGCCGAAGAGCATGAGCTGGATCAGGGGAATGATGATCATGGTCGCAAAGGTGAGACGATCGCGCCGCAGCTGGATCAGCTCCTTGATGAAGGTCGCGGCAAAGCGGCGCCAGGAGGCGCGCAGCCCGCGCGTGCGTCGATCGGCCTCCGCGTGCGCCAGTGTGCTCATCAAAAGTTGTCCCGGGCGCGGCTCATCAGGTCGATGAACACGTCCTCGAGCGTCGGCTCGCCGCGCTGCCAGAGCTGCGGGCCGGCATCGCGCAACGGCTTCACCGCTTCGTCGAGCCGCGCCGCGTCGCGTCCGGCGACGTGCAGCGCTGCTCCGAACGGCGCCACCATGTCGACGCCGTCGAGGTGCTTGAGGCGCGCGGCGAGCTCCGCGAGGGCATCGCCGGTCACGGTCCATGTCGAGAGATGCGCATTCGCCATCACCTCGTCCACCGTGCCGTGAACGAGAAGCTCGCCATAAGCGATGTAGGCGATCTCGTGACAGCGCTCGGCCTCGTCCATGTAGTGGGTCGAGACCAGCACCGTCAGCCCGTCGGCGGCGAGCGCATGGATTTCGTCCCAGAAGTCGCGGCGCGCTTTCGGATCCACGCCGGCCGTGGGCTCGTCGAGCAGCAGGAGCTGGGGATTCGGGAGCGTGCAGGCGCCCAGCGCCAGACGCTGCTTCCAGCCTCCCGACAGGGTGCCGGCGAGCTGGTCCGCCCGGTTGCCGAGGCCGAGCCGCTCGATCGCCTGCCGAGCCGCCTGGCGCGGCTTCGGAAGGCCGTAGACGCGGGCCACGAATTCCAGGTTCTCGCGGATCGACAGGTCGGCGTAGAGCGAGAAGCGCTGCGTCATGTAGCCGACGTGGCGCTTGATCTCGGCCGATTGCGTGCGGATGTCGTAGCCGAGGCAGGTGCCGCGGCCGCTGTCGGGCGTGAGCAGGCCGCACAACATGCGGATGGTGGTCGTCTTGCCGCTGCCGTTGGGGCCGAGGAAGCCATAGATCAGCCCGCGGCGAACCTGCATGGTGAGATCCTTGACGACCGTGCGTCCGTCGAAGGATTTCGTCAGGCCCTCGACGTCGATGACGATGTCATGGCTGCCGCGCAACCCGCCGGCAGCCCGCTCGTCCATGAGTAACGTCGTCTCGGCCATGGCTCAGGGACCGGATGTCTGCACCGGCTCCGGCGGAAGCACGCTCACAGGCAGGCCGATGGGCAGCCTGATGTCGGCGCCGATCGGGCGCGCCTCGACGCGGAACACCAGCTTGGATCGCTCCTGCTCGGAAAAAATCACCGGCGGCGTGAACTCGGCCTCGCGCGAAATGAAGACGACGCGGGCGCTGAGGCCGTCGCTGCAGCTGTCGCATTGCACCGTGACGGTCTGGCCGAGCGCGATGGTCGAGAGGACCGGCTCGGGCACGTAGAAGCGCACGCGCAGATTGGCCGGCGGCAGCAACGCGATCACGGGCTGGCCGGCATTCACCACCTCGCCGGCGCGGAAATAGACGTCCTGCACACGCGCCGCCGCGGGAGCCATGACGCGACGCTTGGCGAGGCGCGTCTCCACCTGCCGCAACATCGCCTCGGCGGCGCGGACCGCGGCCTCGGCGGCGTCGATCTCGGCCGAACGCCCGGACAGCTGCGCCGCCCGGATCTGCCGCGTCGCCTCGTCGAGCGCGGCCTTGTCGCGCTCGAATGCGGCTTCCGCCTGATCGAGGCGGGCCTTTGCCGAGTAGCCGCGCTGATAAAGCGTCTGCTGGCGCTGGTATTCGCTGCGCGACAGGTCGAGCGAGGCGCGCGCCCGTTCCTCCTGGGCCTGCAGGACGGCGATCTGCTCGGGCCGCTGCATCGCCATCTTGAGATTGGCGAGCTGCGCCTCCGCCTGGCGAAAGCGCGCCTCGGCCTCGTTGCGCTGCGCCTGCTGCGTCGACGCCTCGAGCGCGAACAGGAGCTGCCCTTCGCTGACCGGGTCGCCGGCCTCGAAGTCGAGACGCTCGATGCGGCCGCCCTCCTCGGGCGCCATGAACACCAGATTGCCTTCGACGTAACCCTGAAACGTGGTTGCGGCGTCGTCTTCGCGCGTGACGTACCACCAAGCCGCGGCGGCCGCCCCGATCAGCAGCACGCAGACGGCAACCAGGCGTCTCACGACCCAGGTTCCTTGAGAGCGCGCATCAGCAAATCGACATGCGCATCGAACATGCCTTCGACATCGAGCGGCTCGAGGTGCTGAAAGAGATTGAGCCATACGAGGGCGATGATGCCCGGCGCGATGGCAAGCTGCGGAAAGCGGGCCAGCTCGTCGGAGCGGAACTCGCCGCGCGCAATGGCGCGCTCGGCGACCCGGCGCAAAAGACGCATGCCGCGGCCCACCACTTCGCGGTGATAAAGGGCCGCGATCTCGGGGAAGCGTCCCGCCTCGGACAGGATCAGGCGCACGATCTCCTTGCGCCGCGTCGCCAGCACGTCCTGGCGCAGGAAGGTGAACAGCATGCGCAAGGTCGCTTCGGCGGGCAGGTCGAGGCCCAGCACTTTCTCTTCGATCGCCTCGATGGGCGCCGCGATGCCGGATCGGATCAGCGCCTCGAAGAGGGCCTGCTTCGACTCGAAATAGAGATACAGCGTGCCCTTGGCGACGCCGGCGCGCAGCGCCACGTCGTCGAGACGGGTATCGGCGAATCCCTTCTCCGCGAAGACATCGAGGGCCGCATCGAGGATCGCCTGCAATTTCGCCCGGCGCTGCTCCTCGCTGCGCGCCCGACGGACCGGCTGCGCCCTGGACATGACAAGTCCGCACTGACTGACTGGACAGTCAGTTAATCATATTTCAGCCTGCCATGCAAGGCAGGCGCTGCGCGCAGGCCTTCAGAGCCTCTCAAAGGGAATCAGGGGGCGGCCGTCAGGCGGCGACGCCTTGCAGGAAGCGCGCGACCTCGTCCTTCAGTTCGGACGAGGCGGTCTCGAGGGCGTCCGAGGCCGCCAGCACGAGCTTGGCGCCCACGGCCGTCTCGTCGGCGGACCGGGAAACGCGGTCCAGCGTCGCCGTCACGTTCGACGTTCCCTCGGCGGTCACCCCCACACTTCCGGAAATCTCCGCCGTCGCCGAACCCTGCTGCTGGATCGCGGCGGCGATGGCCGCGGTGAAGGTGTTGATGTCCTGCATGCGGGAGGCGATGCGTCCGACCGCCTCGACGGCGGCTTTCGAGGACAGCTGTACCGCGGCGATCTGCTGGCTGATCTGCTCGGTCGCCTGGGCCGTCTGCGTCGCCAGCGACTTGACCTCGGACGCCACGACCGCGAAGCCCTTGCCTGCCTCGCCGGCGCGCGCCGCTTCGATGGTCGCGTTGAGCGCGAGAAGATTGGTCTGTCCAGCGATGCTGCGGATGAGCTCGACCACCGTGCCGATCTCCTGCGCGCTGTGAGCGAGGCTTGCGACCTCGCGGTTGGTCGCGTCCGAGTCGGCGGTCGCGGTCTGCACGACGTTGGTTGCGCGCGTCACCTGGTCGTTGATCTCGCCGATCGAGGCGGACAGCTCCTCGGCCGCGGAGGCGACCGCCTGGACGCTGTGCGCCGCCTGCGCCGCCATGCTGCTGGCCGATCCGGTCTCGCCGACGGCCTGTTCCGACAGGCCTGCGAGCTTGCCGGCAACGCTGCGCATCTCCCGGGCGCGGGCGGCCATGTGCGTGAGCGCCGCCTCGCTGCGGGCGCGGAAGTCGGCGATCATCGCATCGATGTCGGCGCGCCGCCGCGACTGGGCGGCAGCAAGGCGTTCTTGCTCGGCGGCGACCTCTCCGGAGATCGCCTGGGCGGCCCGGGCTTCTTCGGTGGCAGCGTCGGCGGCGGTCAGCGCCGACGACAACCGCTGCGTCAGCCAGGCGAGAACGAGCGTCTCGGCGACGACGATCACGGCATGCAGGACGACACGGCCGAAATCGGCGCCGTCCGGGAAGACCGCCAGCGGATAGAGGACGTTCAGGACCAGATGGTGCACGGCGATGGCGCCGGCGCTCGCCAGGATCGCGAGGGCGCAGCACCAGCCGGCAATGATCGCAAGCCCGGCGAAGAAGGCCATGTGCATGTCGATCTGAAGGTTGCTGCCGTGCAGACCGAGCACGAGCAGGCCGACAAGGCCGGGCAGCGCGGCCGCGGACATCAGCCGCGTCAGCGCCGCGGCCGGCCTTCGCAACAGCACGACCGTCATCGGTGCCATCATGGTGAGCGCCATGACCGTGATGGGCACGGCCAGGGACAGGCCGCGCCACCAGGCGACCGCCACCGTCACCATGGCGAGCCCCGAGAGTGCTGCGAGGAGGGCCCGGGCGAAGGTGGTCCGCAGGACCTCAAGACGTGTGTTCATGCGCTCGCTGGCCCTTGATGCGGAGTTGGCCGGTTTGCGGCCGGAAAGCAGAAAGCCGCGGCTCTCGCGTCGATCACGAGCAGGGCTCCGGCGCCGTAAAGCCGGGATACGAATTCCGGTGAGTCATCGACGGCGATCGCGAGAAGCTGGTTCGCAACGAGGTCGAGCAACCGTCCGTCAGCCGCTGCGACCGTTGCCGAGGCGCTTGCACCAGGCCACGGCATGGCCAGCACGGCCACGGCTTCGCCGTCGCGGGGCGACAGCGCCAGCGCCAGCGGCCCGAGCAGGCACAGAACCGAGAACATGAAGGCGAGCACGGCATCGCGCACGGCGAATCCTCCCGTGCGCAAGACTAGCCGTGGCCCGTTAAGGCTTTGTTGGCGCTTCGCTCGCCTGGTCAGGAAATGATCAGCCCTTGAGCGCGAGCATGCCGAGCGTGCCGAACCTGCCGTCGTGGTCGAAGCCGCGGCGTTCCGCGGTCAGGAAGAAGCCGGTCTTGTCCCGGTCGATCGCATAGAGATGATAGCCGCCTTCGGTCAGGGCGCCGCTCCGGATCGACGCCGACGGCGCGCCGATGACGGGCACACGGCCGCCGGGCGAGTCGAGCCAGGCAAGCGAGCCGACATGATTGTGACCGTGCAGAATCAGCTCGGCGCCGGCGCGGCGGATCATCGCCTCGAAAGCCGGCGCATCGGTGAGATGACGACCCGCCTTGGCGCCGCCGACATGCGGCGGGTGATGCACCAGCACGACCCGGAAGCGGCCCTCCTTATGGAGATCGAAAAGCAGCCTCTCGGTGGCTTCCATCTGAGTCCGGCCAATGCGGCCGCTGGCCACGAAGGGCGCCGTCGGAACGGCCGAGGACAGTCCGACGAAGGCGATCGCACCGGCGCGGCGCACGAACGGGAACGTCCCGCTCCTGCCGTCGTCGCCTCTCGTCCATTCGGCGCAGGCCCTGAGCAGGCCGTCGAGCGAGCCGGGCACGTAGGCGTCGTGGTTGCCGGGAACCAGCGTCACCGTCTCGGGCGGGCCGAGACTCTCCATGAACACGCGCGAGGTCTTCCATTCGCTCTCCAGGCCGATGTTGCAGAGGTCGCCCGTGCAGGCGATGTGGTCGGGCGACAGCGCGCGCATATCGGCGACGAGCGCCGCCAGCACATCCATGTCGTGGAGTTCGCGGCGTTTGCGACGCCAATTGTAATAGCCGGTGAGGCGCTTGCTCAGAAGCTCGCGCACCCGTGGCCGCGGCAGCGGTCCGACATGCGGATCGGTGAGGTGGGCGATGCGGAACATGCCGAGCCAACGTTTGTACGCGCGCCGAGTTCGTCGGCTAGCAAATGGCGAAGAGACCCCGCCATCTCTCCGCCACTCCCTGTTCGCGATTGCCGATCTTCACGCGCTGCCGATCAGAATGCCGGCCAAAAGAACGAGAACGCCGCCTACGACCACCTGGAACATGGCCCGCAGGAAAGGCGTGTCCATGTAGCGGGTGCGAATCCAGGCGATGGCGAGGAGCTCTACGGCGACGACGAAGGTGGCGATGGTCGTCGCGAGATAGAACGCATTCGGCCAGCTGTCCGGAACGAGATAGGGCAGGGTGTGGCCGATGCCGCCGACGGTCGTCATGACGCCGCACACGATGCCGCGCAAGACCGGCGAGCCGCGTCCGGTGATGACGCCGTCGTCGGACAGGGCTTCGGTGAAGCCCATGCTGATGCCGGCGCCCACGGAAGCGGCGAGGCCGACCAGGAAAGTCTCCCAGTTGTGATGCGTCGCGAAGGCGGCCGCGAAGAGCGGCGCCAGGGTCGAGACCGAACCATCGATCAACCCGGCGAGCCCGGGCTGCACATATTGCAGCACGAAGGCCCGTCGGCGGGCGCTTTCCTCGACGGCCTTCGTATCCCTCGTCAGGTGGGCCTCGGTGATCTCCTCGGCGCGGCGCTCGTGCCCGCGCTCGACCTCGGCCAGATGCGTGAATAACTGGCGCAGCGACACGTCGGTCGTCTGGCTGGCCGACTTCTCGTAGAAATTGGCGGCCTGCCGCTCCATCAACTCCGCTTCCCCGCGCATCTTGTCGAGGTCGAGGCTCGGCTCCCACCAGGGCGTGCGCCGGCGCAGAAAGCCGCGCACGTCCTCGCGCCGGATCGGCGGCAGGTGCTCGCCGAAGCGCTCGCGGTAGAGCTGGTAGAGCGAATCCCGGTGCCCGCGCTCTTCTTCGGCCATCTCGTCGAAGATTCCGGCCGAAGCGTCGAAATCCGGCCGCAGCCGGTCGGCGAAGCTCTGGTAGATCCGGGAATCTTCTTCCTCGTTGGCGATCGCGAGCGCGAGCACCTCGCGCTCGGTGAGCTCTTGCAGGGACTTCATGGACGCTTCCTTGTTTAGAAAATCTCTAAACAGGAATGCCGTCCGGTTTCAACCGGCAGAGATTGAAAAGCAGATCAGGCGTGCGTGCCCGGCAGCAGCGCCGAGTAAATCATCGGATCCGCAAGGTCGACAGCGGGCGACCAGACGTAGGCCCGGGGGCGGAACCAGCGCGCGAGGAAAAATTGCAGCAGATCGGAGCACCTGTGAGGCGGCACCGGTAGTCCACACAGGTTACGAGAAGGTTTCCTTGCCGCCCGGTGACGGCCGGGCAGCCATGCGGGCCGGGCATGAGCGGGAGCGGTCAGACCGATCCCACTCCGGTGCCCCTTGAGCCCCGGCTCATTTCGGCAAAGCGGTATCCACCTGGCGGGATCATGCTCTAATGAACTACCCGTTCACCATCGATACCATGAGCCATGGCGAATGATTCCCGCGACGAGCCGCCGGTCCGGCGGCCGATCCAGCGCCTGCTTCACCTCTATTGGCGTTATGCGCGCGGCCTCACGCTCGGCGTGCGCGTGGCGGCCTTCGATGACGCCGACCGGATCATCCTGGTCAAGCATACCTACGTGCGGGGCTGGCATTTTCCCGGCGGGGGTGTCGAGCCCGGTGAGACGGCGCATGACGCCCTCGTCCGCGAACTGCGCGAGGAGGCGCTGATCGAGCTCAAGGGAGAGGCGCGCCTGCATGCGGTCTATCTCAACCGCAGTGCGTCGCAGCGCGACCACGTGCTTCTCTACGTCGCCAGGGACTTCGAATTCGTCGACCTCAAGCGGCGCCAGCTCGAGATCGCCGACGTCCAGGCCTTCCCCCTCGACGCGCTCCCCGCCGACACGACACGCAGCACGCGCCTGCGGCTCGAGGAAATCGCGACCGGCCGGGCGCCTGCCTTGATCTGGTGACAAACCCGCTGCCGTGTGGGAGAGGAGCCTGCCGCCCGCCAAGGTGGGTCCGGCGAGACCAGCCCATGACCGAACTGTCCCTTGTGATCCGTCCCGAAGTCGCCGCCGATGCCGAGGCCATCGAGCGGCTGCACGAGCGTGCTTTCGGGCCGGGCCGCTTCGCGCGCACCGCCTACCGCATCCGCGAAGGCGCGCCGCACCGCCTCGACCTGTCCTTCACCGCGCTCGTCGGCACGCTGCTGGTCGGGTCCGTGCGGCTTACCCCGGTATCGGCCGGCGAGCAGCCGGCGCTGTTTCTCGGCCCGCTCACCGTCGATCCCGCCTTCGAGAATCGCGGCATCGGCCGCGGCCTCATCCAGCGCGCCCTCGATGCCTCGCGCGACGCCGGTCACGCCCTGGTGCTGCTGGTCGGCGACGAGCCGTATTACGCCCGCCTCGGGTTCAAGCGCGTGCCGAGAGGGCAGTTGCTCATGCCGGGGCCGGTGGATCCCGACCGCCTGCTCGCGGCGGAACTGGTCGAGGGCGCCCTCGAGACGGCGCGCGGCATGATCCTGCCGGCATGGCAGCGGCGCGATGTGGGGGCAGTCGGCAGCAGGCCTTAGCCAGTCGGGGCCGTTTGCCCGACTTCCCCGTGCTGGGTCAGACCCGCGTCGTGCGCCGGCCTTCGCTCAGCCAGGCCGCGAGCGTCGCGCCGAGGAGCAGGGCGAGGCCCAGGAAACCGAGCGCAAGCGGAAATACCGAGACGCCGCGCACGACGGCGCTGTCGCTCGGGCGGATGCCGATCCAGTCGCTGCCGGCGAAGCGCGATCCGGAGCGCACCGCCTGGATGCGCGGCAGCACGAGCCCCTCGCTCGATTCGGTGGCGACGCGGCGCACCGATCCGCCGGTGGCCTCGGCGATCCCGCGCACGGCTTCGGTATCGCTGAACACGTCCATCAGCTCGCGCGGGTTGGCCGGGCCGACGCTCACGAAGGCGACCAGGTCGCCGGAGCGCAAGGTGTGCAGCCCGAGCTCCTGGCTGGCGACCTGGGCGGTGAACAGACCGGGTTGCTCCTCGGCGAGGGCGAGGCTGCGTTCCTGTCCGCTCGGGCTTGTGATGGTGACCGGCCCGGGATCGGGTCCCATGGTCTGGCGCTCGACGCGGATATCGCGGCCGAGGGTGCTGCCGCGCAACGCCTCCTCCTCGAGCGAGGGCTCCTTCATGAGCCAATGGGCAAGGCGGCGCAAAAGGTCGAGATGCGGCCCGCCATCCTGATAGCCGCGCGCCCACAGCCAGGCATGGTCGGACAACAGAAGCGCCACGCGTCCCTTGTCCTCCCGCGTCAGGACAAGAAGCGGCAGATCGCCGGCTCCCGACATCACGGTCGCGCCGGTGCGCACCTGGGTGCCGATCACGCGCAGCCACTCGCCCCAGCTCGGCGGCGAACTCTCCGAGCCGGGCAGCCCGCGCGTGACCGGATGACGCTTGCCGCTGTCGGTGATGACGGCCTTGTAAGGGGTTTCGACGATGCGCCCGTCGGGGTTGCCCGGAATGATCGGCGACAGCCGCGTGCGCGCGAGGCTCGCCGGCGAGGCGAATTCGGGACCGGCCGCGACCATGACGGCGCCGCCCTCGCGCACGTAGCGCACGATGTTGTCGAAATAGGTCGACGGCAGAACGCTCTGGTTGGCGTAGCGGTCGAAGATGATCAGGTCGAATTCCTTGATCTTCTGCTGGAACAGCTCGCGCGTCGGGAAGGCGATCAGCGACAGCTCGTTGATCGGCGTGCCGTCCTGCTTCTCGGGCGGGCGCAGGATGGTGAAGTGAACCAGATCGACATTGGCGTCCGACTTGAGCAGGTTGCGCCACGTGCGCTCGCCGGGATGCGGCTCGCCGGACACGAGCAGGACGCGCAGCTTCTCGCGGATGCCCTCGATGGTGACGACGGCGCGGTTGTTGGCCGTGGTGAGCTCGTCGGGCAGGGCCTCGGCCTCGATCTCGACGACGTTCGGGCCGCCGTGGTCGATGCGCACGTTGAGCGAGAATGGCACGCCCGTGCGGACCGGCTGCCGGATCACCTGCTGTCCGTCGCGGCGCACGGTGACGGTGGCCGTGCCGGGGCCGCCGCGCTCCATGATCTGACCGCGGATCGTCTGGTCGCGGCCGACGATGCCGAAGCGCGGCGCCTGCAAGAGCTTGATCTGCCGGTCGCGCTCGTTGGCGCGGCCGGTGACCAGGGCATGCAGCGGCGCCCGGAAGCCGAGGAGATCGCTGGACGCGGGAATGTCGTGCACGACGCCGTCGGTGACCATGAGGACGCCGGCGAGACGATCGGGCGGCACGTCGGCCAGGGCGTTGGACAAGGCCGAGAAGAGGCGCGTGCCGTCGTCGCCCTGGCCGTCGCCGGCGTCGATGAAGCGGGTCTCGACATCCGGCAAGGCGGCAAGGCGGCGCTCGAGATCGGCACGCACGCGGTCGGTCATCGCCGTGCGGTCGCCGAGGCTCTGCGAGGTCGAGCGGTCGACGATCACCGCCACGATGTCCTTCACCCGCTCCCGGTCCTCCTGGATCAGCGACGGATTGGCGAGGGCGCCGAGGAGCAGGGCGAGCGCGAGCGCACGAACGATCGCCACCGGCCCGCGCGAGACGAGCGCGAGCACCACGAAGCCGGCCACGACTGCGCCCAAGGCCCAGAGCACGGCCTGCGGAACGAGCGGCGAGAAGCTGACGGTCAGCACAACATCGCTCCTATTGCCCGAGTCGCTCGAGCAGAGCGGGCACGTGCACCTGGTCCGCCTTGTAGTTGCCGGTCAGGGCGTACATGACGATGTTGACGCCGCCCCGGAACGCCATCTCACGCTGGCGCGGATCGTTGCCGATCACCGGGTAGAGCGCCTCGCCGCGTCGCCCGACCGCCCAGGCGGCAGCGAGATCGTTGGAGGTGATGATGATCGGCGAGACGCCGTCGCCGGCGCGCGCCGGGCGACGCTCGGTCTCCGAGGCCGGCGGCAGCGCCTCCACCCAGGTCTGGCCGGAGCCGTAGCGTCCTACGAAATTGTCGAGAAGATAAAAGGTCTTGGTCAACACGTGGTCGCGCGGCACGGGCTCGAGTTCGGGGATATCAAGAGTCGTGAGCATGCGGCGCAGATGTTGCGCCTCCGGCGTCGGCCCGCCGCCCGGCCGGGCCGCCAGGGCGTCGCGGGTATCGAAGATCACGGTGCCGCCGCCCTTCATATAGGCATCGAGCCGCCGGATGGCGGCATCGCTCGGCAGCGGCCGATTGGGAACGATCGGCCAGTAGATCAGCGGATAAAAGGCAAGCTCGTCCTGGGTGAGGTCGAGCGCGACCGGCTCTCCCGGCTCCAGGGCGGTGCGGTTCGCGAGGACCTGGGTCAGGCCGGTCAGTCCCGCCTTGCTGGTCGTGTCGATCTGCGCGTCGCCGGTCGTCACGTAGGCGAGCCGCGTCACCAGGGCTGCCGTGATGCCCTCGCGCGCGGCCGCCTGATCCTGGGCGCGCACCTCCGGAATGGCGACCGTGAAAACCGCCAGCACAACGGCGGCGGCGGCGCCGGCACGACGCAGGCGCCCAAGCGCGTTGCCGAGGTGGCCGCTCAGCCACAGGGATGCGAGCGTGTCGATCAACAGCAAAATCGCGGCAAGCAGCAGCGGCGGCGCGCGCAGGTCGACCGTCTCCGCTCCGGCGAGGCGGGCGAGGCGCGCGTTCAGGGGCGAAAAGTCGAGCGGCGTCAGGCGGTCGCCTGGAATGAGCGCATTGACCGCGACGCTGGCGTCGATCGGACCGTAGAATCCGGGCGGGTGCTCCTCCGTCGCCCGCTCGGCGTGATCGCGGGCGATGGCGCGCGCCGTAGGCGGCGGCGGGACAAATGTCCCGAAACCATCGAGCGTGCGGTGCGGAGCGACGTTCTGAACGCTGCTGTCGCGCGCTTCCGTCCCGACCGTGTCGGGAGCGCCTGCCAGCGCCGTGATCCGGCGGAGCATGTCGAGATACAACCCGGTGAGCGGCAGGTTGGACCAGCTCGCGTCGGCGGTGACGTGGAACAGCACGATCAGGCCGTCGCCACGCCGGTCGGCGGTGACGATCGGCGTGCCGTCGACCAGGGACGCCCAGGTCTTGCGCGCCAGATCGCCGTCCGGCTCGGCGAGGATCTGGCGGCGGATGCCGAGATCGTTGGGCACGGCGAGGCCGAAGAACGGACTGTCGCGCGTGAACGGAGCAAAAGTGCGCGGCGTGTCCCATGACAGCGTGCCGCCGAGGTTGCGCCCGCCGCGGCGCAGGCGAACCGGCACGAGGTCGTCGTTGCCGGCCGCAAGACGTGTTCCCGCAAAACGCAGCAGCAGGCCGCCGCGCTCGACGAAATTCGTGACCTTGACGAGCGTGTCATGGTCAAGCGCCCCGACATCGGCGAGCGCCAGCACGGACACCTGCTCGTCGAGCAGCTGCGAAATCGCGTCCGCCACGGCCCCGCGGCCTTCCCGGATCTCGGCATAAGGGGAGAGCGCGCGCGAGAGATAATAAGTGGGCGCCAGCAGGGGCTGCGCCTGATCGGTGGTGCCGCCGAAGACGAGGCCGACGCGGCGGCGCTTGCCACGTTCGTCGACCAGGGTGACCGCACCGGCCGAACCCTCGCCGAGAATCTCGATGCGGGCAATCGTGTTGCGGATCTCGATCGGCAGCTCGAACCGGGCCTCGGTCTCCGTCGCTCCCGACTCGAAGGCGAAGCGGATGTCGGCGATCGGCAGGTTCTTGAGGTCGAGCGCGCGCAGCGTGCCTGCCTCGCGGCCGTTCGGCTCGGCGCGCACGACACGCACGGTGAGCTGGCTGGCGGCATTCTCGGCTCCGGCAAGGGCGAGGGCCGGAGCCCGATCCATCTTGAACACCGTGACCGGGCGGCCGCCTGACATGCGCGTCATACCTTCAATGAACGCCTGACCATCAACGCCCGACACGCCGTCGCTGATCCACACCATTTCGGCATCGGCCGTCGTGGCGAAAAAACGCTCGATCGACTCGAGATGCGCGCGCCGGTCGGACAGAAACGGCTGCGGCTTGATGGCCCGCAGGCGCTCGATCGCCGCGGCCGGGTTTTGCGTCTGAATCTCGGTCGGCCGGTCCGCCGTCGCAACGGCTGCGACCACCCGTCCCTCGCGGGCCGCAATCTCGGCGCGCTCGATGGCAAGCGCGGAGCGCTCGCGCCAATCGTGTGCGGACGGGAAGCCGTTATCGAGAACCAGCAGGACCGGCGTGCGGCTGCCGCTGCTGGCGACCGGGTTCCAGATCGGGCCGGCCGCCGCGACGATGACGAGCGCGGCGACCGTCAGGCGCAGCAGAAGCAGCCACCACGGCGTGCGTGCCGGCGTCTCGCGCCGCGGCAGGAGGTCCATCAGGATGCGCAGCGGCGGAAAGGCGATGCGGCGCGGCTGCGGCGGCGTCACGCGCAAAAGCAGCCAGATGGCCGGAAGTGCGGCGAGCGCCCCGAGCACCAGCGGCGCGGCAAAGGTCAAAGGCAGGCCGAACATCGCGATCAGCCTCCCATCGCCGGCGCCAGCGTCCTGCCCCGCGACGCGGCCAGCAGCGTCATGACGCGGAGCGCGGCCTCGCTGGCAGGCCGGTCCGTGTGGTGAACCGTCATCGTCCAGCCGCGCCGGCGCGTGAGATCGGCGATGGCCTCGCGGTGCAGGCCGATGCGCTCCCGATAGGCGCCGCCCCAGGACCCGGCATCGCCGACGCGCAACTGCACGCCAATCTCGAGATCATGCAGCATCGCCTGACCGGCAAACGGAAAGGTCTCCTCGACCGGATCGACGATCATCACGAGATGGCCGTGCGCGCCGCGCGCCGAAATCGCTTCCAGCACGGCGCCGATGTCCGGGACCGGGGAGAGAAAGTCGCTGATCAGGATGGCCTCGTCGAAACGCCCGATCGGGGCGCGCGGCGGCAGATCCTCGTCGAGACCGGACGAATCGCTGACCACGGCTTGCGCCACCTTCTCGGCGATCTGGCGCGACGCCCGGGCCGGCATGAGGCCGAGCAGCCCGACCCGTTCGCCGCCCTCCACGAAGGTGTCGGCAAGCGCGAGACCGAGCACGAGCGCCCGCTCGATCTTGGGCGCCTGGGCGAGGTCGGAGGCGTAGCCCATCGACGCCGAGCGGTCGATCCACATCCAGACGTTCTGAGCCGTTTCCCATTCGCGTTCGCGGACATAAAGACGGTCGTCGCGGCCCGAACGACGCCAGTCGACGCGTTGGGCCGCCTCGCCGGCCACGAACGGCCGGAACTGCCAGAAGGTTTCGCCAGGCCCGGCGCGGCGCCGGCCGTGGATGCCATGCGACAGGGCAGCCGCCACCCGGCGCGCCTCCAGAATCAGTCGCGGCATGCGATCTGCCAGCGAGAGGCCCTCCTGGATCTCGCCACGCCGTGGTGAGCGCGCTTCCGCCGCAAGAACCCGGACCCGGGCCATCTATGCCTCAGCCGCCGAGCCGTGCCGCGAGGCGACGGATGATGCCTGGAATCGTCTCTCCGTCGGCGCGCGCCGCAAAGGTGAGGGCCATGCGGTGCTTGAGAACCGGCTCGGCAAGGCTCACGACATCGTCGATGGACGGCGCCAGCCGGCCCTCGATGAGGGCGCGCGCGCGCACCGCCAGCATCAGCGCCTGGCTGGCGCGCGGGCCGGGTCCCCAGAGCAGCTTGTCGACCACTTCCCGTTCGCCGTCCTCCGGGCGGGCCGACCGCACGAGATCGAGGATCGCCTCGACGACGCTGTCGCCAACCGGCAGCCGCCGCACGAGCCGCTGCGCGTTGAGGACGACGTCAGCCGACATGACGGCTTGGGGCCGATGCTCTTCGGCGCCGGTCGTCTCGATCAGGATGCGCCGCTCGGCGGCGCGGTCCGGATAGCCGATGTCGATCTCGACCAGAAAGCGGTCGAGCTGTGCTTCGGGAAGCGGATAGGTGCCTTCCTGCTCGATGGGATTCTGCGTGGCCAGCACATGGAACGGCTTCGGCAGGTCGTGACGTTCGCCGCCGATTGACACGTGATGCTCCTGCATTGCCTGGAGCAGGGCCGACTGCGTGCGCGGGCTGGCGCGGTTGATCTCGTCGGCCATGAGCAGCTGCGCGAAGATCGGTCCCCTGACGAAGCGGAACGAGCGCCGCCGATCGGCGCTCTCGTCGAGAATCTCGGACCCCAATATGTCGGACGGCATCAGGTCGGGCGTGAACTGCACCCGCCGCGCGTCAAGCCCGAGTACCGTCCCGAGCGTTTCGACGAGCTTGGTCTTGGCAAGGCCGGGCACGCCGACGAGCAGGCCGTGGCCGCCTGACAGGATGGCGACCAAGGCAAGGTCGACGACGTGCTCCTGTCCGAAGATCACCCCCTGGATGGCATCTCGTGCGCGCCCGACGGTTTCGAGAGTGGCTTCCGCGTTGCGGATGATCGCGTCGTCGAGGGGCGTTGCTGCCTGGGCGATGCTCGCCGTCATACCGGGTTCTCCAAGAATCAGTTGTCGCCGGCCGCGTCATCGATACTGTGACGCTCGATGCGACCGGGTGGCAAGCGGGCCACCTAGCCCCGGGCTCGGGGATGCCCGCAAGACATGGCGGTTGTGCTATCGTGCTCCAATGCTGGTCCCCATGACTTTTTGTCGCCCTGCACCGCAGAACCGGATTCGCGCTGCATCGAGACCCGGTCTCCGCTTCTAAGGTGTCATGGCGGGACAACCGATCACTTTTTCGGCAGCGGGTGCCGGCGGCGCTGCCCTTGAGCGTCTCGGCGCTGCCATGGGCGCTGCGCTCGGCAAGGGCCGGCCCCCTGTCGAGCGCTGGAACCCGCCGTTCTGCGGCGACATTCCCATGCGCATCGCCGCCGACGGCACCTGGTTCTACAACGGCACGCCGATCGGCCGGCCACCGCTCGTGAAGCTGTTTGCCTCGATCCTGCGCAAGGACCCGGACCGCTTCGTGCTGGTGACGCCGGTCGAGCGCGTCGGCATCATGGTCGAGGACGCGCCGTTCCTCGCGGTCGAAATGGCAGTCGAGGGAGAAGGGGCCAACCGCACCATTGCGTTCCGGACAAATGTCGACGATCTCGTGCCCGTCGATGCGTCGCACCCGTTGCGCTTCGAGACGGTCGCGGGCGGCGGCATCAAGCCGTATCTTCGCGTGCGCGGCGATTTGTGGGCCCTGGTCACGCGGGCGCTCACCTACGATCTGATCGAGCTGGCAGAAGACCGCGATTGCGGCGGAGAGGTCTTGTTCGGCGTCGCCACCGGCGATGCCTTCTTCCCGATCGCGGCGGCGGCCGACAAGGTGGCCGCGCCGTGACCGCTGCATCCGCCCCCGCCGCGGATTTCGTCGCGCGCGCGTGCCGGCTGTTGCGGTCCGAGCCCCCCGGCCCGGACGAGCCGCGCGCCGATCCCAAGGGAGATCACGCCCTCGATGAGCTCCGGGTCCTCCCGAACGGCGAGCTGAAGGCGGCCGCGGTACTCGTCCCGGTCGTCACGCATGCCGACGCCACGACGATCCTCCTGACCGAGCGGGCGACCGGGCTGCGCGCCCATTCCGGGCAGATCGCCTTCCCGGGCGGACGGGTCGATGACGACGACCCCACGCCTCTGGCGGCCGCGCTGCGCGAGGCGCAGGAGGAGATCGGTCTCGACGCGACGCATGTGCGGCCGCTCGGCTATCTCGACGCCTATCTGTCTTCGACCGGCTACCTCGTGACCCCGGTGGTCGGGCTGGTCGCGCCGACATTGTCCCTGCGCCTGAACCGCGACGAGGTGAGCGATGCCTTCGAGGTTCCGCTCGGCTTCCTGATGGATCCCACCAAGCACGAAATCCACAGCCGCGAATGGAACGGCCGGCAGCGGCGCTATTATGCAATTCCGTTCGGCGAGCGTTATATCTGGGGGGTGACCGCCGGCATCATCCGCAATCTCTATGAGAGGCTCTACGGGACATGATCAGGGCTATCTTCGGTGAGGCCCTCGTTTTTCTCCTGCCCTTTGCTGTTTTCGCGCTTTTCCTCGTGTTGCGACGGCGAAACCCGTTCAAGGCGGAGGCATGGAGCGACTCCGCCCTATGGCTCGTGATCGCCGGCCTCGCCTCAGTGGTCATCGCGCTGCTCGTCACCGGCCTGACGAGCGAGCGCCAGACCGGCGCTTTTGTGCCGCCGCACCTTGAGGACGGGCGTCTCGTTCCGGGGCAGTTCCGGTGAGTGCGGTGGTGGACGAAGCATGTCTCGCCGAGCTGCTGCGGCGGCCCGCGCTCGAACGGCTTCTCGGGGTGCTCGACGGCGACGGCGAGGAGACGCGTGTCGTGGGGGGGGCGGTGCGCAACGCGCTTCTCGGACGTCCGGTCGACGAGGTCGACCTCGCCACGACGGCATCGCCGGACGTGGTCAGCGAGCGCGCGACGCGGGCCGGCTTCAAGGCCGTCCCGACCGGGATCGAGCACGGCACCGTGACCATCGTCGTCGACGGGACGCCATTCGAGGTCACGACCTTGCGCGAGGACGTGGAGACCCACGGCCGCCGCGCGACGGTCCGCTTCGGGCGCGATTTCGCAGCCGATGCGCGCCGGCGCGACTTCACCATCAACGCGCTCTCTGCAACCCGCGATGCGCGGCTGCACGATTATGTCGGCGGCCTCGCGGACCTGGCGGCGCGGCGCGTGCGCTTCATCGGCGATCCGTGGGCGCGCATCCGCGAGGACTACCTGCGCATCCTGCGTTTCTTCCGCTTCTCTGGCGAATATGCCGATGGTCCGCTCGATGGCGAGGGCCTGCATGCCGTGATCGGCGAGCGGGCCGGCCTCGCCATCCTGTCGCGCGAGCGCGTCAGGGCGGAAGTCCTCAAGCTCCTGGTCTCGCGCCGCGCCGTCGAGATCGTCACCGTCCTGTCCGATACGGGCCTCCTCGCCCGGTTCATCGCCGGGGTCGGTGACATCGGGCGCCTGGCCCGCATCGCCGACCATGAGCGCCGCGAGGGCAGGAGGGCCGACGCGGTGTTGCGGCTGGCTGCCCTTGCGGTGGCAACGCCCGAAGATGCCGAGCGCCTGCGCGAGTTGCTGCGCCTGTCCAACGACGACCATGAACGCCTCGCGGCGATCGCAGGGCTCGTCGCGCGGCTGAAGTCGCAGCCGGAGCCGCTGGATGCGATCGGCGTCCGGCGCCTCGTCGCCGACCTGGGCGCGGGGCTCCTGGCGGACGCCCTGGCGATCACCGCCGGGGAGCCGCGCCCGGTAGTGGCGGACGACGCGCGGCCGGCGCTCCGCCGCTTCCTCTCCGGGGAGGAGCCGCCGCCGGTTTTTCCCTTGCGGGGGGCGGACGTGCTCGCCCGAGGCGTGCCCGCCGGGCCCCAGGTGGGCGAGATCCTGGCCAGGGCGCGCGCGGCATGGCTCGCCGCCGGCTGCCCGGGGCAGGCCTCGCTCGACGAGGCTCTGGCCGACGTCCAGCCCTCATCGCGCTGATCCGTCGAATGGGCTGGCATTTGCGCGGACGGAATGCTTAGAGCATGATCCGGCGAAGTGGCCACCACTTGGCCGAATAAGGCTTGTCCCGGACGTGATCCGGGATCATGCGGCACAACAAAAACTTGAGAAGGATCAATTCGATCTGAAGCGATCCTACTCTAGGTCGGGCCGGAGTTTGCGTAAGTGTCCCAGTCCATGAAAACGCCCGCCGATCTGGCCCGGCGCATGGCCGCCCGGCGGTCGCGCCAACGGGGGCAAGCCTTCGGCGATGCCGAGCAGGGCCGCTATCAGCACCGGGCGTGGCGGCGCGAGACGTTCTGCCTGCCGCGCGACAAAGCCCGCGAGACCGCCCGCGCGTGGTTCGAGCGCTACCCCAAGGCCGCCTACCTGACCGAGGTGGAAAGCTGGCGCGTCCTCGACGACGACCACATCGAGTTCACCATGCGCCGCCTTCCGAGCGCCGATTGACGCTCGTGTCCCTCCCCGCGAGGGGAGGGCCGAGTCGCGAAGCGACCGGGTGGGGTGGCCGCGCGAGGTCCCAAACCGTGGCGCCGCCGCCCCATCCGGCGCGCATGTTCGCATGCGCGCCACCTTCCCCTCACGGGGAAGGATAAGCGTGTCATGGCCACCGGGCCGTCGGGGGCATCGAGGACAGGATCGAATCGACGTTGCCGCCGGTCCTGAGCCCGAAGATGGTGCCGCGGTCGTAGAGCAGGTTGAACTCGACGTAGCGTCCGCGCCGCACCTGCTGCTCGTGCCGGTCCTGCTCGGTCCAGGTCTCACCTACGTTGCGCCGCACGATCTCCGGATAGATCCGCAGGAACGCCTCGCCCACCTCGCGCGTGAAAGCGAAGTCCTCGTCCGGGTCGCCCGACCAGTGGTAGTCGTAAAAGATGCCGCCGATGCCGCGCGGTTCGTTCCGGTGCTTGAGCAGGAAATACTCGTCGCACCAGCTCTTGTAGCGGTCGTAAGGCGCGACCCGGGCGTGCCGCTCGCAGGCCTGGCGCATGGCCGCGTGGAAGTCGCGGGCATCGGCATCGTCCTGGACGCGCCGGCGGTCGAGCACCGGCGTGAGATCGGCGCCGCCGCCGAACCACGGCTTGGTCGTGACCACGAAGCGCGTGTTCATGTGCACGGTCGGCACGTTCGGGTTCCAGGGATGGGCGATCAGCGACAGGCCCGCCGCCCAGAAGCGCGGGTCGTCCTGTGCCCCGGGAATCTGCCCGCGGAACTCGGGCGCGAACTCGCCGTGCACGGTCGAGATGTGAACGCCCACCTTCTCGAACACGCGTCCGCGCATCAGGCCCATGACGCCGCCGCCGCCGGGCTGGCCGGTCGAGTCGGTGCGCTGCCAGGGATGCCGTTCGAAGCGGCCGGGCGTCGCCGCCTCGCGGAAGAACGGTCCCGCGGCCTCGTCCTCGAGCGCCTCGAAGGCGGTGCAGATGCGGTCGCGCAGGGCCGCGAACCAGGCCGGCGTCTCGGTCTTGAGGCGGTCGACGACGTTGAGGGGCTTTGTCACGGCTTGAAGCTCTTTCCCCTCCCGTTTTCGGAGAGGGGTAGGGGTGGGGGTCGCAATGTTGGCGCGGGACATGTCATGGCAAGCCTAACGCGGATCACAAGGCTTCGTTCGGCTCTCGTTCGCCAGGCGACAGCACCCCCGGCCCCTCCGCCGAAGGAAGAGGGGGAAATGTGCCGGTCTGGCGAAGCGCCTCGCCGAGCAGCATGGCGGCGGTGACGGCGACGTTGAGCGAGCGCAGGCCCGCCTGCATCGGGATCACCACGCGCGCGTCGGCGGCGTGGTGCACCTCGTCCGGCACCCCGGCTGACTCGCGGCCGAGCAGGATCACGTCCTCGCTGTCGAACGCGAAGTTGGTATAGGGCAGGGCGCCTTTCGTGGTCGCCAGAACGAGGCGCAGGCCGCGCCCGCGCCGCCATTGCTCGAAGGCGCGCCACGAGGCATGCCGCGTGATCGCCACGCGATCGAGATAATCGAGCCCGGCCCGGCGCAGGTTGCGGTCGGAGACGTCGAAGCCCGCCGGCTCGACGATCTCGACCGGCACGCCGAGGCAGGCGGCAAGGCGCAGCATGGTGCCGGTATTCTGCGGGATGTCGGGCTGGTAGAGAGCGAGACGGGGCATGAGCGCTCATGATCGCGTGATTGCCCGCCCGTCAAGTGAACGGCGCGCGGCTCGCGGCGTTGTCCGCATTCGCGCAGGAGGTTGTCGAGGTCAGACATGTTCGAGTGGCTCGAGCGACGCATCGATCCCTTTGCACCGTTCGACGAGCGGACGCCGCCGCATTCCGTCTGGCGCTTCGCGTGGCATTATCTTGCCCCGACGAGATGGTGGCTGGTCCTCATCTTCTTCTCGAACCTGGTTATCGCCGGACTTGAATCGGCGCTCTTCCTGCTGATCGGCTGGTTCGTCGATCTGCTCAACCAGTCGACGCCGGAGCGCATCTGGGCCGAGCATGGCGGGCTGCTGATCGCCATCGCGCTGCTCGTCGCCGTGGTCAGGCCCTTCCTGCATTTCGCGCACGAGGCCGTGTTCAACCAGGCGATGACGGCGCAGTCGGCCAACATGGTCCGCTGGCGCACGCATGTGCACACGCTCGGTCACGCCCTCAGCTACTTCCAGAGGGACTTCGCCGGCCGCCTTGCCAACCGCATCGTGCAGGCTGGCCCGGCCATCCGCGACGTCGCCTTCGACGTGATCGATCGCCTCTGGTACGTCATGATCTACGCGTTCACGGCGCTTGGCGTATTCGGGACGACGAGCTTCTGGCTGGCCTTGCCGACGGTGCTGTGGATCGCCGGCTATATCGCGCTGATCGTCTATTTCGTACCGCGCGCCCAGCAGCGTTCGCGCAGGAATGCCGACGCGCGCTCGGCCATGATCGGGCGCATCGTCGACAGCTACACGAATATCATGACCGTCAAGCTGTTCGCGCGCGGCGACGCGGAAAGGTCCGCAGTGCGCGACGCGATCGCCGCGCAGACCGGCGCCTACCTCAATTCCTTGCGCCTGATCACCGGCGTGAACGCGATCCTGCAGACGATGAACAGCGTCTATCTCGTGGCGACCGCGGCGATCGCCGGATGGCTGTGGTCGCAGGGCGGAATGAGCCCGGGCGCGGTCGCGGCCGGTCTCGCGCTCGCCTTGCGGCTCAGCACCATGTCGGGCTGGGTCATGCAGACGGTCCGCAGCGTCTTCGAGAATATTGGCGTCATTCAGGAGAGCATGGAGACCGTCGCGCGCCCGCACGCCATCGTCGACGCGCCGGACGCCAGGCCTTTGCGCGTGACGCGCGGCGCCATCCGCTTCGAGCGCGTGACCTTCCATTACGGCCGCGAGGACGGCGTCATCGACGATCTCGACCTGGCGATCGCGCCGGGCGAGAAGGTCGGCATCGTCGGCGCCAGCGGCGCCGGCAAGACCACCATCGCGTCGCTTCTGCTGCGTCTGCACGATCTCGAAGGCGGCCGCATCCTGATCGACGGCCAGGACATCGCCCGCGTCACCCAGGACTCGCTGCGGCAGGAGATCGGCGTCGTCACACAGGACACCTCGCTGCTGCATCGCTCGATCCGCGACAACATCGCCTATGGCCGCCTCGACGCCGGCGACGCGGAGATCGAGCGCGCGGCGCGGCTCGCGCATGCGCACAGTTTCATCACCGGGCTGGAGGACCACAAGGGCCGTCGCGGCTACGACGCCCATGTCGGCGAGCGCGGCGTCAAGCTGTCGGGCGGGCAACGCCAGCGCATCGCCATCGCCCGGGTGATCCTCAAGGATGCGCCCATCCTGGTCCTTGACGAGGCGACCTCGGCGCTCGATTCCGAGGTCGAGGCGGCGATCCAGGACGCGCTCGCCACCCTCATGGCCGGCAAGACCGTGATCGCCATCGCGCACCGGCTCTCCACCATCGCCGCCCTCGACCGGCTCGTGGTGCTCGACGAAGGCCGCATCGTCGAGGCCGGAAGCCATGCCGAGCTTCTGCGCCGCGGCGGTCTCTACGCGCGCCTCTGGCAGCGCCAGTCGGGCGGCTTTCTCGGCATCGCGGACGAGGCCGTGGTGGCGTGATGCGCTCGCGCTGACGGGAGACGCGCATCGCGTCCGTTGCCGGACTCGAGCAGGCCGTGGCCGCGCGGCTCCCTCGTCCGAAGCCCGGTCCCAGGGCTCGCGCGGGCGAAAGCGAAGCGGCCGCGCCTGGTCGACGATGACGGCCGCTCTCCTCCGCTTGCGGCAGGGGAGGATAAACGCACGGGAAAGGGCGGGGGACGCCGGCGGCAGAGCTATGGACACACCGCGTGTCCCATGCGAAACAGCCGCCCGCGTGGCGACTCCCCGTCGCATTGCGCGCGTGTGGACCTGTGTGCTTCGTCGCCGAGCTTCCGCCGGGGTCCGGCTCGGATTACAGGTCCGCGCGCACCCGATACGTTTCAAGAGATATTGGAGAGCCCCTTGGCCATATCCGCGACCGCCAACCCGCCGGGCGAGAACAGGGCCACGACCGTCCCGGGCCCGGGCGCAGCGGAACCGACCCGGCGCGACATGCTCTTCCTCGGAACCGGCATGGCGGGCGCCGCGGCCGTCGCCTTCGTCGCCTGGCCGTTCGTCAGCTCGCTGGCGCCGGATGCCGAGACGGTGGCCGCCGGCGCGCCCGTCGAACTCGATCTCTCGCCGATCGCCGAAGGGCAGATCGTCAAGGTGTTCTGGCGCGGCAAGCTGATCTTCGTTCGCCACCGCACCGCCGCCGAGATCAAGGCGGCGGAGGACGTCGACGTCGAGACGCTGCGCGATCCGCAGCCCGACGCGGCGCGCGTCAAGGAAGGCAAGCCGCAATGGCTGGTCGTCTATGGCAACTGCACGCATCTGGGCTGCGTGCCGCTCGGCCAGCAAGGCGAATACAAGGGCTGGTTCTGTCCCTGCCATGGCTCGGTGTTCGACACGTCCGGGCGCATCCGCCAGGGACCGGCGCCGATCAATCTTCCCGTTCCCCCCTACACCTTCGTTTCCGACAGCAAGATCCGCATCGGCGAAGGCGCGACGGCCTAGCATCAACGTGGCATGGGTCTTACCCAGTCAGGCGAAATCATGAGTGAACACGCAACCGTCTACGTCCCGAAGAGCCGCCTCGCGAAATGGTTCGAAAGCCGGCTGCCTGTCGGCAGCCTCGTCCATTCCTCCTTCGTGGCATTTCCGGTGCCGCGGAACCTCAACTACTTCTGGACCACGGGCGGCATCCTGTTCACGATCCTGATGCTGCAGATCGTGTCGGGCGTGGTGCTGGCCATGCATTACGTGCCGGAGGCCACCATGGCCTTCGACTCGGTCGAGCACATCATGCGCAACGTCAATTACGGCTGGCTGCTGCGCTACATGCACGCCAACGGCGCCTCGATGTTCTTCGTGGCCGTCTACCTGCATATCTTCCGCAATCTCTATTACGGCTCCTACAAGGCGCCGCGCGAGATCCTGTACATCATCGGCGTCATCATCTTCGTCCTGATGATGGCGACGGCCTTCATGGGCTACGTGCTGCCGTGGGGGCAGATGAGCTTCTGGGGCGCCACGGTCATCACCAACCTGTTCTCGGCCATCCCGACCATCGGCGACACCATCGTCAGCTTCCTGTGGGGCGGCTACTCGGTCGGTGACCCGACGCTCAACCGCTTCTTCTCTCTGCATTACCTGCTGCCGTTCATGATTGTCGGCGCGGTGATCCTGCACATCTGGGCGCTGCACGTGCCGGGCAACAACAACCCGACCGGAATCCCGATCAAGTCGGGCAAGGATGCGGTGCCGTTCCATCCGTTCATGACGGTGAAGGACAGCTTCGCCATCACGGTGTTCATGATCTTCTTCGCGTGGTGGGTGTTCTACATGCCCAACTATCTCGGCCACGCCGACAACTACATCCCGGCGAATCCGGCGGTGACGCCGGCGCATATCGTGCCGGAATGGTATTTCCTGCCCTTCTACGCGATCCTGCGCGCCATTCCCGACAAGCTCGGCGGCGTTCTGGCGATGTTCGGCGCGATCGTCGTGCTGGCGCTGGTGCCGTGGCTCGACACCTCGAAGGTGCGCTCGGCCGTCTATCGCCCGATGTACAAGTGGTTCTTCTGGATCTTCGTCCTGACCTGCGTCGGCCTCGGCTGGCTCGGCGCCAAGCCGGCGGAAGGCGTCTACGTGATCGCGGCGCGCGTCCTCACCGCCTACTACTTCGCCCATTTCCTGATCGTGCTGCCGCTCCTCGGCCTGTTCGAGACGCCGACGCCGATGCCCAACTCGATCGCCGAGTCGGTGCTGGGCAAGCCGGTCCGGACCGGCGACAGGCCGGTGGTGCCGGTCGAGGCGGAAGCACGGGGCTGACGGGACAATGGGACACGCTATGACACGGATCACGCTCCTGCTCGCCGGCGCCGCCCTGGCCGTCGCGACCCACGCCAGGGCAGCCGAAGAGACGCCGCATCCGCCGCGCCAGGCCTGGAGCTTCGCCGGCGTCTTCGGCACCTACGACCGCGCGCAATTGCAGCGCGGCTTCAAGATCTTTCGCGAGAGCTGCCAGAACTGCCACAGCCTCAGCCGCGTCTATTTCCGCAACCTGTCGCAGCCCGGCGGACCGGAATTCTCGGCGGCCCAGGTCCAGGCGCTCGCCGCCGAATACAAGATCAAGGACGGCCCGAACGATGCCGGCGACATGTTCGAGCGCCCCGGCCGCGCAGCCGACCGCATTCCGCCGCCCTTCCCGAACGAGCAGGCGGCCGCGGCCGCCAACGGCGGCAAGGCGCCGCCCGACCTGTCGGTGATGGCCAAGGCGCGCACCTACGAGCGCGGCTTCCCGGGATTCGTCCTCGATGCGCTGCCGGTTCCCTATATCGGCATGTATCAGGAGCAGGGCCCGGATTATTTGACGGCCCTTCTCAACGGTTATGTCGATCCGCCCCAGGGTTTCGAGGTGCCGTCCGGTGGCAACTACAATCTGTATTTCCCCGGCCATATCATCGCCATGCCGAAGCCCCTCAACGACGGCCAGATCGAGTATGCCAAAGGCGAGGACGGCAAGCCGGTGGTCCCCGAGACCACCGAGCAATACGCCAAGGACAACACGGCCTTCCTGATGTGGACCGCCGAGCCGCATCTCGAGCAGCGCAAGCGGCTCGGCTTCGAGGTGATCGGCTATCTCGCCTTCCTCGGGGTGCTCCTGTTCCTC
This sequence comes from Beijerinckiaceae bacterium, assembly GCA_036556825.1. Classification (GTDB taxonomy): domain Bacteria; phylum Pseudomonadota; class Alphaproteobacteria; order Rhizobiales; family Beijerinckiaceae; genus JAJKJG01. The sequence continues at coordinate 27,864 of DATBIR010000278.1, forward strand.
ACCAAGAAGAAGGTCTGGGGACGGGTCGGCGGCGATCCCGTCGGATTGCTGCCCGAAGCCCAGCAGCGGCACTGACGGGAAAATGGCGACTGCCGGCTGCCGACGCCGATGACCAGGGCCGTCCTCGGCGTGATGGGCGGCTCCGGCGTCTACGAGCTGCCGGGCCTCGAGGAGGTGCGCGAGGTGCGCATCGCCTCGCCCTGGGGCGAGCCGTCCGACGCCTTGCGCATCGGCCGCATCGGCGCGACCGAGGTCGTCTTCCTGCCGCGCCACGGGCGCGGCCATGCGCTGTCCCCGTCCGACATCAACTACCGCGCCAATATCGACGTGCTCAAGCGCGCCGGCGTGACCGACCTCGTGTCGGTGTCGGCCTGCGGCTCGTTCAAGCCCGAGTTCTATCCGGGCCTGTTCGTGCTGGTCGACCAGGTGGTCGACCGCACGCATAAGCGGGAGACGTCGTTCTTCGGCAAAGGCTGCGTCGCGCATGTGTCGATGGCGCATCCGATGGGGCCGCGCCTGCAGGACCGCATCGCCGCGGCGGCGCAGGCGGAGGATATCGCCGTGCATCGCGGCGGCACCTATGTCTGCATGGAGGGGCCGCAATTCTCGAGCTTCGCCGAGTCGATGACCTACAAGGGCCTCGGCTACGACGTGATCGGCATGACCAACATGCCCGAGGCGAAGCTGGCGCGCGAAGCCGAGATCACCTATGCCACCATCGCCATGGTGACCGATTACGATTGCTGGCACCCGGAGCATGACGCCGTCGAGGTGGCCGACATCATCAAGGTCGTGGTCGCCAATGCCGACAAGGCGGCGCGCCTCGTGGCGCGTCTGGCCCGCGACTTCCCGGCCGAGCACGAACCCTGCCCGGTCAGGTCCGACCGCGCCCTCGACACCGCCATCATGACGGCGCCGCCGTTCCGCGACCCGGCGCTGATGCAGAAGCTCGACGCCGTCGCGGGGCGGGTGCTCTAGATCTGTTTGTGTCGCATGATCTCTTCGGCAAAGCGGTGCCCACTTTGCCGGATCATGCTCTAGAAAGCCTGGCGCGGCACGAAGGCCAGTCCGAAGATCGTCGCCGCGATGCCCCACAGAACCACGAAGATCAGCCAGACGACCAGCGCCGCGGGGATCGCGGCGAGCGTCGCCTTGACGAAGAACGCCACCAGCCGTCCGAATGGGATATCGATGTCGCCGATGGTGATGCGGTATTGAGGTTCGCCCATTGGGTTCTCCTTGCCGCTAGAGCATGACCCGGCGAAGTGGCCGCCATTTCGCCGAATAAGATCATGCGGCCCAATGATAATAAGAGCGGGAGCGATTCAATCTGAAGCGATCCCGCTCTAAGGCATTTTCCGGCGAATGCCTGCCCGGATCTGATCCTGGGTGGGTCCGGTTCGCCGAAGAAGATGCGTCTCTGGAAAGCTAGAGGGGACCAGCACCATGGATCAACGTCTCATCACCGATCTCAAGGCCACGATCCGGACGATCCCCGGCTATCCGAAGCCCGGCATCCAGTTCCGGGACATCACGACGCTGCTCGGCGACCCGCGTGCCTTCCAGCAGGCGATCGATGCGCTGGCCCGGCCCTTCGCGGGCGGCAGGATCGACAAGGTCGCCGGTATCGAGGCGCGCGGCTTCATCCTCGG
>DATBIR010000279.1:0-13347 GCA_036556825.1 Beijerinckiaceae bacterium
GGCGCCTTGTCAATCTGGTCATACGCCGTGAACTGCGCCTTGCCCTGCTCCGCAAGCACCTTCGTGATCGCCGCCGTCAGCGACGTCTTGCCATGGTCCACGTGACCAATCGTTCCAATGTTGCAGTGCGGCTTCGTCCGCGCGAATTTTTCCTTGGCCATTGCAGCACCCTGCTTTCTTGAACCTGGAGTTGGAGTGACGGGCTCAGGCGTATTTCGCCTGAACCTCGGCGGCGACGTTCGACGGCACCTGCTCGTAGTGGTCGAACTGCATTGTGAATGTGGCGCGGCCCTGCGACATCGAGCGCAGCGTGTTGACGTAACCGAACATGTTGGCGAGCGGCACCATCGCGTTGATGACGACCGCGTTGCCGCGCATGTCCTGGCCCTGGATCTGGCCGCGCCGCGAGTTGAGATCGCCGATCACGGACCCGGTATAGTCCTCCGGGGTCACGACCTCGACCTTCATGATCGGCTCGAGCAGAACCGACCCGCCCTTCTGCAGCGCCTCGCGCAGGGCGGCACGGGACGCGATCTCGAAGGCGAGCGCCGACGAGTCGACCTCGTGATAGGCGCCGTCGATCAGCTGCACCTTGAGGTCGACCACCGGGAAGCCGGCGAGCACGCCGGAGCCCAGCACGCTCTCCAGGCCCTTCTCGACGCCCGGGATGTATTCCTTCGGCACGGAGCCGCCGACGATCTTCGACTCGAACTCGTAGCCGGCCGCCGCCTCGTTGGGCTCGACCACCAGCTTGACGCGAGCGAACTGGCCCGAGCCGCCGGTCTGCTTCTTGTGCGTGTAGTCGACCGTGACCGGCTTGCTGATCCTCTCGCGATAGGCGACCTGCGGCGCGCCGATATTGGCGTCCACCTTGTAGGTGCGCTTCAGGATGTCGATCTTGATGTCGAGGTGGAGCTCGCCCATGCCCTTGAGAATGGTCTGGCCCGATTCCTGATCGGTGGAAACCCGGAACGAGGGATCTTCGGCGGCCAGCTTCGCCAGCGCGACGCCGAGCTTCTCCTGGTCGGCCTTCGACTTCGGCTCGACGGCGATCTCGATCACCGGCTCCGGGAATTCCATCTTCTCGAGGATGACGGGCTTCTGCGGGTCGCAGAGCGTGTCGCCGGTGCGGACGTCCTTGAGGCCGGCCAGGGCGACGATGTCGCCGGCAAAGGCTTCCTTGATGTCCTCGCGGTTGTTGGCGTGCATCAGCAGCATGCGGCCGACGCGCTCCTTCTTCTCGCGCGTCGAGTTGATCAGACCCGAACCGGATTCCACCTTGCCCGAATAGACGCGGCAGAACGTGATCGTGCCGACGAACGGGTCGTCCATGATCTTGAAGGCGAGCATGGAGAACGGATCCGTATCCAGCGGACGGCGCTCGATCGGCTGCTCCGTGTTCGGATCGATGCCCGGGATGGCGCCGCGATCGGCTGGCGACGGCAGAAAGTCGACGACGGCGTCGAGCAGCGGCTGCACGCCCTTGTTCTTGAACGACGAACCGCACAGCACCGGGTGGAAGGCGCGCTTCTGCACGGCGAGGCGCACGAGACGGCGCAGCGTGGCCTCGTCGGGCTCCTGGCCCTCGAGATAAGCCACCATGGCGTCGTCATCGAGCTCGACCGCGGCCTCGACAAGCTTGCCGCGGTATTCCGTGGCCTGCTCCAAGAGATCGGCCGGGATGTCGACCTCGTCGAACTTGGCGCCGAGCGCCTCGCCCGACCACACCAGGCCCTTCATCTTGATCAGGTCGATGACGCCCTGGAAGTTGCTCTCGGCGCCGATCGGCAGCTGCAGGCACACCGGCTTGCCGCCGACGCGCTTGACGATGTCGTCGACGCATTTGAAGAAGTCGGCGCCGATCTTGTCCATCTTGTTGACGAACACGACACGCGGCACGTCGTATTTGTCGGCCTGGCGCCACACCGTCTCGGTCTGCGGCTCGACGCCCTGGTTGCCGTCGAGCACGCATACGGCGCCATCGAGCACGCGCAGCGAGCGCTCCACCTCGATGGTGAAGTCGACGTGGCCGGGGGTGTCGATGATGTTCAGCCGCTTGTCGCGCCAGAAGCAGGTGGTCGCAGCCGACGTGATCGTGATGCCACGCTCCTGCTCCTGCTCCATCCAGTCCATGGTGGCAGCGCCCTCATGGACCTCGCCGATCTTATGCGACTTGCCGGTATAGTAGAGGATCCGCTCGGTCGTCGTGGTCTTTCCGGCATCGATGTGAGCCATGATGCCGAAATTGCGGTAGTCCTCGATTGCGTGCGTGCGTGGCATCGCAAAAAACTCCTAATGGTCCGCCGTCACCAGCGGTAATGCGAGAAGGCACGGTTGGCCTCGGCCATCCGGTGCGTGTCCTCGCGCTTCTTGACCGCGTTGCCGCGATTGTTGGCGGCGTCCATCAGCTCCGCCGAGAGCCGATCCACCATGGTCTTGTCGTTGCGGCCGCGTGCAGCCTGGATCAGCCAGCGGATGGCCAGTGCCTGGCGCCGGTCGGGACGGACCTCGACCGGGACCTGGTAGGTGGCGCCGCCGACGCGCCGCGAGCGCACCTCGATGGCCGGAGCGACGTTGTCCAGCGCCTGCTTGAACACCTCGAGCGGGTTCGCCTTGGCGCGTTGCTCGATCACGTCGAAGGCGCCATAGACAATGCGCTCGGCGACCGACTTCTTGCCTTCGTACATCACCGAGTTCATGAACTTCGTGACGACGATATCCCCGAATTTGGGATCGGGGATGATCTCGCGTTTCTCGGCCCTGTGACGGCGGGACATGCTGCTGGTCCTTGTCCTGTCTGTTCCTCGTGACGGCCGGTCTCATCCGGCCGCCTGCAATCTCGTTTTCAACGATCCCGGATCTGCGCGCCTCGGGCGCTCCGTCCGGGATGACCTTCGGCGGAGCCGAACGTCACTTCGGCCGCTTGGCGCCGTAGAGCGAGCGGCGCTGCTTGCGGTTCTTGACGCCCTGCGTGTCGAGCACGCCGCGGAGGATGTGGTAGCGCACGCCGGGCAGGTCCTTCACGCGCCCGCCGCGGATCATCACGACCGAGTGCTCCTGAAGATTGTGGCCCTCGCCCGGGATGTAGCCGATGACCTCGTGGCCATTGGTGAGCCGAACCTTGGCGACCTTGCGCAGCGCCGAGTTCGGCTTCTTTGGCGTCGTCGTATAGACGCGGGTGCAAACCCCGCGCTTTTGCGGACAGGCCTCGAGGGCCGGCACCTTGTTGCGGCTCTTCTGGGCCATCCGCGGCTTGCGGATCAGCTGGCTGATCGTCGGCATTCCATGCCCTCTTTCACAAGGCCGCGACTGCGGCCGCTTCTACCCGTCGGTTGAACACTGCGTCGCGTCGCCCTGCCATCGGCAAAGGTCGACGCAAAACGAAACCGCGCCACAGGCCCGAAGGAGCCTTGGCGCCGCGCATGCAGAGGACCACGATGAGCTCGCGATCGTGCCACAGAGCTGACCAATGTCGGTCGTCGTTTGAGTTCGGCAGTGTTTAGGCGGCGTTGATCGGGCTGCGGCAGCGCCGATCGCCAGTCGCCTACGACCAGCCGGAAGTTCGCGCCTTCTAAAGGCCGACTCGGCCCTCGTCAACTCGAAAAGTGCGCAAAACCATTCCGAAATCCCATGTAGTGCCGGCTTCGGCCGAGAAAAGAGGCCGAGGCGCCGGAATGGCGAATATTTGCGCGACGCAGCCGGCCGGGAGTCCCTGTCCGCTCGTCAGGAAAGCGCTTTCGCGCTACCTTAACCATGGCTGGGCGGACAGGGAGGACACGATGGCAACGTGGCTGCCGGACCAGAGCTTCTACATGTCGCCTCGCGCCGCAGCGAAGGCGCCCCCCGAAACCCATGCCTACGTGGCGATGTTTGATCCCACCCGGGCGCAGCCGGACGGCATCGCCGTCGTCGATGTCGGCCCGACGTCGCCGTCCTATGGCGAGATCGTGGCAACGGTGGCGATGCCCTATGCCGGCGACGAGTTCCATCATTTCGGCTGGAACGCGTGCTCGTCATGCCTGTGTCCCAATGCCCCCCATCCGCACGCGGAACGCCGCTATCTCGTGGTCCCCGGGCTGCGCTCCTCGCGCATCTACATCATCGACACCAAGCCCGACCCGCGCGCGCCCAAGATCGTCAAGGTGATCGAGCCCGACGAGATCGCCCGCAAGACGGGCTACAGCCGGCCGCACACGGTGCATTGCGGGCCCGACGGCATCTATGTGACCGCCCTCGGCAACGGCCACGGCAAGGGCCCCGGCGGCATCTTCCTGCTCGATCAGGAGAGTTTTGAGCCGATCGGCCCGTGGGAGAGCGACCGCGGCCCGCAGCACTTCGCCTACGACGCCTGGTGGCACCTCGGCCATGACGTGATGGTCACGAGCGAATGGGGCACGCCCGACATGATCGAGGAGGGGCTCGTCCCCGAACTGCTGCTCGGCGCCAAATATGGGCACCGTCTGCATTTCTGGGACCTGGGCACACGACGCCACGTGCAAGCGGTCGATCTCGGCGAAAAGCACCAGCTCGCCCTCGAGCTGCGCCCGGCCCACGACCCGACCAAGGCCTACGGCTTCACCAACACGGTGGTCAGCCTCGAGGACCTGTCGTCGTCCATCTGGGTGTGGCACAAGGCGGCTGATGCGCAGGGCTGGACGGCAACGAAGGTGATCGACATCCCTGCCGAGCCCGCCGACGCGGACGATCTGCCGCCCCTCCTCAAGGGTTTCGGGGCGGTCCCGCCCCTTGTCACCGACATCGACCTGTCGATGGACGACCGCTTCCTTTACGTGTCCTGCTGGGGCACCGGCGACCTCCGGCAATACGACGTTTCCGACCCGCTCAAGCCGAAGCTGACGGGCAAGGTGCGCATCGGCGGCATCGTTTCCCGTGAAACGCATCCCGGCGCGCGCAATGGCGCCCTCAACGGCGGCCCGCAGATGGTGGAGATCAGCCGCGACGGCCGGCGGGTCTACTTCACCAACTCGCTCTACGGGGCCATCGACCCGCAATTCTACCCGGAGGGCATCAACGGCTGGATGGTCAAGCTCGACGCCCATCCCGACGGCGGCATCTCCTTCGATCCCGACTTCTTCATCGAATGGCCGCAGAGCCACCGGCCGCACCAGGTCAGGCTGCAGGGCGGCGACTGCTCGTCCGACTCCTATTGCTATCCCTGACGGCGACCGGCCGGCGGGATGGTCGCCATGAGCGGGCTCGCTATGCCGTCCTGGGCCTGGCTGACCCTCGCCGGGCTCGGCGCCTTCCACGGCCTCAACCCGGCCATGGGCTGGCTGTTCGCGGTGGCGCTCGGGCTGCATCGCGGCGAGCAGCGGATCGTGCTGCTGTCGCTCGTCCCGATCGCCTTCGGCCACGCCGCCGCGGTCGCGGCGGCGCTGGCCGTCTTCGTGGTCTTCGGCCTTACCATGGAGGCGAGCCTCCTCAGCCGGGCGGCCGCGGCCGTCCTGATTGGCTGGGCGGTGTGGCACGCCCTGCGCGGCCACCGCCGGACGACGCGCGTCGGGATGCAGACCGGGCTCGCCGGCCTCGCCGCCTGGTCGTTCATGATGGCAAGCGTTCATGGCGCCGGCCTGATGCTGATTCCGGTCCTGGCCCCGCTCTGCGCGACCCCTGCCCTTCCCGCCCCCCATGACACCGGCCCTCTTACGCTGGCCCTTGCCGCGCTTGCCGTTCACACGGCCGCCATGCTGGGGGCCATCGCGGTCGTCTCGGTGACGGTCTACAGGTGGGTCGGCATCGGCTTCCTCCGCCGCGGGTGGATCAACGTCGACCTGATCTGGACGGCCGCGCTGGCGATCTGCGGCCTCGTGCTGCTGGTCGGCTGAACGCGCTGCACCGCCGCAGAGCTGACGGCTACGGTCGCACAAAGAAAGCAGGATCGGTTCAATCTGAATCGATCCTGCTCGCGCCGGGAGTGGAGCTCCGGCGAAAAAGAAAAGGCCGCCTGGCGGCGGCCTTTTCCGGTCTCGTGTGTTCGGGGCCGTTACTCGGCCGCGGGAGACAGTTCGGTGACCGCCTTCTGCGACTCGGCCGCCTTCTGCGCCAGGATCAGGTCGTCGCGGCGCTGCGCGATGGTCCTGGTCTGAGAAGCCGCGGCGCCCGTGCCGGCCGGGATCAGGCTGCCGACGATCACGTTCTCCTTGAGGCCCTCGAGCGAGTCGACCTTGCCGTTGACCGCCGCCTCGGTGAGGACGCGGGTGGTCTCCTGGAACGACGCCGCCGAGATGAACGAACGGGTCTGCAAGGACGCCTTGGTGATGCCGAGCAGAACCGGCACGCCGGCGGCGGGCTTCTTCTTCTCGGACGCAAGGCCCTCGTTGATCTCGTCGAGTTCGAGGCGGTCGATCTGCTCGCCTGCGAGAAGCTCGCTGTCACCGCCGTCGGTGATTTCGACCTTCTGCAGCATCTGGCGCACGATCACCTCGATGTGCTTGTCGTTGATGTTGACGCCCTGGAGCCGGTAGACCTCCTGGATCTCGTTGACGAGATAGGCGGCGAGCTCCTCGACGCCCTTGATCGCCAGGATGTCGTGCGGCGCCGGATTGCCGTCGACGATGAAATCGCCGACCTCGACCACATCCCCGTCCTGCAAGTGGATGTGCTTGCCCTTCGGGATCAGGTATTCGACCGCCTCCGACCCGTCATGCGGGTTGAGCGTCAGGCGGCGCTTGTTCTTGTAGTCGCGTCCGAACTGGATCGTGCCCGACTTCTCGGCAATGATCGCCGCGTCCTTCGGACGGCGCGCCTCGAACAGCTCCGCCACGCGCGGCAGACCGCCCGTGATGTCGCGCGTCTTGGCGCTTTCCGTGGGAATACGGGCGAGCACGTCGCCGGCCTTGACCTTGCCGCCGGGATCGACCGCAACGATCGCGTCCACCGGGAGCAGGTAGCGGGCATCGCCGCCGCGGGCGAGCTTGGCCACCTTGTCCTTGTTCTGGATCACGATCGCCGGGCGCAGATCCGCCGTGCGCGACGACGAGCGCCAGTCGATCACGACGCGCTTGGCGATGCCGGTGGACTCGTCCATCGACTCGATCATCGACGCGCCGTCGACCAGGTCCTCGTAGCCCACCGTGCCGTCGACCTCGGTGAGGATCGGGCGGGTGTAGGGGTCCCACTCGGCGATGCGCTGGCCGCGTTTGATCTGGTCGCCCTCGTCGACCTTGAGGCGCGCGCCATGCTGGAGCCGGTGCACCGCCCGCTCGACGCCGTCCGGGCCGACGATCACGACCGCGACGTTGCGGCCGGTGACGATGAGTTCGCCGTCCGAGTTGCGGTTGATGTTGCGGTTGCGCATCTTCACCGTGCCCTCGAAGTTGGACTCGATGAAGGACTGGTCCGCGATCTGCGCCGCGCCGCCGATGTGGAAGGTGCGCATCGTCAGCTGCGTGCCCGGCTCGCCGATCGACTGTGCGGCGATCACGCCGACCGCCTCACCGTGGTTGACGGGCGTGCCCCGCGCCAGGTCGCGGCCATAGCAGGTAGCGCAGACGCCGTTCTTGGTCTCGCAGACCAGCACCGAACGGATCTTCACCTCCTGGATGCCGGCGGCGTTGATCCCCTCGATATGCTGCTCCTCGATCATCGTGCCCTTGGCGACGATGACGCGGCCGTCGGCATCGACGAGGTCCTCGGCCGCGGAGCGCCCAAGGATGCGCGACGCCAGCGACGCGACCACCTGGCCGGCGTCGATGATGGCGCGCATGCGGATTCCGTGATCGGTGCCGCAATCGTCTTCGCGGATGACCGCGTCCTGCGCCACGTCGACGAGACGGCGGGTCAGGTAACCCGAGTTGGCCGTCTTGAGCGCCGTGTCGGCGAGGCCCTTGCGGGCGCCGTGCGTCGAGTTGAAATACTCGAGCACGTCGAGGCCTTCCTTGAAGTTCGAGATGATCGGGCTCTCGATGATCTCGCCCGACGGCTTGGCCATCAGGCCACGCATCGCCGCGAGCTGCTTCATCTGCGCCGGCGAGCCGCGCGCCCCCGAATGCGACATCATCCAGATCGAGTTGACCGGCTTGTCGCGTCCGTTTTCCTTCTGCACCGCCGAAATGCGGTTCATCATCTCGCCGGCAAGGCGGTCGGAGCACTTGGCCCAGGCGTCGACGACTTTGTTGTATTTCTCGCCCTGGGTGATCAGGCCGTCCTGGTACTGCTGCTCGTAATCCTTCACGAGCGTGCGCGTCTCCTCGACGATCGACCACTTGTTCTCGGGCACGACCATGTCGTCCTTGCCGAACGAGATGCCGGCCTTGAAGGCGTGGTGGAAGCCGAGCCCCATGATGCGGTCGCAGAAGATCACCGTCTCCTTCTGACCGCAGTTGCGGTAGACGGCATCGATCATCCCCGAGATCTCCTTCTTGGTCATGAGCTTGTTCACGACGTCGAAGGTCACTGACGGATGCTGCGGCAGGACGCGCGAGAGCATCACGCGGCCCGGCGTGGTCTCGTAGATCCGGGTCGTGCGCTTGCCGTCCTCACCGATCCCCGTCCAGCGATACTTAATCTTGGTGTGATAGGTGACGATGCCCTCGTGCAGCGCATGCTCGAGCTCGCCGATGTCGGCGAAAGCCTTGCCCTGTCCCGGCTCGCCTTCGGAGATGATCGAGAGGTAGTAGAGGCCGAGCACGATATCCTGCGACGGCACGATGATCGGCGCGCCGTTGGCAGGGTGCAGGATGTTGTTGGTCGACATCATCAGCACGCGGGCCTCGAGCTGCGACTCGAGCGACAGCGGCACGTGCACCGCCATCTGGTCACCGTCGAAGTCGGCGTTGAAGGCGGCGCAGACGAGCGGGTGCAGCTGGATCGCCTTGCCCTCGATCAGCACCGGCTCGAAGGCCTGGATGCCGAGGCGGTGCAGCGTCGGAGCGCGGTTGAGCAGCACCGGATGCTCGCGGATCACCTCGTCGAGGATGTCCCAGACTTCCGGCTTTTCCTTCTCGACCAGCTTCTTCGCCTGCTTCACCGTCGCCGAGAAGCCTTTGGCGTCGAGGCGCGCATAGATGAACGGCTTGAACAGCTCGAGCGCCATCTTCTTCGGCAGGCCGCACTGGTGCAGCTTGAGCTCGGGACCGACGACGATCACCGAACGGCCCGAATAGTCGACGCGCTTGCCGAGCAGGTTCTGGCGGAAGCGGCCCTGCTTGCCCTTGAGCATGTCGGCGAGCGACTTCAGCGGCCGCTTGTTGGCGCCCGTGATTACGCGGCCGCGGCGGCCGTTGTCGAACAGCGCGTCGACGGCCTCCTGCAGCATGCGCTTCTCGTTGCGGATGATAATGTCCGGCGCGCGCAGCTCGATCAGCCGCTTCAGGCGGTTGTTACGGTTGATGACGCGGCGGTAGAGATCGTTCAGATCCGAGGTCGCGAAGCGGCCGCCGTCGAGCGGCACGAGCGGACGCAGATCCGGCGGAATCACCGGAACGACCGTGAGGATCATCCACTCGGGCTTGTTGCCGGACTGCAGGAACGCCTCGATGATCTTGAGGCGCTTCATCAGCTTTTTCGGCTTGAGCTCGGAGGTGGTGGTGGCGATCTCCTGGCGGATGTCGACCGCGATCTGCTCCAGGTTGAGCTCCTGGAGGATCTTGCGGATCGCCTCGGCGCCGATCGCCGCCTGGAACGAATCGTCGCCGTATTCCTCCTGGGCGCGCAGATACTCGTCCTCCGACAGGAGCTGACGCTCCTTCAAAGGCGTGAGGCCCGGCTCGAGCACCACATAGGACTCGAAATAGAGGATGCGCTCGAGGTCCTTGAGCGTCATGTCGAGCAGCAGGCCGATGCGGCTCGGCAGCGACTTCAGGAACCAGATATGCGCGACCGGCGCCGCGAGTTCGATATGGCCCATGCGGTCGCGCCGCACGCGCGCCAAGGTCACTTCGACGCCGCACTTCTCGCAGATCACGCCCTTGTATTTCATGCGCTTGTACTTGCCGCACAAGCACTCGTAGTCCTTGATCGGGCCGAAGATGCGCGCGCAGAACAGCCCGTCGCGTTCGGGCTTGAAGGTGCGGTAGTTGATGGTCTCCGGCTTCTTGATCTCGCCGTATGACCAGGACAGAATCTTCTCCGGGCTCGCGATCGAGATCTTGATCTGATCGAAGCTCTGCGGCTGCGCCGCCTGGTTGAAGAGATTCATGACCTCTTGGTTCATCGCCGTCTCCTAAATTCCCCTGGACGCGTCGGCCGGCCGTGACCGGCTGATGCGTGCCCGGAGGGCGCCGTCAGCGCCGAAATCCTTGTCCATGGTTCCCGGGACGGAGCCCGGGAGTGACGCGCACGACGCGCGTCACTCAGCTGCCTCCGCCGGAGGCAGCTCGTTGGCTGGCTTCTTGAGCGAGGTGAGCTCGACGTTAAGACCGAGCGAGCGCATTTCCTTGACGAGCACGTTGAAGCTCTCCGGGATGCCCGACTCGAAGGTGTCGTCGCCACGCACGATCGCCTCGTAGACCTTGGTGCGGCCCGCCACGTCGTCCGACTTAACGGTGAGCATCTCCTGCAAGGTGTATGCCGCGCCGTAGGCCTCGAGCGCCCAGACCTCCATTTCGCCGAAGCGCTGGCCGCCGAACTGCGCCTTGCCGCCCAGCGGCTGCTGAGTGACCAGGCTGTACGGGCCGATCGAGCGGGCGTGGATCTTGTCGTCCACGAGGTGGTGGAGCTTCAGCATATAGATGTAGCCCACCGTGACCTTGCGGTCGAAGGACTCGCCCGTGCGCCCGTCGAAGAGTGTCACCTGGCCGGAGCGGTCGAGGCCGGCCATCTCCAGCATGTGTTCGATGTCGCTTTCCTTGGCGCCATCGAACACCGGCGTGGCGATCGGAACGCCGTGACGCAGATTCTGGGCGATCTCCGCCAGATCCTCATCGGGCATGTTCTCGAGTTCCGCCTGCTTGCCGTAGATGTCCGTCATCTTCTTGCGCAGCGGCTTGGCGTTGTGCGTCTTCATGTAGGCGTCGACCGCCTGCGCCACCTGCCGGCCGAGGCCGGCGGCGGCCCAGCCGAGATGGGTCTCGAGGATCTGGCCCACATTCATGCGGCTCGGCACGCCGAGCGGATTGAGCACGATGTCGACCGAGGTGCCGTCATCGAGGAACGGCATGTCCTCGACCGGAACGATCTTGGACACCACGCCCTTGTTGCCGTGTCGGCCGGCCATCTTGTCGCCCGGCTGGATCTTGCGCTTCACTGCCACGAAGACCTTGACCATCTTCATGACGCCGGGCGGCAGTTCGTCGCCGCGCTGCAGCTTCTCGACCTTGTCGAGGAAGCGCTGTTCGAGCCGCTTCTTCGACTCGTCGTATTGCTTCTGTATCGCTTCGATTTCGCTCATCACGGCGTCTTCGGCGACGGCGAAGGCCCACCATTGCGAACGCGGATACTCGTTGAGAATCTCCAGCGTGAGCTTGGTGTCCTTCTTGAAGCCTTTCGGGCCCGCGACCGCCTTCTTGCCGTTCAGGATCTGCGTCAGACGGGCATAGGTATTGCGGTCGAGGATGGCCTGCTCGTCGTCGCGGTCCTTGGCGAGCCGCTCGATCTCCTCGCGCTCGATCGCCTGGGCACGCTCGTCCTTGTCGACGCCATGCCGGTTGAACACGCGCACCTCGACGATCGTCCCGGTGACGCCCGGCGGAACGCGCAGCGAGGTGTCGCGCACGTCGGACGCCTTCTCGCCGAAGATGGCGCGCAGAAGCTTCTCTTCGGGCGTCATCGGGCTTTCGCCCTTCGGCGTGATCTTGCCGACGAGGATGTCGCCGGCATGCACTTCCGCGCCGATATAGACGATGCCCGCCTCGTCGAGGTTCTTCAGCGCCTCTTCCGAAACGTTCGGAATGTCGCGCGTGATCTCCTCGGGCCCGAGCTTGGTGTCGCGGGCCATCACCTCGAATTCCTCGATGTGGATCGAGGTGAAGACGTCGTCCTTGACGATCCGCTCGGAGAGCAGGATCGAGTCCTCGAAGTTGTAGCCGTTCCACGGCATGAACGCGACCAGCACGTTGCGGCCGAGCGCCAGCTCGCCGAACTCGGTCGACGGGCCGTCGGCGATGATGTCGCCCTTGGCGACCCCGTCGCCAACGCGCACCAGCGGCTTCTGCGTGATGCAGGTATTCTGGTTCGAGCGCTGGAACTTCTGCAGGCGGTAGATATCGACGCCCGGCCGGGTCGGATCGGTCTCCTCTGTGGCGCGTACGACGATACGCGTGGCGTCGACCTGGTCGACGACGCCGGCGCGCCGCGCCGCGATGGCGGCGCCGGAGTCACGCGCCACGACCTCTTCCATGCCGGTGCCGACGAACGGCGCGTCCGATTGCACGAGCGGCACGGCCTGGCGCTGCATGTTCGAGCCCATCAGGGCGCGGTTGGCGTCGTCGTTCTCGAGGAACGGGATCAGCGCCGCCGCGACCGAGACCAGCTGCTTCGGCGAGACGTCCATGAGGTCGACGCGATCCGGCGGCACGACGATCACGTCGCCGGCGCGGCGGCAGACGACGAGGTCCTCGGTCAGCTTGCCCTTCGGGTCGATCTGGGCATTGGCCTGGGCGACGTTGTATTTCGCCTCCTCCATCGCCGACAGATAGATGACTTCCTCGCTCACCTTGCCGTCATGCACCTTGCGGAACGGCGTCTCGATGAAGCCGTATTTGTTGACGCGCGCGAAGGTTGCGAGGGAGTTGATGAGACCGATATTCGGCCCTTCCGGCGTCTCGATGGGGCAGATGCGGCCGTAATGCGTCGGGTGAACGTCGCGCACCTCGAAGCCGGCGCGCTCGCGGGTCAGACCGCCCGGGCCGAGCGCCGACAGGCGGCGCTTGTGCGTCACCTCGGAGAGTGGGTTGGTCTGATCCATGAACTGTGACAGCTGCGAGGAGCCGAAGAATTCGCGCACCGCAGCCGCTGCCGGCTTGGCGTTGATCAGGTCCTGCGGCATCACCGTGTCGATATCGACCGACGACATGCGCTCCTTGATGGCGCGCTCCATGCGCAAGAGGCCCAGGCGATACTGGTTCTCCATCAGCTCGCCGACCGAGCGGACGCGGCGGTTGCCGAGATGGTCGATGTCGTCGACCTCGCCCTTGCCGTCGCGCAGATCGACCAGCGCCTTGACCACGGCGACCATGTCCTCGCGGCGCAGGGTGCGCTGGGTGTCGGGCGCGTCGAGATCGAGACGCATGTTCATCTTGACGCGGCCGACGGCCGACAGGTCGTAGCGCTCGGCGTCGAAGAACAGCGAATGGAACATAGCCTCCGCCGTCTCGAGCGTCGGCGGCTCGCCCGGACGCATCACGCGATAGATGTCGAGCAGCGCCTCCTCGGTGTTGGAGTTCTTGT
>DATBIR010000280.1:0-7931 GCA_036556825.1 Beijerinckiaceae bacterium
GATGATGTTGGCGATGATGAACATCAAGTAGATCGCATACATGCTCGACGCTTTTTCGGTGAACAGCGTCGGCCCGGGATTGAGGCCCTTCATGTAGAGTACGCCGATCGCGATCGCGGCGATGGTGTCGCCGGGGATGCCGAACAGGAGAGACGGCACCCACCCGGAGGCCAGCGAGGCGTTGTTGCTGGCGCCGGCCTCGATCAGGCCTTCGGGATGGCCGGTCCCGAACTTCTCGGGCTCCTTGGAGAAGCGCTTCGACATGGCATAGCTCACCCACGCCGCCATGTCCGCGCCGGCGCCGGGCAGCACGCCGATGATGATGCCGACGATGTTGCCGCGCGTCATCTGCTGCCAGTATTTGCGCGTCAGTTGCAGCTGCCCGGCGAGGATGCTGCCGAAGCGGCGGCGCGGCATGCGCGGCGGCTCCGGCGTGATCACGGCGCGCATCACTTCCGAGACGGCAAACACGCCGACCAGCGCCGGGATCACCTCGATGCCACCGAGCAGGTCAGTGAACCCGAAGGTGAAGCGCGGCACGCCGCCCGGATTCTCCATGCCGATGCAGGCGATCAGGAGGCCGAGCAGCATACTGGCGATCGCCTTGACCGGCGAGGAGCGCGCCACCAGCGTCGCGCACATCAGGCCCATGAAGGCGAGCCAGAAATACTCGTAGGTCGAGAAGCTGAAGGCGAGCTCGGCGAGGAGCGGCGCCATCACGACCAGCGACAGCGTGCCGGCGATGCCGCCGATGGCGCTGAACCAGAGCCCGGCGCCGAGCGCCAGCTCGGCCTGCCCCTTGCGCGTCATGGCATAGGCCTCGTCCGTGTAGGCGGCCGAGGCCGGCGTGCCGGGAATGCGCAGGAGGCAGCCCGGGATGTCGCCGGAAAAGATCGCCATGGCCGAGGCGGCGATGATCGCCGCGACCGCGGCGATGGGCGAGAGATAGAAGGTCACCGGCACGAGCAGCGCCGTCGCCATCGTCGCCGTGAGGCCCGGCAGCGCGCCGATGACGAGACCGTAGACCGATGCGGCGAAGATGGCGATCAGCACGTCCGGCGCGGCGACGAGGCGAAAGGCTTCCCAGATCGCGTCCATGGCTCACCACGGCATCGGCACGAGGCCGTCAGGAAGCGGCACGCGCAGCAGCTTGTAGAACACGAGATGCACGCCGAACGGCGCCAGCGCAGCCAGCGGCAGCGCCAGGCGCAGCCTGGCGCCGAAGGCAAGAGCCGAGATCAGCACGATCGCCGCCGCGGTGACGATGAAGCCGAGCCGCTCGACCGCGAAGACGTAGAACAGGAGCAGGGCAGGGGGCAGCAGCACGAGGAGGCCGCGCAGCCCGTGCGGCTTCTTCGCTTCCTCGTGCGGCAGGCCTTCGAGGCTGCCAAGGTCGGCCTCGGCCTCCTCCTCGAAGGTGTGTCCGACGCGCAGCGCGATCATGACGCCGCAGACGGCGAGGCCGATGCCGATCACCATCGGAAAGACGTTCGGCCCGACCTGCTGGCCGGGCACGGGCGGCAGGCGCGAACCACCATAGGCGGCGATGGCGCCGAGCCCGACGAGAAACGATCCGGTGACGCGGTCCGAGAGGTGCATGGGACTATCCCTCACCGTGAGGGGAGGGACGAGTCGGCGAAGCCGACCGGGGCGGGGTGGAAACGCGACTTCTCAGGTATTGGCGCTGCCGCCCCACCAGGCTCGCACGCTGGCGCGTGCGACTCCGCCCTCCCCATCGCAAGTCGGGTGTTCCCGACTTGCGCACTTTTGGTGGCGGATCTCGGGAACACCCGAGATCCGCGGGGAAGGATGTGGTGCACGTGCCCGCCGCATTTCTCATAGCGCCGCGCCGCGCGTTACGTTTTGGCGAGGCCGGCGGCCTTCATGGCGTCGCCCATCTGCTTGTCGCCGGTGTCCATGAACTGCGCGAAGGCCTGCGCCTCGGCCCAGCGCACGCCGAAGCCGCGGCTCGACATGAACTCGTTGTATTCCTTCGATTCGTAGACCTTCTTGAAGGCGGCCACGAGCTTGGTGGCGACGTCCTGCGGCAGGCCTTTCGGGCCGGCGAAGCCGCGCCACGCGCCGGTCGGCGCGAAGTCGGTGCCGAGCTCCTCCTTGAGCGTCGGCACCTTGGGGAAGGCCGGGTTGCGCTGCGCCGCCATGATGGCGAGGGCGCTGGCCTTGCCGGCTTCGACGATCGAGCGGCCTTCCGGCAGCGAGCACGGCACGATGTCGATGCCGCCGGCGGCGAGGTCCTGCATGCCCGGCGCGGCGCCGTTCGAGGGCACCCAGGCGACGTGGTCGGGCTTCAGTCCCATCGACTGCAGCCAGCCGACCAGCGCCAGGTGCCAGATGCCGCCCTGGCCGGTGCCGGATGCCTTGAGCTTGCCGGGCGGCGCCTTCTTGATCGCCTCGGCCAGCTCCTTGACGTTCTTGTAGGCGTCGGCCTTGACGTGCACGCCGGGCGGGTCCTCGTTCATCAGCGCGAGCGGCGTATAGCTCTTCGGCGTCAGGTCGGTCAGCCCCTGCCAGTGCATCATGCTGATCTCGACCGTCAGGATGCCGAGCGTGTAGCCGTCCGGCTGGCCCGAGGCGATCGCCTGGTGGCCGACCACGCCCGAGCCGCCCGTGCGGTTGATGACGTTGACCGGCTGGCCGAGGTCCTTCTCGAGCAGCGAGGCGACGATGCGCGCCGTGGCGTCCGTGCCGCCGCCAGCGCCCCAGGGACACAGCATGGTGATCGGGCGGGCCGGATAATTCGCCTGGGCCATGCCCGGCTGGATGCGCAAGCCGGCTGCTGCCGATGCCGCGGCGGCGGACGCGATGACACCGCGCCTCGTGAACGAAGCCATTGGGGTTCCTCCTGATGCGCCGGGTCTTCGCCCGGCCTCGAGCGTTGCAGCCGCGACGCTAGCACCGGCCCGGGGAGGCGACAACGCGCATGTCTCGGCCCTCGGGGCTTTGCCGCCGGCCTTGCCTTCCCCTCGCCATCTTCCCCGGGCATCACGGGTTTTCATATTCGAATCGTATAAGAAGCGGCGCCCTCGGGGGGCATTTCATGGTTTGTCGCGCATTTTCGGCGCCGGCGCTGGCGCGGGTCCTCGTTGCGGTCGCCCTCGGCCTCTCGACGAGCGGCTGCTGGCTGACCGAAACGCTGGTGACCAGCGGCGTCGCCGCCACGAGCGCACGCCCGGCCCTCGACCAGGATCCGGTCCTTTTGGTCGCGACCACGCGCCGTCCCATCAGCGAGAAGCCGTGGTTCGGCGCGCAGCGCGGCCGCGGCATGACCTTCGCCGAGGCGCGCCTGTCGCCGCCCGACCGCTCGCTGACCGGGCGCGTCGCCTCGATCGTCACCGGCGACTGGAACCTTGCGGCCATCGAGAGGACGGACAGCCAGAACGCTGCCGAAGCCTTCGTCAACGCCGCCCTCGGGCGCGACGTGCTGATCTACGTGCACGGCTACCGCGAAAGCTTCGAGAGCGCCGCGCTGAGCTCGGCGCAGCTGTCGTCGGGGATCGGCTTCCGCGGCGCCTCGGCCCTGTTCTCCTGGCCGTCGGGCGGCGCCACCTTCGACTACGTGTCCGACCGCGACAGCGTGATGTGGTCGCGCGACGCCCTGGAGGACCTGCTCAAGGCCCTGGCGGAAAGCCCGAGCGGCGGGCGCGTGCACATCGTCGCGCATTCCATGGGCACGCTGCTGACGCTGGAGACGCTGCGCATGCTGCGCGCCTCGGGCGGCGAGAGCGCCATGGCGCGCATCGGCTCCGTGGTTCTGGCCGCGCCCGATATCGACCTCGACCTGTTCACGCGCGGCGTCGAGCGGCTCGGCCCGGACGCCAAGAAGATCACCGTGATCTCGTCGACCAACGACCGGGCGCTGGCCATCTCGGCGCGCCTCGCCGGCAACGTGCGCGCCGGCGCCGCCGACCGCGAGCAGCTGGTGCGCCGGCTCGAGCCGCTCGGCGTGCGCATCGCCGACGCCTCCGAATACGGCAGCGGCTTCATCAATCACGACCTGTTCCTGTCCAACCAGGAAGTGCAGCAGGTCGTCAAACGCGCCGTGGCGCGGGCGGACTAAAGCAGATCAGGGACCGCAGCGTTGTCATGGCCGGGCTTGACCCGGCCATCCATACGCCGGTCCCGCCTCGCTCACACGTGGTCATGGATTGCCAGGTCAAGCCCGGCAATGACACGGTAAGAGGTTGGGCTGCTTTCGGAGAGGGTTTACTCCGGATCGGCTTCGCCGCTCGCGATCGTGTCGCTGACGACGCGCGCGATCGCGTCGGTGCCGTCGCGCCCGCCGATGTCGAAGGAGCGCACGCCCTTCTCGCCAAATGCCTTGTCGACGGCGCGCTCGATGGCGCGCGCCGCCCGTTGCGCGCCGTCGGCGCCGTGGCGGCGGCCGAGCCAGTCGAGCATCATGGCGGCCGACAGGATCATCGCCGTCGGATTGGCGACGCCCTTGCCGGCGATGTCGGGCGCGGTGCCGTGGCTCGGCTGGAACAGCGCGTGCGCGAGCCCGACATCGGCGGACGGCGCGAAGCCCATGCCGCCGACGAGCCCGGCGCCGAGGTCGGACAGGATGTCGCCGAGCAGGTTCTCCATCGGCAGCACGTCGAAGTCCCACGGGCGCCGCACGAGGTCGAGCGCCATGGCGTCGACATAGTGGTGCGCCGCCTCGATGTCCGGATGCGCGACTGCCGCCTCGTAGAAGACCTTGCGCATGAAGGCGAAGGAGGAGAACACGTTGGCCTTGTCGACCAGCGTGACGCGTCCGGCGGTGCCGCGCTCGCGCTTGCGCTGCCGCGCCAGCTCGAAGCAGAAGTTTGACAGCTTCTCCGTCGTGGCGCGGGTGATCACCTGCGTGTCGCGCGCCTCGATGTCGTCGATCACCTCGCCCTTGCCGCGCGAGGCGAACATGCCCTCGGTCGACTCGCGCACGATGACGAAGTCGATGTCCCTGGCGCGCGGATGCGCGAGCACCGGCGGAACGCCGGGAATGGCCCGGATCGGGCGCACGCCGGCGAACAGATCCAGCGCGAAGCGGATGTCGAGCTGCGGCGCGATCTCGGTGCCGTCGGGGAAGCGGATGTCGGGCCAGCCCATGGCGCCGAACAGGATGGCGTCGGCGCGGCCGGCGCGTTCGATGCCGTCCGCGGGCAGCACGCGCCCGGTCTCCCGGTAGTAATGCGCCCCGCCGGGGATCGATTCGGTCCGGCAGGCGAAGCCGAAGCGCGCCTGTGCCGCCTCCAGCACCGCCAGCGCGGCCGCCATGACCTCGACCCCGACGCCCTCGCCGGGCATGACCGCGATAGAGAAGGAATTCGACTTCATAACCCCCAACCCTTGTTGTTCCCGCCAAGAATCCTCTTGCTTCGCCGGCCCCGACCCTGATTTGCTTGGGTCCGCTCAATTTTGCCGAGGCGTCGTCGCGGCCGTGACCATGTCCGACATCCTGCTCGAAGTCGATGGCGTCACCTTGCAATACAAGACGCCGCAGCAGCTCGTCACCGCCACTTACCGCGTGAGTTTCACGGTCCGTAAGGGCGACCGCTACGTGATGCTGGGGCCATCGGGCTGCGGCAAGTCGACCATGCTGAAGGCCGTCGGCGGCTTCATGCGGCCGGTCGAAGGCGCCATCACGATCCGCGGCCGGCCGGTCGAAGGCCCGGGCCCGGACCGCATGATGGTGTTCCAGGAATTCGAGCAGCTGATGCCCTGGAAGACCGTGCTGCAGAACGTGCTGTTCCCGATGCGGATGACGAAGAAGTTTGCGCGCGCCGAGGCCGACGAGCGCGCGCTCGCCTTCATCGAGAAGGTGAAGCTCACAAAATTCCGCCACGTCTATCCGCACATGCTGTCGGGCGGCATGAAGATGCGCGTCGCCATCGCCCGCGCCATGGCGCTCGAGCCCGACGTGCTGCTGATGGACGAGCCTTTCGCGGCGCTCGACGCGCTGACCCGCCGCAAGATGCAGGAGGAGCTGCTCGGCCTGTGGGACCAGCTGCGCTTCACCGTGCTGTTCGTCACGCATTCGATCGAGGAGGCGATCCTGGTCGGCTCGCGCATCCTCGTCCTGTCGCCGCATCCGGGGCGCGTGCGCGCCGAGCTCGACGCCGACATGCTCGGCATCGGCGACATCGACAAGCCCGCCTTCGGCGTCCTGTCGAAGCGCATCCATCGCCTGCTCTTCGAGGAAGAGCGCGAGGCCACCCTGGAGATGGCGTCGTGATCGCGCCCTCCGCAAAGCTTGTCGTGCAGGCGCCCGAGCGCCCGGAATTCGAGTGCGAGCCGATCGACGCGAGCGCCATCGGCGATGCCGAGCGGCCGCTCTCGCCGCTCGAGCGGCTCCTTCACAACGAGGCCTTCCGCAAGGCCGTCCTGCTCCTCGTGCTGGTGATCGCCTGGGAGGCCTATGCGCGCTGGATCAATAATCCGCTGCTGTTTCCGACCCTGTCGGAAACGGTCGAGACGCTGTGGCGCGACATCTCCCTCGGCATCCTGCCGGAGCGGGTGCTGACCTCGCTGCAGGTGCTGGCCATGGGCTACACCGCCGGGCTGGCGATCGCCGCGGTCCTGACCACCGTCGCCGTGTCGACACGCGCCGGATCGGACCTCCTGTCGATGCTGACGGCGATGTTCAACCCGCTGCCGGCGATCGCGCTGCTGCCGCTGGCGCTGATCTGGTTCGGCCTCGGCCGGCCGTCGCTGGTCTTCGTCATCATCCATTCTGTCCTGTGGGCGGTGGCGCTCAACACGCTGACCGGCTTCCGCGCCGTGCCGGAGACGCTGCGCATGAGCGGTCGCAACGTCGGCCTCACCGGCATCCGCTACGTGGCGCTGCTGCTGATCCCGGCCGCCTTCCCGGCCATCCTCGCCGGCCTGAAGATCGGCTGGGCCTTCGCCTGGCGCACGCTGATCGCCGCCGAGCTGGTGTTCGGCGTGTCGTCGCGCTCCGGCGGCCTCGGCTGGTACATCTTCGAGGCGCGCGCCGAATTGGAAACCCCGAAAGTCTTCGCCGGCCTGTTCACCGTGATCGTGATCGGGCTGTTCGTCGAGTCCTTCGTCTTTCGCGCCATCGAGAACCGCACCGTGCTGCGCTGGGGCATGCAGCGCTAGCCACGGGGTGAAATCAAACAACAACCCAACGGGAGGAAGCATATGCGCATCTTCATGAAAACTGTCGCGGCGGCGGCGATCTCGCTGCTGGCCACGACCGCAGCCTTCGCCGAAGCCTCGACGCTGCGCGTCGCCAAGCAGTTCGGCCTCGGCTACATCCAGTTCATGATCATGGAGGACCAGAAGCTCGTCGAGAAACACGCCAAGGCGGCGGGCCTCGGCGACGTCAAGGTCGAATGGAACACGTTCCGCTCCAGCGACGTGATGAACGACGCGCTGATCTCCGGCAATCTCGACTTCGCCTGCCTCGGCGTGCCCGGGCTCGCCACCATCTGGGGCAAGACGCGCGGCAATTACGACGTGCGCGCCGCTTCCGGCCTCAACGCGCTGCCGCTGTTCCTCAACGTGCGCGATCCGTCGATCAGCTCGATCAAGGATTTCAAGGACAGCCACCGCATCGCCCTGCCGGCGGTAAAGGTGTCGATGCAGGCGCTCATGCTGCAGATGGCGGCCGCCAAGGAATGGGGCGACAAGGAATATCAGAAGCTCGATCCGCTGACCGTGTCGCTCGCCCATCCCGACGCCACGGCGATGATGCTCGGCGGCAAGAGCGAGGTGGTCGCCAACTTCTCCTCCTATCCGTTCCAGGCGCGGCAGCTGAAGGAATCAGGGATCAAGCGCATCACCTCGTCGGTCGAGATCCTCGGCGGGCCGTCGTCCTTCAACGTCATCGCCACCACGGCGAAGTTCCGCAACGACAATCCCAAGCTCTACGGCGCCTTCCTGGCCGCGCTCGAGGAGGCCACGGACTT
>DATBIR010000281.1:0-5483 GCA_036556825.1 Beijerinckiaceae bacterium
GTCACGCCGGAAGCGAAGGCGTCCGTCGCTACAAGATGATGTCCCCCGTTGTCAGGGTGCCGACGACCCTGATCTCGAAATCCGGCACCCGGTCGCCGTTGACGTCGCCTTGCAGGATGCCGCGGGCGAAGCGCAGCTCGCCGTCGACGCCATGAAAGGCGGCATCACGGATGAAGCGGAAGGCCTGGTTGCCGGCCGTTCCGTCGGTGTCGGCGTCGATGTCGCGGAGGTCGATCTTGTCGCGCTGCGCGTGACTGAAGTTGACCGTGTCGCGCCCGCCGCCGCGTGGCGACTCCGATATGAGGTTGAAGTCGAAGCGGTCAGCGCCGAGACCACCCGTCAAGGTGTCGCGGCTCAGTCCTCCGCTCAGGACGTCGTTGCCGATTCCGCCGTCGAGGATGTCGTTGCCGGCAAGGCCCTGAAGATTGTCGTTGCCGCCGAGGCCGCGCAGCGTGTTGACGCCGTTGTTGCCGGTGACGGTGTTGGCCGTGTTGCTGCCGGCCAGGGTCATGCCGGTGGTGGCGGCAGCGACCGCGGCCGCCAGGGTCTCGACCGGGGCGGTTGCCGACAAGGCGAAGCTGGCGCGCGCGAAGACGGTGTCGCTGCCGACGCCCGATTCGATGATCCGGTCGAGCGCATTGTCGACGACATAGATGTCGTTGCCCGCGGCGCCGTTCATGGTGTCGGCGCCGAGACCGCCGTCGAGCCGGTCGTTGCCGGCCGCCCCGGCAAGGCTGTCGTTGCCGCCGAGCCCGTTCATCACGTCGGCGAACGGCGTCCCGACCCAATCGTCGGCCAGGGTCGTGCCGGTGAGCGTCACGCCCGCCGTGCGCGGATCGAAAATCTGGCCGCGCACGGCAGACCCGGATGTGTCCGGAGGGCTGCTGCTCCCGTCGTTCCAGAGCACGACGACGCGGCCATCGGCGAGTGTGGCGACGGTCGGACCCGCCTGGAAATTCGTTGCCGTGGTGTTGGCGACGAACTCGCCAGACAGGGTGCCGCCGGTCACGCCGGACAGGATTTCGCCGCGGATATGCCAAGAGGAGCCGTCGGTCTCGCCGCTGCCGCCCATATCGGTCCAGGCGGCGAAGGTGCTCCCGTCCGCAAGCCCGGTCACCACTGCACCCACTTCATTGCCCGACGTCGACGTGTCGATCCCGAAATCGTCGTCGAGCGGGGTTCCGAGGTTGCTGAACACCCGCCCGCGGACATCGACGTTGCCGTTGGACTGATCGGTCCAGCTCACGACGAAACCGCCGGTCGGCAGGCGTGCAACGGCCGGGTCGGTTTGGAAGCTCGTGGCGGTCGTGTTGACGACGAATTCGCCGCCGACCATGGCGCCGTTGTCGAAGAAGATGCCGGCACGGATATGCGAGTCGAAGCCGTCGGTCTCGACAGGGGTTCCGGAGTCTGTCCAGGCAATGACATAGCGGCCGTCCGGGAGCCCCGCGATGACCGCCCTGGTGTTGTCGACGCCGTCGCCGTCGACCAGGAAGTCGTCGCCGAGCGCGGTCCCGGCGGCGTTGAAGGCGCGCGCCCGAATTTCACCGGAGGCGCCCTGGGCGCCAAGCCATGTCAGCGCGAAGCCCCCGGTCGTCAGGCCGGCGACGTCGGCGGCAAACTGGCCGAGGCCGATGGTCGTGTTGACGAGGAACTCGCCTGCGGCGGGCGTGCCGTCGGGCCCGAAGATGCGCGCCTTGATGCCGGAACTGCTGTCGTCGCCGCCGACACCACTGAAGTCGGTCCAGGTGGCGACGAAACGGCCGTCCGTGAGCGCCGCGACCTTCGGATCGATCTGCACCGACGCGGTCACCTCATTGACGAGGAACTCGCCGCCAAGCCGGGTCCCGTCGGCGTTGTAAAGCTGCCCCTTGATGGCGCCCAGGTCGGCGTCGCCCCCGATGCCGCTCTCGTCGTACCAGACCGCCACGAACTTGCCGTTGGCCAGCGCCGCCACGTCGGCCAGGCGTTGCGAGCCGGCGGTGGCGGTGTTGACGACGAACTCGGGTCCGAAGAATGCAGGCGCGGGCATGTCGTGCTCTCCTGGTCTTCATCCCTCATGTGCGGGACCTCGCCGCCCGCGACGTCGGCTCGCATCGCGCAGGGCAACGGCACGTCCGCCCGCGCCGGCGCAGGTCCGCAGAAATTCTCTCGTTATGCTGGTCTTTTATGCCGAGGGTCTTTGATCAATCGTCAGTATAATTCTTTGGCAAGGAATGGTCTCCGGGACTTACGCTTAACTGCTCAGTACCTTTGGCCCAATACTTTCGCCCCGCATTTTTGGCCACGCCAACCTGAACGCAAACCCTGGCCCGACGCTGATCGCTTTCTACCAGCATCGTCATTCCGGGGCGCTGCGACAGCGGCGAACCCGGAACCCATGACCGGGTGCGTCGCGGCGATTGATGTCTCACCAGGTCGTGGGTTCCGGGCTCCTCGCTGCGCTCGGCCCCGGAATGACATCGCGCTGTGGCGCGCGCGGCATCGCCGTCATTTGCTTTGACTTGCCTCACGGATGGCGGGACACTTGCCGGAAGCGGCCGAAAAGAGCCATCGCAGGGAGGACTGCACCATGTGCAGACGGACCCGACGTCGCCTGCCGCCCGGCCGGGCCGCTGCGTTTCGCGCGGACCCCGGCGCCGGCCTTGCCGCCGAAAACGGCGCGCATTTGTCTTGTCATGCGCTGTCATCCGCGCCGCCCGGCCGCCATTTTTCGGCGCTTGCCGCCGGCCGCGGGTTGCGCAGCGCGTATCTCGAACCGGTGAGGTGCTGACCTGATCGAACCGAAACTTGGGAGGAAGCGATGAAGTCATTCGTCACGGGCCTCGCCGCCGTCGCGGCGCTCGCCCTCGCGGCCGCGACGCCGGCCGCTGCGCAGCAGCGCATCATCGTCGTCAGCCACGGCCAGGCCAACGATCCCTTCTGGTCGGTCGTCAAGAACGGCGTCACCAGCGCCGGCCAGGACATGAAGGTGCAGGTCGATTACCGCGCCCCCGAGACCTTCGACATGGTCGCCATGAGCCAGCTCATCGACGCCGCCGTGAACCAGCGCCCGGCCGGCCTGATCGTCTCGATCCCGGACGCCTCCGCCCTCGGCGCCTCGATCAAGAAGGCCGTCGCCGCCGGCATCCCGGTCATCTCCATGAATTCGGGCAGCGACGTGTCCAAGAGCCTCGGCGCGCTTCTGCATGTCGGCCAGGACGAATTCGACGCCGGCAAGGCCGCCGGCGCCAGGCTGAAGGAGATGGGCGGCAAGGTCGCCGTGTGCGTCAACCACGAGGTCGGCAACGTCGCCCTCGACCTCCGCTGCAAGGGATTTGCCGAAGGCTTTGGCGGCAAGGTCACCGTGCTGCCCGTGTCCAACGATCCGGCCGAGATCCGCGCCAAGGTGAAGGCGGCGCTCTCGGCCGACAGCGCGGTCGACACCATCATGACTCTGGGCGCGCCGCTGTCGGGCGAGCCGGCGGTGGCGGCGCTCAAGGAGGCCGGCAAGACCGGCGTGCGCCTCGCGTCCTTCGACCTGTCGGCGAGCTTCCTGAAGAGCGTCGCCGCCGGCGAGGCGGCCTTCGCCATCGACCAGCAGCAATATCTGCAAGGCTACCTGCCGGTGACCTTCCTCGCCCTGCACGCGAAATACGGCCTGATCCCGGGCGGCAACGTCCCGTCCGGCCCCAACCTGATCACCAAGGACAAGGCGGCGCAGGTGGTCGACCTGTCGGCGAAGGGCATCCGCTGAGCGCGTCCGCTCGATAACCCGGGCCCGCGTTCGTCCGCGGGCTCTGCTGCATGCGGGCAGGGAGGCGGCGATGGCAGAGATGAGCCAGGGAGCCGTGGGCTGGAAGCCGGCGGCGACGCTCGCCGGCCCCGACGAGCGCCTGAGGAAGACGTCGCTCGCCACCCGCGCCATGCGCCGGCCCGAGCTCGGCGCCGCGGCCGGCCTCGTCCTCGTCACCATCTTCTTCCTGTCCACCGCCGACGCCTCGATGTTCACGCTCGCGGGCATCATGAACGTGCTCGCCCCCGCCTCGCAGCTCGGCATCCTGGCCGTCGCCGCCGCTCTCCTGATGATCGGCGGCGAGTTCGACCTGTCGATCGGCTCGATGGTCGCCTTCGCCGGCCTGATCTTCGGCGCGCTGCTCGTCCTGTCCGGCCTGCCGCTGCTCGCCGCCATCGCGCTCACTTTCGGGCTCGCGGCGTTTTTCGGCGGCGTCAACGGGCAGATCGTCATCCGCACGCGGCTGCCGTCCTTCATCGTCACGCTCGCCTTCCTGTTCATCCTGCGCGGCCTGTCGCTCGTCGGGCTCAAATGGACGACCGGCGGCTCGACGCAGCTGCGCGGCATCGGCGAGCGCGCCGGGGAGGGGCCGGTGCGCGAGATCTTTTCCGGCGTCGCCTTCGAGGGCCTGTTCGCCTGGCTCGCCGCGCACGACGTCATCGCCAAGTTCCCGAACGGCGTGCCGACCGTGACCGGCGTGCCCGTCTCGATCCTGTGGTTCGTCGGCTTCGCCGGCGTCGCCACCTGGGTGCTTTTGCGCACGCGCGTCGGCAACTGGATTTTCGCGGCCGGCGGCGACGCCAACGCCGCGCGCAATTCCGGCGTGCCCGTCGACCGCGTTAAGACCGGCCTCTTCATGCTCACCGCCTGCGCGGCGACGCTGGTCGCCGTGCTGACCGTGCTCGACGCCGGCTCGACCGATGCACGACGCGGCTTCCAGAAGGAGTTCGAGGCGATCATCGCCGCCGTGATCGGCGGCTGCCTGCTCACCGGCGGCTACGGTTCGGCGATCGGCGCCTTCTTCGGCGCCGTCATCTTCGGCATGGTGTCGATCGGCCTCACCTACACGCGCTTCGACTCCGACTGGTTCCAGGTCTTCCTCGGCGCCATGCTGCTGCTCGCGGTGCTGTTCAACAACTTCATCCGCCGAAAGGTCACCGGGGAGCGCTGACATGGCCGACGCGGCGCTCATCGACGTGCGCAACCTCGTCAAGCATTTTGGGCCGGTGATCGCGCTAGCCGGCGTCTCGCTCAGCGTGCGGCGCGGCGAGGTCATGTGCCTCCTCGGCGACAACGGCGCCGGCAAGTCGACGCTGATCAAGACGCTGTCCGGCGTGCACCGCCCGACCGGCGGCGAGTTTCTGGTCGACGGCGCGCCGATCGCCTTCCGCTCGCCGCGCGACGCGCTCGATGCCGGCATCGCTACGGTCTACCAGGACCTCGCCATGATCCCGCTGATGTCGGTGACGCGCAACTTCTTCATGGGCCGCGAGCCGGTGCGCGGCGTCTGGCCGTTCCGCAACGTCGATTTCGCGCATTGCGACCGCGTCACGCGCGAGGAGATGCACCGCATCGGCATCGACGTGCGCGACCCGCACCAGGCCGTCGGCACGCTGTCGGGCGGCGAGCGCCAGTGCGTCGCCATCGCCCGCGCCGTCTATTTCGGCGCCAAGGTGCTGATCCTCGACGAGCCGACCTCGGCCCTCGG
>DATBIR010000282.1:0-2218 GCA_036556825.1 Beijerinckiaceae bacterium
CGATCAGAGGACAGCAGTCATGAAAACGCAGGACCTGTTCATCCCCGCGGGCGTCGATTTCAGCAACTTCAGGCCGCGGCACTTCGGCTGGCAGCTCGACGGCAAGGTGGCGACCCTTACGCTCAATCGGCCCGAGCGCAAGAACCCGCTCACGTTCGAGTCCTACGCGGAGCTGCGCGACACGTTTCGCAACCTCGCCTACGCCCCGCAGGTGAAGGCGATCGTCATCACCGGCGCCGGCGGCAATTTCTGCTCGGGCGGCGACGTGCACGAGATCATCGGGCCGCTGGTGCAGATGCAGGACGCGGGCGACATGGGCGGGCTGCTCGCCTTCTGCCGCATGACCGGCGACCTCGTCAAGGCGATGCGCGCCTGCCCGCAGCCGATCGTGGCAGCGGTTGATGGCGTCTGTGCCGGTGCCGGGGCGATCGTCGCCATGGCGTCGGACCTGCGTTACGGCACCGCTGCGAGCAAAGTGGCGTTCCTCTTCGTTCGCGTAGGTCTCGCCGGAGCCGACATGGGTGCCTGCAACCTGCTACCGCGGATCATCGGCGCCGGCCGCGCTGCGGAGCTGCTATACACGGGCCGCAGCATGGACGGGAGCGAGGCCGAGCGCTGGGGTTTCTTCAACAAGATCTGCGAGCCGGCGGCGCTCCTCGATGACGCGCGGGCGCTGGCGCGCTCGCTCAGCGAGGGCCCAAACTTCGCGCATGCGATGACCAAGAAATGCATCCATCAGGAATGGAGCATGGGCATCGACGATGCCATCGAGGCCGAAGCGCAAGCGCAGTCGATCTGCATGCAAACCGAGGATTTCGGCCGCGCCTATCGGGCGTTCGTGGCGAAACAGCGCCCGGTGTTCGAGGGCAACTGATCGCGGCGACGGTGGCTGCCGGGGGCGGCCGGCGGCTCTGATCAGTGTGGGGTGGCGACCAGCCGCAGGCCCTCGCGACGGCCCCGTTCCGTGAGCAGCGGATGCAGCAGCAGGGCAAGGTTGCGGTCCACGTACTGGTCGACCGTCATCGTGCCGGCGAAATGCCACGCCTTGAGCGCCCAGCCGTGCGCGATCATCACGATCTGGTAAGTCAGCAGCGCCGCATCGACCTTCTCGAACAGGCCCGCCCTGATGCAGTCGCGTATCTGGGCCTCGATGAGCGCATTGGTTTCCGTTTCCTTGCGTTTGATGACGTCACGGCGGGCGCGGCTGAGAGACTTGGTCTCGCGGTAGACGAGCACCGTGGCGGCGATGTTCGCGTCGATGACACGACAATACGCGTGCACCGCTGCCCGAAATCGCTGCAGTGGATCCGCGGTGCCCTCGATCGCGCGCGGGATGCGCTCCTTGTAGGTGTCGAGTACGGCCTGCAGCGCCAGGAACAGGATGTCTTCCTTGTCGCCGAAGTACTGGTAGACGAGGCCGGTGCTGACGCCGGCGCGCCCGGCGATATCCTTCACCGTTGTCGCATGGTAGCCGCGCTTGCTGAACAGCTCGATCGCCGCGCCAAGCACTTGGCTGCGGCGCCTGGCAACCAGTGCCGCGTCGTCAACCTTTCTCCTGACCGTCGCCTTCGTCATGAACCTGGCTTTCCTCAGCGGCGCATCGGCACGTGATGTGCGGCGCTGGAAATTCTAATTCCCTGCAACCCGTCGATCCAAGCTGGATCCAGGCGGCAGGCAGGAGTGGAGACTGGACTGCCGGTGAAAAGGGGAATGGTCAACGCTCGTCGGCCAGACCCTCACCCTCCCTCACGCGCGATTGCGAGAGGGAGGATGCCGGAGCCGGCTCCGCTTGATCGACTACTTGGCGTGCATCACTTCAATGTCGGCGATGCGGCCGTCGCCATGGCAAACCATGCAGGTTTCGACGGTTCCCAGTGCCGTAGCGCGCGGCACGTAGATCGAACCGCCGTTGACCTCGAAATGTGCCCTGGCCAGCGCCGAGTCGTGGCACGCGAAGCACTGGGTCGCGATCGGCGAGTTCACGAGCGTGGTGCCCGCCGCATCGGTCGGCACGCCCGCTGAAGATACTCGGTAGCCCGAGCCGTAGTCGGTCGCGTTGTCCTTGATCACGTAGGGTGACAAGGAGAACACGTCGACGGCTGTTTGCAGGCAGTCGTTGATCGGCGTCACCGTACATCCTGTCGTCAAGGTGCCTGCGGTGCCGTTGAAGATTCCGGTCGCTACCGTTCTGTATTGACGATTGGGCAGCGCTCTCTCC
>DATBIR010000283.1:0-11422 GCA_036556825.1 Beijerinckiaceae bacterium
GGTCGTGTTCCTCATCCGCACCGCTGCTCCGGCGTGCGCCAGCCGGCCACACCCCGTGCTCGTCGCGACATCGCTTGGGGCGCTCGCGGCGGCCATGTTGCTGGCCTTGTCGCCTCCTGGCGCGCGATTGGGCTTCGCTGAGCTGCCGTGGGCGGTCATCGGAGCGATTGCCGTGCTGGTGATTTCCTATCTTGGCGCCGCCGAGTTCCTGAAGCGCTTCGCTCTGGCAAGACGGGTCCGGCGTGCGAGGCATCAGCCGCGCGAAGGCTTCCCGGCTCTCGACATGCGAGCCCGGCGACGATCATGGCACCGTTCGGCCGGGGCGCCGCCGGGGTGACTCATGCTGCTCGACCAGGGCACTGCCGCCAGCGGCTTGCGCAGAGCAGACTATTCCAAGTCCGCAGCGCCGCCATCCGACGGCTTATATTAGAGGTCCTATTTCGAGGGCGATCCCGCCGCGCTCGACTGACTTCAGTAGCAATGCACATGTGTCCAAAGATACCCGCATTTGCCTCCCCCTCTCCCATATCTGATGAATGTCTCGCATTGTCCGGCCTTGTTAGGTTTCTTGCACAGACTCTGGCAAATAAACTCGGAGCTATAACCGTGATGCCCCTCCGCGTTACATGCGAAGAAAACTTGATCCGGCGTGACACTCCGGTCCGTGCATTGCTTTTCGTCTTCTCCCCAACAGACGTTAAACTGTTCAACTTGCGCCAGAACCTGGTGGGGGACCGTCATTCCAATGCCGACAATTAAGGCCTTGATGCGTCGCCTGATCACCATTTGTCAGTCTCCACAATAGGAGCCCTAACCCGCCGTTACATCGCCAGCTCTTCACCGCCGCGCATCGGCCGCTGGTCCGCCTGCTCGACCACAAGGGCCTGCGTGGTGATGAACAGGCTCGCAACCGACGCCGCATTCTGGAGCGCGAGCCGCATCACCTTGGCCGGATCGATGATGCCAGCCTTGATGAGGTCGACATACTCGCCGTTCTGGGCGTCGTAGCCGAAATCCGTGTCGTCGGATTCGAGCACGGTGTTGACGATAAGCGCGCCATCGACGCCGGCGTTGTTGGCGATCTCGCGGACCGGCGCGGTCAGCGCCCGGCGCACGATGTCGACGCCCACCTTCTGGTCGTCGTTGGCGGGCTTGACGTTGTCGAGGGCGCGGGTGGCGTAAAGGAACGCCACGCCGCCACCGGCGATGATGCCCTCCTCGATCGCGGCGCGAATGGCATGGACCGCGTCGTCGATGCGGTCCTTTCGCTCCTTGACCTCGAGTTCGGTGGCGCCGCCGGCCCGGATCACCGCAACCCCACCGGAGAGCTTGGCGAGCCGCTCCTGCAGCTTCTCCTTGTCGTAATCCGAGGTCGTGTCCTCGAGCAGTTTTCGAAGCTGCGCGCAACGGGCTTCGATGTCCTCTTTCTTGCCGGCGCCACTGACGATGGTCGTGTTGTCCTTGTCCAGGATCACGCGCTTGGCGCGGCCAAGCATCTCGACCGTGACGTTCTGCAGCTTGATGCCGAGATCCTCGCTGATGAATGTCCCGCCCGTCAGGATGGCAATGTCCTCGAGCATCGCCTTGCGGCGGTCGCCGAAGCCGGGCGCCTTGGCGGCCGCGATCTTGAGGCCGCCGCGTAGCTTGTTGACGACGAGCGTCGCCAGGACATCGCTGTCGATATCCTCGGCGATGATGAGGAGCGGCCGGCCCGTTTGCACCACCGCCTCGAGAACCGGGATCAGCGCTTGCACGTCGCTGAGCTTCTTCTCGTGCACCAGGATCAGCGGCTCCTCGAGCTCGCACGCGAGCCGTTCGACGTTTGTCACGAAATAGGGCGACATGTAGCCCCGGTCGAACTGCAGGCCTTCCACCACCTCGAGCTCGGTCTCGAGCGCCTTCGCTTCCTCGATCGTGACGGCGCCCTCCTTGCCGACCCGGTCCATGGCGTCGGCGACCATTTCGCCGATGGCCCGGTCGCCGTTGGCGGAAATGGTGCCGACGCGGATGACCTCCTCGCGTCCTGCGACCGGACGCGCGTGGGACTTCATGTCGGCAACCGCCGCCTCGACCGCGAGATCGATCCCGCGCTTGAGATCCATCGGGTTCATGCCGGCGGCAATGGCCTTGACTCCCTCGCGGATGATCGATTCGGCGAGGACCGTCGACGTGGTGGTGCCATCGCCGACGAGCTCGCCGGTCTTGACCGCGGCCTCGCGCACGACTTCGGCCCCGGTCTGCTCGATCGGGTCCGCGGGCACGATCGACTTCGCCACCGTGACCCCGTCGTTACTGATGCGCGGCCCTCCAAAACTTTTCTTGATGAGGACCGTCCGTCCCTTGGGGCCGAGCGTGGTCTTGACCGCGGCGGCAAGGGTGTCGACGCCTCGCAGAAGCCGCTCGCGGGCTTCGTCCCCGAACTTCACGACCGTGCTCGCCACTGCCCTCTCCTCTCTTGGAACGACCCGAGCCGCAGTGCCTCATTTCGAGGCGGCATGCCCAACGCTAGCAGCAACCGCGTCAGGCCCCTTGATGCTGATCAATCGTGCCAAAAACCGGCGAACGAAGGTGCGGCCGCATGGCTTCGGTCAGGAACGGCTGGCCAGACGTGGGACGCTGCGCGTTTGCCGGGCGTCGGCCTCGACGCGAATGGACGTCCGGAGGAGCTTCGCTCGCTCGGCACTAGGGCCGACGAGGATTTCGAATGTGCCCGGCTCGCATGTCGGGACAAGGTCCGGCCCAGGATATGCCAGTGCTTCGCTCCCCAGCCTGATGCGCGCGGTGCCGCGCTGGCCGGGCGCGAGTGCGATCTTGCCCATGCCTTTGAGCTCCAACACCGGACGAGCGACGCTGGCGACGGGATCATGCGCGAACAAGAGCACGGTCTCCTCCCCACGGCAGGAGCCCTCGTTCGTGACATCGACCTCGACAATCAGTTCCTCGCCCGCCGTGAGCGTCGCGGGAGCGGCGCGCAGATTATCGAGAGAGAAACGCGTGTAGGACAGGCCGTGGCCGAACGGGAACAGCGGTGCGACCGGCAGGTCGATATACTTGCTCGTGTGACGCGCCTTCGGATCTGCGGGCCGGCCGGACGGACGCTGGGAAAAGAAGACGGGCACCTGGCCGACGTCGACCGGCCACGAGACGGGCAAGCGCCCGGACGGGTTCCAGGCGCCGGTGAGGACATCGGCAAGCGCATGCCCCGCCTCGATGCCCAGGAACCACGTGGCCAGGACTGCGTCGGCGCGCTCGACAAGCCACGGTACCATGAGCGGCCGCCCGGACGAGAGCACAGCGATCACGGGTTTGCCGAGGCGCATGACGGAGTCGGCGAGCTCGCGCTGTCGACCCGGCAAATCCGGCCTCGCACGGCTGGCCGCCTCTCCGCTCATCGTCCGGCTCTCTCCGAGACATAAAACGATGGCATCGGCCGCGCGGCAGAGCTCAATAGCGCCTGTCAGACCGCCTGCGCGGTCGCCCTCGATGTCGACGCCGTGCGCGTGCTCGATTTCGGCGGCCGGCAGCGCCGCGCGCAGCCCGCGCAGGAACGTGACGGTCTCCCCGGCCCTGCCGGCCCCGAACCACGGCCCGAGCATGTCCTCGGGTGCATCGGCAAGTGGTCCGACCACGGCGAGACGGCGCAACGTGGACGGAAGCGGCAGGACATGGCCGCGGTTGCTCAGGAGCACGATCGCGCGGCGGCCGGCATCGCGCGCCAGCTTGCGTGCGGCGCGTTGGCGGTGGCGGGCCGGTTTGCCGTCGGTCCGGTAAGGATCGTCGAATAGTCCCAGCCGTTCCTTGAGCCCCAACACCCGCGTGACTGCCGCATCAATATCGTGCTCAGCGACAAGCCCGCGCTCGAGCGCGAGCGGCAACCCGCCTGCGTAGGCGAAGCCCATCATGTCAAGGTCGATGCCGGCCCTGAGCGCCAGTGCCGCGGCGTCGCCCAGGTCGGCCGCGACTCCGTGGACAACGAGCTCGGCAATAGCGGCATAGTCGCTGATGATCAAACCCGCGAAGCCCCATTGCTCACGGACGAGGTGGCGCAGAATGCCAGCATTCGCCGTCATCGGCACGCCGGCAAGATCCGTGAAGGCCGGCATGATCGCTGCGACGCCCGCTTCCACGGCTGCCCTGAACGGCGGCAGATAAACTTCGTGCAGCGACCGCTCGGATACATCGACAGAGGCATATTCCCGGCCCGCGGTCACGGCGCCGTAGGCACCGATATGCTTCGCTGTGGCGGCAATGCTGTGCGGCGCACTGATGTCACCCTGCTGAAACCCTCGTATCTTCGCCTCCGCAAAGCGTGAAGCGAGCCAGGGATCCTCACCCGGCGCTTCGGCCAACCGGCCCCAGCGGGGGTCACGCGAAACGTCCAGCATCGGTGCGAAGGTCAGGGCGATACCGTCCTCGGCGGCTTCGGCCGCGGCGACTCGCGCGGTGCGCTCCCAAAGGTCCGGATCGAACGCGGCCGCCTCGCCGAGCGGGATCGGAAAGATCGTGCGGTAGCCATGCAGCACGTCGAAGGCGAACAGCAGGGGGATGCCGAGGCGTGTCTCCTGGACGGCGATGCGCTGGACCTCGCGCGTGCGCTCGCGACCGACGAGATTGAACAGGCTGCCGACCTTTCCAGCCCTGATCTGGGCGAGATAATCGCTGGGCACGACCGGCCCCGTCACCGCGCCTTCGGCCGTCACCATCGTCAGCTGACCAAGCTTTTCCGGGAGCGTCATCGCCGCCAGCAGAGACTGCACGCGAGGGCTGATCGGGGCGGCGCGCGGCAGGGCGTCCGCAGGATTGACGACGGGCACGAGCGTCTCCGGCCTGGGGGACCACACCTTCTCGTACTGCCACCCAGCGACATTGATCAGGATCAAACCTTGGCCGTTGAGCCGGTGGTAGCTGTGCGTGGACGAGCCGAAGGCAAAACCGATGAGTTCGGGGGTCGCGCTGCGAGACGCTCTGGCCTGGGCCGCCGGGCCCATAGGCCGTCGCCCGCTTGCCGGATTGCACGACATCGGCCCACCGTCGATGGCGGCTCCCCAACGCAAGCAGCTGGTCCTGCTCATCATCGCGATCGCTGGCGTCGTCTCCCTCACGGCCGCGGGACAAGTCCGGCTGAACGCATGGAACCAGCCCTTCTACGACGCCATCGCGCAAAAGGACGTCGCGCAATTCGGGCTGCAACTCGGCGTGTTCACTGCTCTCGTCAGCGGCCTTCTCGTTCTGAATGTCGCGCAAACGTGGCTGCATGCGACGATGAAGGTGAAGTTGCGCGAATGCATTACGGGCGAGCTGATCGAGGGATGGCTGCAGCCCGGGCGCGCCTTCAGGATCGCCTGCGCGGGCGAGATTGGGACTAACCCGGACCAGCGCATCCACGAAGACGCGCGGCGCCTGACGGAACTCACGGCCGATCTCGGCGTCGGCCTATTCCAGGCCTCCCTGCTGTTGGTCAGCTTCGTGGGCGTGCTCTGGTTCCTGTCGGCCGGGGTCACCTTCACCGTCTACGGCTCTACGATCTCCATTCCGGGCTATATGGTGTGGTGCGCCCTGCTCTATGCCGTGACCGGCTCATGGCTCAGTTGGCGGGTCGGTCGGCCGCTGATCACGCTGAACGCCGACCGCTATGCTCAGGAGGCGCAGCTTCGCTTCTCGCTGGTGCGCGTCAGCGAGCATGCGGACGCCATCGCCCTTTACCGGGGCGAGACAGACGAGCGCCATCGCCTGCAAAGCGATCTCGATCGCGTCCTCGCAACCATGCGCGATCTCGTCGGCGCGACCGCGCGCCTGACATGGATCACCTCCGCCTACGGCTGGTTCGCGATCGTCGCGCCGATCGTCGTCGCGGCGCCCGCCTATTTCGGCGGCAGCCTTTCGTTCGGCGCGCTGATGATGGTCGTCAGCGCCTTCTACCAGGTGCAGCAGGCCCTGCGCTGGTTCGTCGACAACTTCGCGGCGATCGCCGACTGGCGGGCAACGATGATCCGCGTCGCGGCGTTCAGGGAGGCGCTCAACGCTGCGGATGGCGGTGATGAGATCGGCCATATCACCATCGAGGACCATCCCACGGGAGGCCTGTCATTCACCGACCTGGAGGTGGTGTTCGCCAACAACCGGGCCAAGCTGAGCGAACCGCAGATCGAGGTCGCACCGGGCGACCGCCTCCTGATCGTCGGCAAGCCGGGGTCGGGCAAGAGCACCCTGTTCCGCGCCATCGCCGGCATCTGGCCTTGGGGCCACGGCGTGCTGCGCCTGCCGCCGCGCGCGAGCATGATGTTCCTCCCGCAGCATCCCTACGTGCCGCTTGGAACGCTGCGCGCCGCGATTGTCTACCCCGCGGCGCCGGATGCATTCAAGATAAGCGAAGTCTGCCGCGCGCTCGAGCGTACTGGTCTGTCGTATCTCTCCGCATCCCTCGAGCGCGTCGAGCGGTGGGACAAGGAGCTTACGCTCGACGAACAGAGGCGCGTTGCCCTGGCGCGCCTTCTCCTGCACCGGCCGGGCTGGATCGTTCTCGACGAAGCGGTCGACGTGTTCGACGAGGACCAGCGGCAGATCGTGGTTTCGATCCTTGATCATGAGCTTGCCGGCAGCACGGTGATCAGCATCAGCCGCCATGCTGCGGCCAATGGATTCTACACGCGAAGCGTCTTTCTCGAGCGCGAACCTCTGCTGCCGTCCTCCCGGCGAAGGCCATGTCCGCCCGGAAAGCCCGGCTCAGATATGAGCTCTCCGCTACCACTCGGGTCGTATCCGCCACAGCCGCCCGCCTATAGTGTCGAGAGGAGTCAAGCCAGTCATGCAAGTCCCTGCTGAAGAGGCGCGCGACGAGCTTCTCGAGGAGCTGTCGGATGATGCGCTCGTGGACCGCGTGCAGCGGCAGACGTTCCGGTATTTCTGGGATTTCGCCCACCCGACCAGCGGCCTCACCCGCGAACGGCGCTTCATGCCCGGCCGGTCGACGGACCTCGTCGCCACGGGCGCGTCGGGCTTCGGGGCCATGGCCATTCTGGTCGGGGTCGAAAGAGGCTGGATCGGCCGCGATGAGGCGCTTCACCGGCTGTTGGCCATGCTCCGACATCTGGAGCATGCGCAATGCTACCATGGCGTCTTCCCGCATTGGCTCAACGGCCGCACCGGCGCGACGATCCCGTTCAACCGCAAGGATGACGGCGCCGACCTCGTCGAGACCTCGTATCTGATGCAGGGCCTGCTCTGCGCGCGCCAGTATTTCGGTGGAACCGGCGCCGAAAGCGAATTGCGGGAACGGATCAACCGGCTCTGGCGTGAGACGGAATGGAGCTGGCATACGCAGGGCAATCGCCACGTCCTTTACTGGCATTGGAGTCCGAACCACGGCTGGAGCATCGACTATGAGATCCGCGGCTGGAACGAATGCCTGATCACCTATGTCCTGGCAGCGAGCGCACCCCGCTATGCGATCGACGCCGACGCCTATCACCGCGGCTGGGCCAGCGGCCGCGACTTCCGCAACGGCCGCACCTTCTACGACATCGAGCTGCCTCTTGGGCCGGATTTCGGCGGCCCTCTCTGCTTCGCGCACTACTCATTTCTCGGCCTCGATCCGCGCGGGCTGCGCGACCGCTACGCCGATTACTGGCGGCAGAACGTCAATCACGTGCTGATCAACCGGCAGCACTGCGTGCGCAACCCGCATCGCTTCAAGGGATACGGCGCGGATTGCTGGGGCCTAACATCCGACGACAGCGACACGGGTTACCGCGAGCTGTCGCCGACCAGCGATTTCGGTGTGATCGCCCCCAATGCCGCTCTCGCGAGCTTTCCCTACACGCCTGACCACAGCATGGAAGCGCTGCGACACTTCTACGACGTCATGCGCGCCCAGATCTGGGGCGAATACGGCTTCACATCGGCCTTCTGCGAAGAACGAGAGTGGTTTTCCGACGACCATATCGGCATCGATCAGGGGCCCATCGTCATTATGATCGAGAACCACCGCTCGGGTCTCTTGTGGAAGCTGTTCATGAGCTGCCCAGAGGTGCAGGCGGGACTGCGCCGGCTCGGTTTCGAAAGCCCCTACCTCGAACCTGGCCGGCACACACTGGTCGGCGAGAAACGGCGGCAACAGGCGGCGGCGGACGATGTCGCCCCTTGAGGCCTGGATCGATCGTCAATACCGGCTCAGCGCCACAGCGCTTGTTGCGAGCATCTCCGCGACAACCCTGGTGCGCACGCGCAAGGCCTTCGGCCAAACCATCGTGCCGCGCGAAGGATCAGTCCTGGCCTCACCCGCTGTCGCGTCCTACGATCCAGATCCCGACTATTTCTTTCACTGGATCAGGGACGCGGCCCTTGCGATAGATGCCCTGCGCGTCCTCATCGCGAGCGGCCATGTTCCTCCTGCGGCCCTTTCATATGTGCACGCCTATTTCCGGTTCAGCAGGGCGCTCTGCGACCTCAACGGGTCGGAGAGCGCGGATTTCGGCAGCATCCGCGCCGAGGTGGAGCCCGGCTCCCTGCGCTATCTGCGTTCCGAGACGGAATTGCTTGCGATCAAAGGCGAGCGGGTGCTCGGCGAAGCGCGCTACAATCCCGACGGCAGCTTGGACATGATCAGGTGGCCACGTCCGCAGCATGACGGGCCGGCCCTGCGCGCGCTCACTATCCTGCGATACTGGCCGCTGCACCTGCCGCCCGAAATGCGGCCGATCATGCGAGAGCTGTTGCGCATCGACCTCGACTTCACCGAGCGGCATTGGCGGGAGCCGTGCATCGACATCTGGGAGGAGGAACTCGGGTTCCACTTCTATACGCGCCTCATGCAGCACGCCGCCCTTGCCGCAGGCGCGGCATGGGCGGCGGCCGAAGGCGACGCATGCCGCGCCGCCGATTATGAAGCCGGTGCCGAAAGCCTGCGGGTCGCCCTATGCGAGCACTGGTCCGACGAGGACGGCATCTATCGCAGCCGGCTTCCCGGGCCTGGTCTCACACCGCGCAAATTCCTTGACGCCGCAACCCTTCTCGCTGTCATTCATGGGGGCCTGCCGTCAGGACCGTTCAGCGTCGCCGACATCAAGGTGCATCGCACGGTGCAGCGCCTCGAAGAGCTGTTCGAGACCGAATACCCCATCAACGAGGCACGCCCGGCGGGCCTCGGCCCGGCGATGGGCCGCTACGCCGGCGACAGCTATTACGGCGGCGGCGCCTATTACATGACGACGCTTGCCCTGGCCGAATTCTACTACCGCCTCGCGATCGCGATCAGGTCAGGCGCCGCAGCTTCGGCCTCGCTCCTTGATGAGGGGGCTTTCCGGCGCTGGGCCGCCGGTCCCGTCCCAGACAAGGCTCTCGCTCGGAATACGGAACGACAGGATCCGGCGGCTGCGTTCCTGCGCAAAGGCGATCAGGTGCTGACGATGATTCAAAGATGCACGCCGCCCAGCGGAGAGCTGTCGGAGCAGTTCGACCGCACGACGGGCCGTCAGGCCTCGGCGAAGAACCTGACCTGGAGCTACGCCGCCTTCATCATGGCCGCCGAGGCGCGCAAGGGCGCGCTGAGGGCGGCGAGCAAGGATAGTTCCGAGCCGGCGATGGCGTGACCGGCGCGCGGTGACGCGGCAGCGGGCATCAAGCCGCCCGGGGTGCGTCCAGATCCGACAGAGCCCGGATGTCCTCGGGCAGGGCGCCACGCACTTTGTCGAGTTGTCCGTCCGTGATGTGGCGGGCGAGCACCGCGAATACGGCCTGCGCTGCCTTCAATGTGCTCACGGGCCGGGTGGTCTGCAGGCCGCGTCCGATCCGTTCCAGGAATTCCTCGAGCGAGCGGTAGCGCTCCACATCGCCGCCGAGATGCCACTGGTCGTAATAAACGCCGCGCACGAGCAGCGGCAGCTGCGCGCCGAGGTGAACCGCCACTTC
This sequence comes from Beijerinckiaceae bacterium, assembly GCA_036556825.1. Taxonomy (GTDB): domain Bacteria; phylum Pseudomonadota; class Alphaproteobacteria; order Rhizobiales; family Beijerinckiaceae; genus JAJKJG01. Next base: position 9,907 of record DATBIR010000283.1, read on the forward strand.
CAGAGGAAGGCGATCGCGCAGGGCATGCAGCACGGCTGCAAGCGCGTGCCAGGCGAGGTGACGGTCAGGGCCGAGTTCGGCTGTGATCTCGTCGAGCCATGTATTCGTGGTCTGCAGGGTCTTGTCGAAGACATCGAGCCCGGTCGCGCTCATGATCTATGCTCCCGTGCGGCTGCCGCATTGCGGCGCCGAGTCACTGTGTCGCGCGTTTCGCCCGCAGCCGCCTTGACGAACATCAATCGGCGGGACGCCGGTTGGTGGCCGTCTCCCTGGTCAAGATGATCGTGAGTTCGGCGCAGTCCTCGCGGCACGGCCTGACGGCCGATCACCTGCCTGGCGCAAGGTCGAACCTCAGCCGCTGTCGAACAAAAGTACGGCAGAACGGGCGCTCAACGAAACCGACGCCTGGGTCAGGTCGCGTATCTCGAGGCATCCGGACGCAATATCTTTTAGATGAAATGGCTCCCAAGGAGCGAATGCATGCAGTCTTTTCCAGAGATTGCTCGCGCAGGCTGGTTCACGGTCCCATTCGCGAAAGAAAAGATCGTCGGGAGACAACGGGTTTTCTCAATTGGCTGCTTGGACGAGTTGGACCGTGAGGTCCATACCACGACACCGCATCTAAAATGCTTGGTCATTGGTGCCGATGGCTGCGGATGACATCATGGTAGCCTGCTTTACGACACTCCTTTGAGGAGAAGTCAGATGCCGAGACGCATCGCAATCATACAAGGCCATCCGGATCCGGCGGGCGGGCACCTGCTGCATGCCCTGAGCGACGCCTATGCCGAAGGCGCGAAAGGGACGGGGCACGAGGTTCGCCGCATCGAGGTGGCGGGACTCGATTTCCCTCTGCTGCGCACGCAGGCGGACTTCGAAACGGGCGTGCTGCCGCCGGCGCTGGAACAACCTCGCCACGACATGCGCTGGGCGGAGCACTGGGTGTTCCTGTTTCCGCTGTGGCACGGCACCATGCCGGCGCTGCTCAAGGGGTTTCTCGAGCAGATTTTCCGTCCGGGCTTCGCCATGGAATACAGTGAGGGCGGCTTTCCGAAAAAGCTGCTCGCCGGCCGCTCGGCCCGTATCATCGTCACGATGGGTATGCCGGCGCTGCTGTACCGGTGGTATTTCGGCGCCTTCGGACTGCGCGCCTTCGAGCGCAGCATCCTGCGCTTCGCGGGCATAAAGCCGGTCCGGGAAAACCTGTTCGGGCTCACCTTCTCGGACGACAGGAAACGCGCCCGGTGGATCGAGGTCATGCGCAGACATGGCGCGCGGGGCGACTGACCTGCCGACGCAATGCGGGCAACCGCGTGCGTCATGGATCCGTGGCTCGCGGCGATGCCGAGGCTCTCGCCGCGCTAACTTTGCAGGACGTACTGGCCGGGAGCTTCGGACAGGACAGGATAGCCCGACTCCGCGGCGCCCATTTGGGGCGGAGGGCAAGTTGCGCCGGAGCGCTGATCGAGCCAGGCGATCCATTCCGGCCACCAGGAGCCGGTGCGGGGGGGGGGGG
>DATBIR010000284.1:0-21282 GCA_036556825.1 Beijerinckiaceae bacterium
AGTCGATCCTCGACGGGCTCGGGCTGGCGCTCTCCGGGTCCGTCGCCAAGAGCGGCGAGCTGGTGCGGCGGCATCTGGACGATCTCGGCATCGGCTCGGGCGCGGCGACCGTGATCGGCAGCGGGCGCCGGGTGGCGCCGCGCTTCGCCGCCTTCGCCAACGGCGTCGGCGTCCACGCCGACGATTACGACGACACGCAGCTGGCAGTGGCGCCCGACCGCGTCTACGGGCTGCTCACGCATCCGACCGCGCCTGCCCTGCCGGCGGCGCTGGCGGTCGGCGAAGCGGTCGGCGCCGACGGGCGCACGACCATGCTCGCCTACCACCTCGGCGTCGAGGTCGAGTGCAAGATCGCCGAAGCGATCAATCCGCGCCATTACCAGACGGGCTTCCATGCCACCGCCACCTGCGGCACCTTCGCGGCAGCGGCGGCGAGCGCCAAGCTGATGCGGCTCGACGCGGAGGCGATCGCGCGCGCCCTGTCGATTGCCGGCAGCCAGTCGGCGGGCCTGCGCGAGAATTTTGGCACGATGACCAAGCCGTTCCATGCCGGACGTGCGGCGGAGAGCGGCGTCACGGCCGCGCAATTCGCGAGCTACGGCTGGACCGCCACCGACAAGATCCTGGAGGCGCCGCGCGGATTCTTCTCGGCCGCGGGCGGCGGCTACGACGCCAAGGCGATCGAGGGCAAGCTCGGCGCGCCGTGGACATTTGCCGAGCCCGGCATCTCGATCAAGCCGCACCCGTCGGGATCCCTCACGCATCCCGGCATGACCGAGATGCTGCGCCTGATCCGTGCGCACGGGCTCCGCGCCGCAGACGTCAGGCGCGTGCGCGTCGGCACCAACGCCAACATGCCGAATGCCCTCATCCATCACCGGCCGCGCAACGAGCTGCAGGCCAAGTTCTCGATGGAATTCTGCATGGCGATCCTGCTGCTCGAAGGGCGTGCGGGCCTCGGCGAGTTCACCGACGAGGTGGTGCTGCGTCCGGACGTGCAGGCGATGATCGAAAAGGTCGATTTCGTCGTCGACGACGAGGCCGAGCGCGCCGGCTACCACAAGATGACGACCATCATCGACATCGAGACGCATGACGGCCACACGTTCTCCGGCCGCGCCGATTTCGGCAAAGGCAGCCCCGCCGATCCGATGAGCTACGACGACGTCGCCGAGAAATTCCGCGAATGCGCGGAGTTCGCCCGCTTCCCGCGCGACAAGGCGGAGTCGGTGGTCGCGATGGTGCGAGACCTCGAGATGCTGCCGTCGCTCGACCGCCTGATGAGCGCCTTGCGCCCGTCGTGACAATCGCAACCCCAAAATGTCCGGAAGGCTGCAACGTATGGACAATGCGCATCTGACCCTCGGCATCCTCGAAGGCGACGACATCGGCCACGAGGTCGTGCCCGCCGCGGTCGCGGTGGCCAAGGCCGCCGCCAGGCGGCACGGCCTCAACGTCGACTGGCGGCCGATGCCGATCGGCCGCCGCGCGCTCGACACGCACGGCTCGACCATGCCCGAGGGGACGCTCGAGGCGCTGTCGAAGATGGACGGCTGGATCCTCGGGCCGATCGGCCACCGCGATTATCCGAAAGGCCCGGGCGCCATCAACCCGCATCCGATCCTGCGCAAGCATTTCAACCTGTTCGCCAACGTCCGCCCGACGCGCTCGTATCCGGGCATCGGCTGCCTCTACGACGACGTCGATCTCGTCATCGTGCGCGAGAACAACGAAGGCTTTCAGCCCGACCGCAATGTCGTCGCCGGCTCGGGCGAGTTCCGCCCCAACGAGGACATGACCATTTCCGTGCGCGTGATCTCGCGCGTCGGCAGCCGGCGCGTGGCACGCGCCGCGCTCGAGATTGCGCGGCACCGCAAGAAGCGGCTGACGTTCGTGCACAAGAACACGGTGTTCAAGCTCGGCTGCGGCATGTTCGTCGAGGAATGCTACAAGGCGGCGGACGAATATCCCGACGTCAAGGTCGACGAGGTGATCGTCGACACCATGGCCATGCGGCTCGTGCGCGATCCGCAAAGCTTCGACGTGATCGTCACCACGAACATGTTCGGCGACATCCTGACCGACGAGGCGGCCGGGCTGGTCGGCGGGCTCGGCATGGCGCCCGGCCTGTGCATCGGCGACGGCAACATCGCCATGGCGCAGGCGACGCACGGCTCGGCGCCCGACATCGCCGGCAAGGGCCTCGCCAATCCCTATGCCATGATCGAGTCGACGCGCATGCTGCTCGACTGGCTCGGGCGCGACCGCAAGGTGCCGCAGGCGGTCGCGGCCGCCGCATCGATCGGCCAGGCCACCACGGCGGCGCTCGCCGACCCGGCGTCGCGCACCGGCGACATCCGCGGCACCGGCCGCACCGACGACATGACGCGCGCCATCATCCGCGCCATCGAACAGGAAGAGCTGCACGCCTATGCGTAAGAGCCCTGGTTCAGGCCACCTTCCCCGAAAAAACAACTGGGAACGCCCGACCCTCTATTTTGCTGAAATTTGATGGGCACAATCACAACGCCTGCGTGCTTTGTTGCGTCTTATGAGATGCAGAGTTGCGCGGATCGTCAAGCATCGCGGCGAGGTTCGCGACCGCCAAAAAACTCCCAGAAGGCCGGGTAGACGAGGTCGGGACGGTGCTCGGCGGGGTAATGGCCGGTCGGGACGGCCCAGCCGCGCAGGTCGGGCGCCCATTCGGCCCAGGCGTCGAGCGGCTTGTAGTGGCGGCCGACATGGCTGTTCGAGCCCCACAAGGCAAGCACCGGGCAGGCGATGTGGCGCTTGCCGTAATCGGCCGTATCCATCTCGAAGTCGTGCGTCACCGTCGCGCGGTAATCCTCGCAGACGGCGTGGATCTGCTCGGGCGTCGTGCAGCGGATGTATTCCGCCATCGCCTCGGGCGTGAAGATGTCGAGGCCGACGCCCTTCTTGTTGAGCTTGTAGCGGATGTAATAGCCGAGATCGGCGGTGAGCAGCTTTTCCGGGAACGGCGCCTTCTGGGCCATGAAGAACCAGTGGTACGATTCCAGGCCCCAGCCGAGGGAGACGTGGGTGAGGACGTGGTGCGTCGGCACGATGTCGAGGGCGGCCATGCGCGTCACGCGCTCGGGCGCGTCGAGGGCCATGCGGAAGGCGACGCGCGCGCCGCGGTCGTGGCCGGCGACCGCGAAGCGCTCGAAGCCGAGCGCCGACATGACCTGGAAATTGTCCTCGCCCATGGCGCGGAAGGTGTAGCCGGCGGGGCCGAGTTCGGGCTTCGACGAGTCGCCGTAGCCGCGCAGATCAGCCGCCACGACCGTAAAGCTCTCGGCCAGACTCGGCGCCACCTTGTGCCAGCTCACCAGCGTCAGCGGATTGCCGTGCAGCAGCAGAAGCGGCGGGCCGTCGCCGGCGATGGCGACGTTGATCTCGGCCCCGGCGGTCCTGATGCGCTCGCGCCGGAACCCCTCCATGAGCTTGGCGCCATGCGGACGAAGCGGCGGCATCACGGCCGGCTTGGCCGTCGCTAACGTTTCGTTCATCCCATCCCTCCCTGAATGGCTCATCTTGGCACAGTTTCCGGCGGCGGGCAGGATGTGGGCGCTGCGATTTGACCGGCTGTGGTTCTTGCTGTCTTGTCGGGCGACTTCGATCGTGATCGCTTCAGATTGAAGCGATCACGAGCTACACCCGTCGAAACGCATGATCTTGTTCGGCGAAGGGGTGACCACTTCGCCGGATCATGCTGCAGCGCCGAGGAGAGCTTCCGACATGACCGAGACAAGCCCGCGCATCGCGCTCATGCTGGGTGACTGCACCGGGATCGGGCCGGAGCTCAGCGCCCGCGTCCTGCACGGCCGGATACTGGGCGACAGCGCCCGCCTCGTCGTCGTCGGCGACATGCGCGTTCTCGAGCAGGGCATGCGGGATGCGAAGCTCACCTTTCCCGTGAAGCGCGTCACCTCGATCGGCGCCATCGACTGGGCGGACGAGGCCGTGCCGGTGATCGACCTGCAGAACATCGATCCGAAAACCCTGCCCCGCGCGAAAGTATCGGCGGACTCGGGCCGGCTGACCGGCGAGACGCTCGCCCATGCGATCGGGCTCGCGTCGCGCGGCGAGATCGACGCCATCACCTTCGCGCCGCTCAACAAGGCGGCGCTGCATGCCGGCGGCTGGCGATACCCAGACGAGCACAAGATGTTCGCGCATCTGCTCCAGCACCAGGGCTATTTCTCAGAGATGAACGTGCTCGGCAATCAATGGATGGCGCGCGTCACCTCGCACGTGTCGCTGCGCGAGGCGCTCGACCTGATCACTGCGCACAGCATCGAGGATGCGATCCGCCTGTCGGATCAGACGATGCGGCGCGCCGGCATTGCGGCGCCGCGCATCGCCGTGGCGGCGCTCAATCCGCATGGCGGGGAAGGCGGCCTGTTCGGACGCGAGGAGATCGACCTGATCGCCCCGACCGTGAAGAAGGTCGCAGCGACCGGCATCGACTGCCGCGGTCCCTTCCCGGCCGACACGCTCTACATCCGCGCCTTCCGCGGCGAGTTCGACGGCGTCGTCTCGATGTACCACGACCAGGGCCAGATCGCGACCAAGCTGCACGGCTTCAACCGCGGCGTCACCGTGACCGCGGGGCTCGACGCCGTGTTCACGACGCCGGCGCACGGCACCGCCTTCGACATCGTCGGCAAGGGCGTCGCCACCACCGGCGCCATGGAGAGCGCGCTGCACCTGGCCGCCCGCCTCGCGCGAGTCCCGCGCGCCACGGAGCTGGCGGCGTAGGCTAACCCTCTCCCCATTGGGGAGAGGGACGCGTTGGCGCTCAGCCCCGCGCCTCGGAGAGATCGACGGCGCCGCCGGCGATGATCGTATCGAGGGCCTTGGCGACGGCGTTGGCGCGCGCCTCGGGCCAGCCGCCGAAGCGCGCGTTGTCGAGAAATTTTTGGCGGATGTCGCGGTCGGTGAGCGGCTCGTGCTGGCCGCCGCGCATGTGCCCGCGCCGGACCTCGCGGGTGCTGCCGTCCTTCAGCTTCGCACGGATGTGGCCGGTGAAATTGCGCGGATATTCGTTGTCGGGATCGATCACGTAGCCGACCTTGGCGGCGAGCGCGCGCACGCGCGGGTCGAGCACGCGCTCGTCGGTGAACTGCTCCAGCCCCGCCTTGCCGTCGATGAGGCCGACGGCGATGCAATAGGGCGTCGAGAATTTTCCGGCATAGCCGTTCGGGACGGCGCGCTTGAGATCGAGCGGCTCCCACAGCCGATGGACGGTGCCCTCGCCGACCTCGCACACCATCTCGACGATGTCGTCGGCCGAAATGGCCTGCCCGGCGAGATCGATGGCGCAATCGACGAAGGGCTGGGTCATCGTCCCGCAGGCATAAGGCTTGAAAGCCAGCGTCGCCGTGACCCAGTCGCGGCCGAGGTTGTCGACCAGCGGCGCGAAGTCCGGCTTCCTGCTCGGCGCAAAGGCCTTGTAGAAGCCGTGAGAGCCTTCGAGCACGGTCACCGGCCCGACGAAGTCGGCCTCGGCCAGGCGTGCGGCACGGATGCCGGCCTGCGCCGCCCAGCCGGCATGCAGACGCTTGGTCCAGCTGCCGTCGGCCAGATATTCGATGATGCCGCTGGCCATGCTGCCCGACGTGCCGATGGCGCGGGCGATGCGGGGGCCGTCGAGGCCGATGGCGGCGCCGACCGCAGCGGCGGCCGCAAGCGCGCCGAGCACGGCGGTCGGATGAAAGCCCGCCTTGTGGATCGCCTGCGGCGTCACGAGGCTGCCGCGGCACAAGAGCTCGACGCCGACGGCGACGCCTTTCGCGACCGCATCGCCGGCGAGGCCGCGCTCCTCGGCGACGGCGAGAACGGCGGGCACGACCACGGCGCCGGCATGGACCGGGCCGCCCTCGAAGGTGTCGTCGAAATCCTCGCCATGCGCGGCGGTGCCGTTGACGAGGGCGGCGTCATAGCTGGTCAGCAGCCGACCGTGGCCGATCGCGGTCGAGCGGCCGCTCCCCTCCGTGCTGGCGAGCGCCGCCTGCACGTAATCGGCGCTTCGCGCGGCGACGCAGAGTCCAGTGACGTCGAGCAGAAGACGATGACAGATGGCGCGCACCTCGGGGGGCAGGTGCGCGGGATCGGTAGCCGCCGCCCAGCGGCCAATGCGCCCGGCAAGCGGCTCTTGTTTCGGCTCGGTCTCGGTAGCCCGGTTCACGTGGTTGCTTCCTTTGCTTTTTCCATCTGCACGTCACGCATCTCGCGCACAAGCGACCAGATCACGAAGATCACCGCCGCGATCAGAAAGCCGATCGCGATCGGATCCTCGAGAAAGATGGCATGGTCGCCGCCCGACAGAAGGAGCGAGCGGCGATAATTGGATTCGACAAGCGGACCCAGCACGACGCCCAGCACCGCCGGCAGGAACGGAAACCCGGCGAAGCGCATCAGGTAGCCGACGAGCCCGACCGTCAGGACGAAGCCAATGTCCCACAAGCTGCTGTTGATCGAAAAAATGCCGGCCACGACGAAGGCCAGGATGAAGCCGGCCAGATACGGCCGCGGGCGGTTCACGAGCCACATGCAGACCGGCAGGATCATGATGCCGACGATGAGCTGGGCAACGATCGCCACGAACGAGCCGGCGTAAAGGCCGAGGATGACGTCGCCGTTCTTCTCGAACAGGCGCGGCCCCGGCAACAGACCGTGGATCAGAAGGCCGCCGAGGAGCACGGCGGCCGAGTTCGATCCGGGAATGCCGAAGCTCAGGAGCGGGATCAGCGCCGTGCTGGCAACCGTGTTGTTGGCGGTTTCGGGCGCGGCGACGCCTTCGACCGAACCTTTGCCGAACTCCTCCCGATAACGCGACCAGCGCTTGGCCTCGTTGTAGGAGAAGAAGGCGGCGATAGAGCCACCGCCGCCCGGCATCAGGCCTTCCATGGTGCCGACGACGCAGCCGATGCCCTGCGCCTTGCCGATCTTGCGCATGATCGCGAAACTCGGCAGGCGCACGCGCACCGCCTCGCGCGTGGCGGCGAGGGTCGGCGATCCGGACTGGCGCAGCAGCTCGCTGACGGCGAACAGGCCGATCATCACGAGAATCGGCTTGACGCCCGCCAGGAGCTCCGGCAGGCCGAAGGTGTAGCGGCTCACGCCTGAGATCGGATCGGTGCCGATGGTGGCGACCATCATGCCGACGACGGCGGCGGCGAGACCTTTCAGGAGCGAGCGCTCGGACAGCGAGGCGATGATGCTGAGCCCGAGCACGCCGAGCGCGCAATAGGATGTCGGCTTGAAGGCGAGCGCAATGCGCGACAACGGCTCGGTCATCAGGATCAGCATCATGAGCCCGAACAGGCTGCCGATGACGCCGGACCAGAGGGAGATGCCGAGCGCCTCGCCGGCGCGGCCCTGACGCTTCATCTCATAGCCGTCGATCACCGTGGCGGCGGCCGAGTTGGTCCCCGGCGTGCGGATCAGGATGGCCGGGATCGAGCCGCCGTATTCGGCGCCGATATAGGTCGCGGCGAGCAGCACGATGGCCGAGACCGGATCGAGCGTGAAGGTGAGCGGCAGGATCAGCGCCATCGTGATCGATGCCGAGATGCCGGGCAGCGCGCCGCCAATGATGCCCCAGACCAGCCCGGCGATGGAGGCCGGCACGACCGGCGTCGTCACCAGCATCTTCAGGGCCTGTGCGAAGTCTTCCATGGCCGTGGTTTCAGAAGAACAGCGATCGCGGCTGCTCGACGCCGAGCAGTTGCACGAACAGCAGCCAGAAGGCGAGCGCGCCGGCGACTGCGACGAGCGCCATGCGCCACGAGGGCACGGCGCCTTCGTAAAGGGCGATGGCCGCGATCAGCAGCGCCAGCGCCGGTCCGAAACCGACGAGCGGCGCCACGATCACGTAGCCGGCCGCGATCGCCAGGAAGCCGAGCGCCCGGCGCGGCGGCGCTTCGCTTTCGTCGTCCGCCCGGACCTCGGTCACGGGCACGGGCTTGCGGCCCATGATCACGCCGCGCGCCGCGATCAGGAGGCCGAGGCCGGCCAGCAGCGCCCCGAGAATCCCCGGCATGCCGCGCGCGCCGACCTCGTCGGAGAGGCTGCTCTCGGGGATTTGCAGCGTGGCCGCGTAATAGAGCGCGGCCACGACGAGGAGAATGATCCCGCTGAGGACGTCCTTGTTGATCACGGGCCAGCTTCCGGAGCGTGATGCGTGAAAGTTGCCCGATCCACCTCGCGAGGTGTCACTTCACGGCGCCCGTTTCCTTCAGGAAGCTCTCGGAGGAACTGGCGAAGTCGTTGACGAATTTCACGTAGGCGTCGTGCGGGATGAAGTTCGGCACGAGGGTCTCGGCGCCGTAGACCTTTTTGTAGTCCGGATCGGCGAGGAGCTGCGGAATGGCCTTCTCCCACGCCGCGACGACATCGGCGGGCAGGCCCTTCGGACCGGCGAGGCCGCGGAACTTGTTGAGCACCACGTCGAAGCCGGACTCCTTGACCGTCGGCACCTGCGGGAAGTCGGGCAGCCGCTCGGCGTTGAACGTCGCGAGGATGCGCACCTTCTTGCCTTCGAGCTGCGAGCGGATTTCCTGGATCTCGCCGACGCCGATGTCGAGCGTGCCGTTGAGCACGTTGATCATCATGTCGCCGCCGCCCTCGTGCGAGACGACTGCCGCCTGCACGCCGCTGGCCTGCTTGAGGCGCTCGGCGGCCTGGCGCTCGAGCGACGCGGGATTGGCGACGCCCCAGCGCCCACGCTTCTCCTTGGCATGCGCGATGACGTCCTTGAGGCTCTGGAAGGGTCCGTCAACGCGGGTGTAGATCACCTCCGCATCGGTGAAGAAGTTGGCGAGCGGCTCGAGATCGCGGAACGTGTTCGCCGGCTTGCTCATCAAGGACGTGTAGATGTAGGTCGGCGTGGTTGCGTAGAAAACGCTGCCATCCGGCTTGGCCGTGGCGAGGCGCGACATGGCGCGAGCACCGCTGCCGCCCTGCACGTTCTCGACGACGAAAGTCGCCTTGATGTATTTGCCGAGATGCTTCGACATCTCGCGCAGGAAAACGTCGCTGCCGCCGCCCGGGCTCGAATGGGTCACCAGGGTGACCACCTGATGGGGATAGGCCGCGGGCTCGGCGCGGGCCACATCGGAAGAGGCGAGCGCGATGAGGCCGGCCAGCGCGGCCACAGTTGTCCTGAGCATCAATATTCCTCCCTGGATGTTTTTTTTCGTGCCGCCTTTGTTCAGGCACGGCCCCCGATTGTCAATCGTTCGGCCGGGTCGATCCCGGAAGTTCGTTAAACCGCGAGACGGGCAAGTCGTTGACAATGGTGTTACCGGGTCCCATGAGCCCCCTAATTCTTCAGGGAGGAACAAGAATGCACGCCACAACCGTCGATCCGGCCAAGATCACCCAGGTTCTCGCCGATTTCGCGGTCCAGTCCGCCCCCGCGGACATCCCGGCTCCGGTCTATGCGGAGGCGGTCCGCTCGTTTCTCAACTGGGCCGGGTGCGCGGTCGGCGGCTCCATCCATCCCACCCTCGACCGGGCGCTCGCGGCGATCAGGCCGTTTGCGGGTCCCGGCCAGGCGAGCGTGCTCGGCCGCGGCGACAAGCTCGATCTGCTGCACGCCGCGCTCGTCAACGGCATCTCCTCGCACGTGTTCGATTTCGACGACACGCATCTCAAGACCATCATCCATCCGGCCGGACCGATCGCCTCGGCCCTGGTGCCTCTGGCCGAGACGCGCAAGATGAGCGGGCGCGACTTCCTGCATGCGTTCATCCTCGGCGTCGAGGTCGAGTGCCGCATCGGCAACGCCGTCTATCCGAACCATTACGACGTCGGCTGGCACATCACCGGGACGGCCGGCGTATTCGGCGCGGCCGCGGCGGCCGGCAAGGTGCTCGGGCTCGACCGCCAGCAGATGACGTGGGCGCTCGGCATCGCGGCGACGCAATCGTCGGGCCTGCGCGAAATGTTCGGCACCATGTGCAAGCCGTTCCATCCGGGACGGGCGGCGCAGAACGGGCTGTTCGCGGCGCATCTCGCGCAGCAGAATTTCACGAGCTCGGACCGCGGCATCGAAGCGCCGCGCGGCTTCGCGCACGTGCTCTCGACCAAGTTCGACGCCAAGGAGATCACCGGCAAGCTCGGCGAGACATGGGAAATCTCGCTCAACACCTACAAGCCGTTCGCCTGCGGAATCGTGATTCATCCGGCCATCGACGGCTGCATCCAGTTGCGCAACACGCACGGCCTCAAGGCGAAAGACGTGGCGGCGATCGCGCTGAAAGTGCATCCGCTCGTGCTCGAGCTGACCGGCAAGACCGAGCCGCGCACCGGACTCGAGGGCAAGTTCTCGGTCTATCATTCTTGCGCCGCCGCGATCGTGCACGGCCGTTGCGGCGAGCACGAATATTCGGATGAGGTCGTGGCCGACGCGGAGATCGTCGCGCTGCGCCGCAAGGTGCGCGCCGAGGCGGCGGCCGGCATCCACGAGGATCAGGTCGACATCACGCTGACCACGACCGACGGGCGCACGCTGCACGTATTCGTAGAGCACGCCATCGGCAGCCTCGAGCGTCCGCTCACAGACCAGGAGCTCGATGCGAAGGTGCGCGACCTCTGCCAGCCGGTCATCGGAGGCGACGCGACGAAGCGGCTGATCGACGCCTGCCGCGGCATCGAGGCGGCGGCGTCGCTGCGCCAGGTCGTCGATGCATCCATCCCGGCGCGGTGAGGCTGCCATGCTGACGATCTGGGGACGCACGAATTCCATCAACGTGCAAAAGGTGCTGTGGTGCTGCGCCGAGCTCGGCCTCGCCTACAGGCGCATCGATGCGGGTGGCGCGCACGGCGTCACCAAGACGCCCGATTACCTGGCGATGAATCCCAACGCATTGGTGCCGACGATCGACGACGACGGCCTGGTGCTGTGGGAGTCGAACGTGATCGTGCGCTATCTCGCGGCGAAGCACGGACAAGGCGTGCTCTATCCCGCCGACCTCCGCGAGCGCGCCGAAGCCGACCGCTGGATGGACTGGCAGGTGACGACCCTGTGGGCGGGGCTGCGGCCGCTGTTCCTCGGCTACGTGAGGACGGCGCCCGAGCAGCGGGACGCCGCGGCCATGGCGGCGGCGCAGCGCAGCAGCGAGCAGGCGCTTGCGATCCTCGACCGCCATCTGAAGGATCGCGCCTACGTGGCCGGGGAGCGCTTCACCATGGGCGACATTCCCGCCGGTATCTCGGTCTACCGCTGGTATGCGTTGCCGCTCGAGCGCCCCGACTTCCCGCATGTGAAGCGCTGGTACGACCGGCTCGCCGAGCGCCCCGCCTTCCGCACGCATGTGATGCAGCCGCTGAGCTGACGGCGGCGGCAAACTCGCCTGAGGGCGCGGGCTTCGAGGCGCCCGCCTTCGTCGAGCAGCCTACGGGGTGAATAATCCCGGCCTGCGCAGGCGCAGTGTCTGTACCAGCGCCAGCGTCTTGAGGTCGGAGAGGCGCCCGTCGTCGGCCATGGCGGCAAGCTCGGCGAGGCTGGTCTCGTTCACGGTGATGTTCTCATGCTCGCCGGCGACGCCGCCACCGGCGCCGGTCCGGTCGGCGGCCCGGTAGGGGGCGAGGTAGAGGTGCATCAGCTCCGTCGAGACGCCGGGCGTCGTCCATGCCGCCCCGACCGGCTCCAGGCTCGTCAGCATGAGGCCGACTTCCTCCAGAGCCTCGCGGCGGGCGCAGGCGGCAGGGTCGTCCTCATCGAGCATGCCGGCCGGGGCTTCCACGATCTCCGGCCGGCCGGCCGTATGAAAGACCGGCGCCCTGAACAGCCGCACCAGCATGGCGACGCGCCGCTCCGGATCATAGGGCAGCACGCAGACCGCAGCGCCGTGGTCCTCGACCTCGCGCGTAATGACCTGCCCGTCGGGCAGACGGATGCGCAGCGCGATCAGGCGCCCCCAACCCTCGTAGATCGTCCTGACGTCGATGATCTCATGGCCCATGACCGGTCCACGCCTAGAGCGATTCGGATTGAATTCGGTCCTGATCTTTCTCTGTGCATCGCATGATTGTCTCCGGATCTATGGGAAATCCTCTTTGTAGAGCTCGGTGTTGATGGCGAAAGCGGCGGCGGCGCCTTCGGCCGCGGCCACAATCGCGAATTGCACTCGCCGCGAGGCGTCTCCTGCTGCATACAGGCCAGGCACGTTGGTCCGCTCGTAGCTGCGCGTCTCGACGACACCCGACTCGGTCAGCTCGCAGCCGAGCTTCTCGACCAGCGGCGAGGGCTCGCGTTGCCCGAAGACATAAAACAGGGCCTGGCGCTCGAGCGCGTCGCCGTCCTCGAACACGATGCGGCGCAGCCCGTCGTCGCCTTCGAGCAGGGCGATCTTCTTCTCGACCACGGGGATGCCGGAGCGGTCGAGCCTGGCCTTGTCCTCCGCCCCGAGAGCGGCCGGGCCGTCGGTGCACAGGACGACGTCGCCGGTCCAGATGCGCATCTCGACGGCGAGGCCGACGCCGCGGTCACCGAGACCGTAGACGGCGACCGGCCGGTCGCGGTTCTCCCAGCCGTCGCAATAGGGGCAGTTGTAGACCCCCCGCCCGAACAGATGCCTGAAGCCGGGAATGTCGGGCAGGTCCTCGACCAGGCCGGTGGCGAGCAGGAGCTTGCGGGTGCGATGACGCTGCCCGTCGTCGAGCAGAACCTCGAAGCCGCCGTCGATCAGGTCGGCATCGCAGACACGCATGTCGCGCACCTCGACGCTCGGGTATTTTTCCAGGTCCTCCCGGCCGATCCGGCGCAGTTCTTCCGGCGGAATGCCGTCCCGGGTCAGGAAGCCGTGGACCCCGTGCGAGACCCGGTTGCGCGGGTGGCCGGCGTCGCACAGCAGCACGCGCCGCCGGCAGCGGCCCAGGATCAGGGCGGCGCTGAGCCCGGCCGGCCCGCCGCCCACGATCACGACATCGAGCATGGGAGCCGAAGGGCTCCCTGGCGAGTTATTGGGCACAGGGCTTCGCTCAAGGAGGGTTGATCGATTTTGCGTCCTTATCAATGGCCGGCCTCGAAAAGCGTTCCGGCGGCCGGCGAGAGCATCGGGACAACACCGACATGAGGCTGCGCTTCCTCTCCAGCAACCCCAACAAGATCGCCGAGGCCAAGGCGATTCTGGGCCGCGCCGGCTACGACCTGGCGCCGGTGGAGAAGAAGCTCGATGAGATCCAGAGCGACGACGTCGAACTGCTGGTGCGCGACAAGTCCATCAAGGCGTTCAGGCTGATCGGCCGGCCGGTCTTCGTCGAGCATACGGGGCTGTTCATCGAGGCCCTCAACGGCTTCCCGGGCGGCCTCACCCAGATCTTCTGGGACCGCCTCGGAGCGGAACGGGTCGCCAGGCTGTTCTCGCACGAGGACGGGGGCCGCGCCGTCGCCCGCACCCGCATCGGTTATTGTGACGGCCGCTGCGTGCGCCAGTTCGAAGGCGAGGTGCAGGGCCGCCTGGCGCCCGAGCCGCGCGGCGACCCTTCGCAATGGGATTGCGTGTTCATCCCCGAAGGCTCCAACCAGACGTTCGCCGAGATGGGCGAGCGCAAGAACGAGGTGTCGATGCGCAGGAAAGCTCTCGACCGATTCGCTGCATTCCTGAGCGGGCCCGGACAATGATTGAGGATCTCGTCAGGGCGATCAAGGACCGCCAGGCGATCCTGTTCGCCGGCGCCGGCATATCGATGAGCGTGGGACTGCCGTCGTGGAGCACCTTGATCGAGCATATGGGCAAGGAGCTCGGCTTCGATCCGGAGATCTTCGCCAATCCGGACACCAGCTATTTCACGCTTGCCGAATATTACCGGCTGCAGCAGGGCAGCATCGGCCCGCTGCGCAGCTGGATGGACCGCAACTGGCAGATCGCGGAAGAGAATCTCAAGACGTCGCGGGTTCACGAGCTGATCGTCGCGCTGGATTTCCCGATCATCTACACCACGAATTTCGACCGCAACCTCGAGACCTCGTTCCAGCTGCGCGGCAAGAAATTCGTCAAGGTGACGAACGCCAAGGACGTGGCGCGCGTGCAGGACGGCGTGACGCAAATCGTCAAGTTCCACGGCGATTTCGACGACGACCAGACGCTGGTCCTGGCGGAGAGCGACTACTTCAACCGACTCGCCTTCGATACGCCCCTCGACATCAAGTTCCAGGCGGACGCGCTCGGCAAGACCATTCTGTTCGCCGGCTACAGCCTGTCCGACATCAACATCAGGCTGATCCTCTACCGCCTGTGGCGCAGGTGGCACGAGTCCGGCTACGAGAAAGACCGGCCCAAATCCTACGTGTTCATGATGCGCCCGAACCCGGTCGAGGAGGCCGTGCTGCAGCAATGGGGCCTCACGGCGATCAGCGAGGAGGCCGACGACCCCGAACGGGCGCTCGAGATGTTCCTCGCCAAGATCAAGGACCGGGTCGACGCCGAGTGACGGCGGTGACGTTGGCGTCCGGTTGTCGGCGCGAGACCGCTTCGACAATCCCGCGCCGTGACTTTCGTCGTTGCCGTGCCTATGTGCTACGTACCCGGCTAGAGCATGATCCGGCAATTGGGCACCGCTTTGCCGAAAAAGATCATGCAACACAAAGAGAAGCAGAGCAGGTTCGATTCGATCCGAATTGACCCTGCTCACGCGACGCAGCTCACAGGCGCGCCGCCGCCATGCGGCGCCGCCAGAGGATGATCCCATGCAAGCGAATGCGGCGGCAGCTTCAGCCTCAGATCAACCCTTCGCGGCCGAATGGGAAACCCCGTTCGGCCTGCCGCCGTTCGCGCGCATCGCACCCGACCACTTCCGGCCGGCTTTCGCGAGCGCGATGGAAGAGCAGCGCCGCCAGATCGACGCCATCGCCGGCGACGCGGCGGAGCCGAGCTTCGACAACACCGTCGCCGCGCTGGAGCTGAGCGGGCGCCGCCTGCGCCGTGTCGCGGCCGTGTTCTTCAATCTCGCGGGCGCCCATACCAACGACGCGCTTCAGGCGATCGAGCGCGAGATGGCGCCGCGCCTGGCCAAGCACCGCAACGACATCTTCATGAACGAGGCGCTGTTCCGGCGCGTCGAGGCCCTGTACGGCCGCCGCGAGGCGCTCGGCCTCAACCCCGAGCAGATGCGCGTGCTCGACCGCTACCATGCGATCTTCACCCGCGCCGGCGCGTGCCTCGCGCCGCACGGCAAGGCGCGGCTGGCCGCGATCACCGAGCGGCTCGCCACGCTGGGCACGCAGTTCAGCCAGAACGTGCTCGCCGACGAAAAGGAGTACCAGCTGATCCTCGAAAGTGAGGACGACCTGGCGGGGCTTCCGGATTTCGTGCGCGCCGCGGCCGCACAGGCCGCTGCCGAGCGCGGCCTTGCCGGCAAGCATGTGATCACCCTGTCGCGCTCGAGTATCGAGCCATTCCTGCAGTTCTCGGAACGCCGCGACCTGCGTGAGCAGGCCTTCCGCGCCTGGACCGGCCGCGGCGACAAGGGCGGCCCGACCGACAACAAGGCCATCGTCGCCGAAATGGTGGCGTTGCGCGCCGAGCGGGCGAAGCTGCTCGGCTTCGCCACCTTCGCGCATTTCAAGCTCGACGACATGATGGCGAAAACGCCAGCCGCCGTGCTCGAGCTGCTCGACGAGGTGTGGGGCCCGGCGCGGATTCGCGCCGAGCAGGAGGCGGAAGCCCTGCAAGACCTCGTGCGCGAGGAGGGCGGCAATTTCGAGCTCGCCCCCTGGGACTGGCGCTATTACGCAGACAAGCTGCGGCAACGGCAGCACGATTTCGACGAGGCGCAGATCAAGCCGTATCTGCAACTCGACAGGATCATCGAGGCCGCGTTCCACACGGCCGGACGACTGTTCGGCCTGACCTTCAAGGAGCTGCACGGCCTGCCGGTCTACCATCCCGAGGTGCGCGTCTGGGAGGTCTCGGACGAAAGCGGCCGGCATGTCGGCCTGTTCCTCGGCGACTATTTTGCGCGTTCCTCGAAACGCAGCGGCGCGTGGATGAGCTCGTATCGGAGCCAGGAGAAGCTGGCGGGCGAGATCCGGCCGATCATCGTCAACGTGATGAATTTCTCCAAGGGCGCGGAAGGCGCGCCGGCGCTGCTCAGCTTCGACGATGCGCGCACGCTGTTCCACGAATTTGGCCACGCCCTGCACGGCCTGCTCTCGAACGTGACCTTCCCGCTCATCGCCGGCACCAACGTCGCCACCGATTTCGTCGAGCTGCCGTCGCAGCTCTACGAGCATTGGCTGTCACGCCCGGAGATCCTCAGCCGCTACGCCGTGCACTACCGCACCGGAGAGCCGATGCCCAAGGCGCTGCTCGAGCGCGTGCTCGCGGCGCGCAACTTCCACCAGGGCTTCGCCACCGTGGAATATGTCGCCTCGGCGATGGTCGACATGGAATTCCACCTGCTGCCGGCGGCAGAGGCGATCGACGTCACGGCGTTCGAGAAGGACACGCTCGACAAGATCGGCATGCCGGAGGCGATCGTGATGCGTCATCGCACGCCACACTTCGCGCACGTATTCTCCGGCGACGGCTACTCCGCCGGCTATTACAGCTACATGTGGTCGGAGGTGCTCGATGCGGACGCCTTCAAGGCCTTCGAGGAGACCGGCGACGTGTTCGACCAGGCGACGGCGCAGCGGCTCAAGTCGTTCGTCTATTCGGCCGGTTACCTGCGCGAGCCGGCGGAAGCCTACCGCGCCTTCCGAGGCCGCGAGCCGAACGTCGCGGCACTGCTGGAGAAGCGCGGCTTTCGCGCCGCCGCCGTGCAGCCGAGCGCGGAGACGTAGCGCCTCAGAACGTTTTGGCGCCGTTGACGGCGAGCAGCACCGCGTAGAGCGAGGTCGTTGCGCAGATGAACAGGCGGTTGCGCTTCGAACCGCCGAACACGACGTTGGCCGTGATCTCGGGCACGAGCACCTTGCCGATCAGCGTGCCGTCCGGGTCGTAGCAGTGCACGCCGTCGCCGGCGCTGGTCCAGAGTCGCCCGGCGTCGTCGAAACGGAAGCCGTCGAACTTGCCTTCCGTGCAGGCGGCGAAGACCTCGCCGCCTGACAGCGCGCCGTCCCGCCCGACGTTGAACACGCGGATATGGCGCGGGCCGTCCGGCACGTGGCTGGCGCCCGTGTCGGAGACGCAGAGCCGGCTCTCGTCCGGCGAGAAGGCGAGGCCGTTCGGGCGCACGAAGTCGCCGGCGGCGATGCGCACCTCGCCCGAATGCGGATCGACGCGGTAGAGGTGCGAGGCGCCGATCTCGCTCTCGGCCTTGTGGCCTTCGTAATCGGAGTCGATGCCGTAAGTTGGATCGGTGAACCACACCGAGCCGTCGGACTTGACGACCACGTCGTTGGGGCTGTTGAGACGCTTGCCCTTGTAGCTGTCGGCGAGCACCGTGATGCGGCCGTCGTGCTCGGTGCGCGTGACGCGCCGGAAGCCGTGCTCGCAGGTCACGAGCCGGCCGTCGCGATCCACCGTGTTGCCGTTCGCGTAGCCGGCCGGATGCCGAAAGATTCCGACCGTGCCCGTGGTCTCGTCGAAGCGCAGCATGCGGTCGTTGGGGATGTCGCTCCACACCAGGTAACGGCCGCCCGGGAAATAGGCAGGCCCTTCGGCCCAGCGACAGCCCTCATAGAGTTTCTCGATGCGCGCCGTGGTCTTCACCAGCGGGGCGAAGCGATCGTCGAGAATCTCGAAATCCTGTTCCGCCATGCTTCATTCCCGCCCGCGACCGGCCAGGTCGCGGAAATCGCAGCCGTGCTCCGCCTGCAGCACCTGATCGCGGTAGATGCGCCGGTAGCCGCGCTCGGCTCCCACGCCCTCAGGCAACACAAGGGCGGCGCGGCGCCGCGCCAGCTCCTCCTCGCCGACCATCAGGTCGAGGCGGCGCTCGCGTACGCTGAGGCGGATGCGATCGCCCGTGCGCACCAGCGCCAGCGGGCCGCCGATGGCGGCCTCGGGGGAGACATGCAGCACGATGGTGCCGAAGGCGGTGCCGCTCATGCGCGCGTCCGAGATGCGCACCATGTCCTTGACCCCGGCACGGGCGAGCTTTGCGGGAATCGGCAGGTAGCCCGCCTCCGGCATACCGGCCCCGATCGGACCGGCATTCTGCAGCACAAGGATATCGTGCGGCGCCACCTCCAGGTCGGGGTCGTCGATGCGCGCCGACAGGTCGTCGAGCCCGTTGAAGACGACCGCCCTGCCCTCGCCCTCGAACAGGGCCGGATTGGCGGCAGCGCGCTTCAGGACGGCGCCTTTGGGTGCCAGGTTGCCGAACAGCGCGACGAGCCCGCCGACGTCGGAGACGGGCTTGTCCTTCGGCCGCACGACCGCGCGATCAACGTAGGGCGGCTCGCCGGCCAGCCGTTCGCCGAGCGTCTCGCCGGTCACGGTCAGGCAGTCGAGGTGGAGCAGGTCCCTCAGCTCGCGCAGCACGGCGCCGAGCCCGCCGGCGGCGAAGAAATCCTCCATGTAGCCTTCGCCGGTGGGCTTCAGATCGACCAGGACGGGCGTCGTGTCGCTGAGCTCGTTGAGACGCTGCAGCGGCAGCTCGATGCCGGCGCGGCCGGCGATCGCGGCCAGGTGGATGACGGCATTGGTCGAGCCGCTCAAGGCCAGAAGCACGCGCATGGCGTTCTCGACCGCCTTTTCCGTGACGATGCGCTGCGGGGTCAGGCTGGAGCCGATCAGTTCCACCGCGCGCTTGCCGGTCGCCTCGGCCGCCCGCAGCCGGTCGGCATGAACGGCCGGGATCGCCGCGGTGCCGGGCAGCAGCATGCCGAGCGCCTCGGCGAGCGAGGCCATGGTGCTGGCCGTGCCCATAACGGCGCAGGTTCCGGCGGTCACCGACAGGCGCCCCTCGACCGCGTCGATCGCGTCCCGGTCCATCTCCCCGGCGCGATAGCGCCCCCAAAAACGCCGGCAATCGGTGCAGGCGCCGAGGCGCTCGCCGTTCAGGCGGCCGGTCATCATCGGGCCGGTGACCAGCTGGATGGCCGGCTTGCCGGCGGAGATGGCCCCCATCAGCTGCGCCGGCACGGTCTTGTCGCAGCCGCCGATCAGCACCACCGCATCCATCGGCTGCGCCCGGATCATCTCCTCGACATCCATGGCCATCAGGTTGCGGAACATCAGGCTGGTCGGGCTCAGGAACACCTCCCCGAGCGAGACCGTCGGGAATTCGAGCGGCAGCCCGCCGGCGGCCAGCACCCCGCGCTTCACCGCATCGACCAGCTCCGGCATCAGGCGGTGGCAGTTGTTGAACCCGCTGCCCGAGGTGGCGATTCCGACCACCGGCCGCGACAGCATCTCCGTCGAGTAGCCCATCGAGCGGGCAAAGGACCGACGCAAGTAAAGGGCGAAGTCGGGATCGCCGTAATTGGTCAGGCCATTGGCGAGGCCACGGCGGGTCGTTTCGTTCATTTGCTGTCTCGCCTTCTCGCTGAATTGGCCGCCGTTTTAACCTTGTTGAGCACGTCCGGGAGCGCAGAGGCCCAATAATCCATGGAACAATACGGCCACGCTTTACGTTTTAACGTGCGTTAACTTGTGTAGGAGTACCCCAATGGCTGACAATTCCGGTGGCAGCGCCCTGCTCGGCGTCATTCTGGGCGGCGTAGTTGTCGTCTTGCTCGTCGTCTTCCTGTTCGGCGGGTTCGGCAACTTCGGCGGATCGAAGAGCGTCGACATCAACATCAAGCCTCCTGTCGCGACCGGCAGCACGAAGTAATCGAGCCGACAGCAGGATCGTCTCGGGCTGGGGCGATCCTGCTCTCGTTCTCCTTGTCGCGGAGCGCAATCCGCAGCAAGTCACGGCTTTTGCCGGCGCTGCTCCTTCCGGCGCTCAGAGCGGGCGCCGCACGAGGCGGCCGATGACGCCGACGATCCCCTCGCGGAACAGCAGCACGCAGACGACGAAGATGGCGCCCTGCACGACCGTCACCCAGGCGCCGAGCGTCGCAAGATAATTCTCCATCGTGACGATCACCAGCGCACCGACGATCGGCCCGAAGACCGTGCCCATGCCGCCGACCAGCGTAATCAGCACCACCTCGCCGGACATGGTCCAATGCACGTCGGTCAGCGAGGCAAGCTGGAACACGAGGGCCTTGGTCGCGCCTGCGAGGCCGGCCAGGGTCGCCGACAGCACGAACACCATCAGCTTGTAATGGTTGGTCCGGTAGCCGAGCGACACGGCGCGCGGTTCGTTGTCCCGGATCGCCTTGAGCACCTGCCCGAAGGGCGAGTGAATGATGCGGTAGATCAGCAAGAGCCCGACGAAGAAGATGGTGGCGACGAGATAGTAGATGACGCGGTCGTCGGCGAGGCTGATCACGCCGAACAAGTGGCCGCGCGGAACGCCCTGGATGCCGTCCTCACCGCCCGTGAAACGCGGCGTCTGCAGCGAAAAGAAATAGACCATCTGGGCGAGCGCCAGCGTGATCATGGCGAAATAGATGCCCTGGCGGCGGATGGCGAGCGCACCGAACAGGAGCCCGAGAAGTGCCGCCACGACGGTGCCGAGCACGATCGCGATCTCGGGGGTGACGCCCCAGTGCCTCGCCGTGTAGGCGGACACATAGGAAGCCATGCCGAAATAGGCGGCGTGACCAAAGGACAGAAGCCCGCCGTAACCGAGCAGCAGGTTGAAGGCGCAGGCGAACAGCGCAAAACACAGCACCTTCATCAGGAAGACGGGATAGAGGCCGAAGGGCGCAACAGCGAGCAGAACCGCAAGCCCGACAAAGATCAGGCGATGCAGCCCCTCGGCCGTCTTGCTTTCCGGCAGCCGGACGCCGACCGGCGTGTCGATGGCGGCAGCGCCGTCTGACATCAGGCAGTCCTCCCGAACAGGCCGGCCGGCTTCACCAGCAGCACGATCGCCATGATGATGAAGATCACAGTGTTCGACGCCTCAGGATAAAAGACCTTCGTCAGTCCTTCGACGAGACCGAGGGAAAAGCCGGTGACGATCGAGCCGAGGATCGAGCCCATGCCGCCGATCACCACCACGGCGAAGACGACAATGATCAGGTCGGCGCCCATGTTGGGGTTGAGGGAATAGATCGGCGCCGCGAGCACGCCGGCAAAAGCCGCCAGCGCGACGCCGAAGCCGTAGGTCAGCGTGATCAGGCGCGGCACGTTTATGCCGAAAGCCTGCACCAGCGTCGGGTTCTCGGTCGCGGCGCGCAGATAGGCGCCGAGCCTGGTCTTCTCGATCATGAACCACGTGGCGAGGCAGACGACCAGCGAG
>DATBIR010000285.1:0-27359 GCA_036556825.1 Beijerinckiaceae bacterium
ACGCATTCGCCGGTCCTGAGGTCGTATTCGTAACCGTGCCACGGGCATACGAAATGCACGTCGTCGGTGAACACCTGGCCCTGGTAGGTGCGGTCCTGCCCGATCACGTCCTGCACCCGGTTGATCATGAGGCCCTCACAAGCCGGGCCGCCGCTGTGCACGCAATAATTGCTGTAGGCGTAGAAGGCCCCGCCCTTGTAGAAGACGCCGATCTCGCCGCCCGTGATCGTGACGATGCGCCGATCACCATCGGCGAGCTCCGATGCCTTGGCGACGAAGAACTCGCGCTTGCCCCTCGCGCGCGCCGCGTCCGCACTGCCCTGCATCACTTGCCCCATCCCAGCAGCTTCGCCGTGCGCTCGAGGACCGGCTTCGTTGTCGACGCCGCCTTCTGCACCAGCGCCTCGACCTCCTCGCCCGATTGCGGGCGAATCAGCTGGCCCATCTTCTTCGCCTCGGCGAGGAAGTCCGGATCCTTCAGGGTCTCCGCATAGGCGGCGCGCAGCGCCGCGACGCGCTCCTTTGGAACCTCCGGCGCGACCCAATGCGCGAAGCCGATCACCGTCGGCAGCGAGATGACGGAAACGATCTGCTTCTCATCCGGGTCCTTCACGATATCGACGAGCAGCGGCACGTTCGGGAGGTCCGGCTCCGGCTTGAAACCGATCTGCACGAGAATGTTGATCTTCTTCTCGTCGACCCATTGCTTCTTGTTGGTGGTGACGCTGGCCCAGCTGTTGCCGCCGCGGCCCTTGACCTCGCCGCGCTCGAGCGCCAGGTCGATGGCGTTGCCGTCCGGATAGCCGTTGACCACGTCGAACTTGGTGCCAAGCAGCGTGTTGATGACGTTCGGGAAGATGTGCGAATCCGACGTCGTACCGGTGCCGCCCAGCGGGAGGCTCCGCGTCTTCGCCTCATCGAGCGTGCGCACGTTCGTATCGTGCCACGTGTAGAGCGTGCCGTTCGAATGGGCCATGCTGCCGAGCCACTGGATCCTGGCCGAATCGAAGCGCGCGCCTTCGCCGCCGAGCAGCTGGTACATCGGCATGTTCTGGTTGACGGCAGCGATCACCGTGCCGTCCTTTGGGGCCACCGCATAGACGTGGTTGGCGGCGCGCACGCTGCCCCCACCGGTCATGTTCTGCACGACGATCGAGGGATGTCCCGGGATGTGCTTGCCGTAGTAGCGCGCCAGCAGCCGCGCGTAGGCGTCGTAGCCGCCGCCGGGGCCGAAGCCGACGATGATGTTGATCGTCTTGCCCTTGTAGAAGTCGGCGACGTTGTCCGCCCTTGCGGCCGCCGGCGCCAGCATGATCGCCACCGCGGCCAGTCCTGACCACTTCCACCAACGAGACATGCGTCCCTCCCTGTTTGGCTCCCCGTTGCCCGAGGTCATTTATTGAACGTGTAGTGTCCGTTTAGGACGGACCCGCGCCCCCTGCAACCAACCTCGTCTCTAACCCTGGGGTCACGGAGGGTCAGCCCTCCCCGTCGACGGCGCGCTGCGCGAGCACGCTGATGACGTGGGCGCGGTATTCGGCGCTGCAGTGGATGTCGCCCATCAGCTGCCCGGCAGGAACCTTGATGGAGGCGATCGCCGCCGGCGAAAAATTCCTGGCCAGCGCCTGCTCCATCTCGGCGACGCGGAAGGCGCTCGGGCCGGCGCCCGTCACGGCGACGCGCACGGTTGCCCCGAACCGCGCGACGAAGACGCCGACGACGGCGTAGCCCGAAGCGGGATGCGCGAATTTCAGGTAGCGGCCGCGGTCGGGGATGCGGAAACGGACCGCCGTGATGATCTCGCCTGGCTCGAGTGCCGTCTCGAACAAGCCAGTGAAGAAATCGTCCGCGGCGATGCGCCGCCCGGTCGTCTCGATCACCGCGTCGAGCGCCAGCACGCCCGCCGGATAGTCGGCGGCCGGGTCGGCATTGGCGACCGATCCGCCGATCGTACCGCAATGACGCACCGCCGGGTCGCCGATGCCGCCGGCGAGCACGGCGAGGGCCGGGATCGCCCGGGCCACCTCCGGCGAGGCCGCCACGTCGGCATGGCACGTCATGGCGCCGATCACGACCTCGTTCGCATCGACCTTGATGCCTTTCAGCGCGGCGATGCCGGACAGGTCGACGAGGTCGCTCGGCGCGGCGAGTCGCTGCTTCATGGTCGGCAGCAGCGTCATGCCGCCCGCCAGCAGCTTTGGGTCGTCGGCCTCGCGCAGGAGGGCGACGGCGGCCTCGAGATCGTTCGGGCGATGGTAGGTGAAGTTGTGCATGGCGCTTACCTGCCGCCGTTGAGGACGGCGCTGCCCGCCATGATCGCTTCGACGATCCCCTGGTAGCCCGTGCAGCGGCACAGGTTGCCGTGCAGTTGCTCGCGCACCGTCTTCTCATCGGCGCCCGGCAGCCGTCTGGCGATGTCGACGCCCATCATCACCATGCCTGGCGTGCAGAAGCCGCATTGCAGGCCATGATTGTCGCGGAACGCCTCCTGCATCGGATGCAGGGTGCCGTCGGGCGCCGCGAGTCCTTCGATGGTGGTAACCGACATGCCGTTGGCCTGCGCCGCAAGCATCGTGCACGATTTGATGGCGCGGCCATCCACATGGACGACGCAGCATCCGCATTGCGTCGTGTCGCAGCCGACATGCGTTCCGGTGAGCCCGAGATTGTCGCGCAGCAGTTGCACGAGCAGCGTGCGCGCCTCGACGCTCGCCGTCCGCTCTTCGCCGTTGACCTTCAACGTCACAGTGATCTGCAATTCTTCACCCTTGCCTGATAAACCGCCGCGCCTCACGCGCCGGCGACCGACTTCGCCTCGGCGATGGCCCGCCACACCCGCTCCGGCGAGAGCGGCATGTCGATATGCCTGACGCCGAGCGGCCTCAGCGCATCGACGACGGCGGACACCAGCGCCCCGGGCGCGCCGCAGGCGCCCGCTTCCCCCGCCCCTTTGACCCCGAGCTCGTTGGTCTTGCAGGGGATGACATTGAACAACGCCTTCACATGCGGCAGGTGCTCGGCGCGCGGCATGCCGTAATCCATATACGAGCCGGTCAGGAGCTGGCCGGACTGCTCGTCGTAGACGACGGTTTCGGTGAGCGCCTGGCCGATGCCCTGCGCCACGCCGCCATAGACCTGTCCGTGCACGATCATCGGGTTGAGCACGACGCCGCAATCGTCGACGGCGACGTAGTTGATCAGCTCGAGAGTGCCGAGAGCCGGATCGACCTCGACCTCGCAGATGTGGCAGCCGTTGGGAAAGTTCTGGTCTTCCGCGCCGCGCTCGAACACTGCGCTCTCGTCGAGACCGGGCGAGAGTCCCTCCGGCAGGCTGCGCGGATCATGCGCCGCCTTGATCACGTCGGCCAGCGGGATGCTGCTGGCGCCGACGCGGAAACAGCCCTCGCTGAACGTGACCTTGGCAGACTCGGTCTGCAGGAGGTGCCCGGCGATCGCCTTGCCCTTCTCGATGATCCGCGCCGAGGCGCGCTTGAGGCCGACGCCGCCCATCATCGAGGAGCGCGAGCCCATGGTGCCCGACGAGCCCTTGGGCGCAGTGGCGCTGTCGCCCTGGATGAGCCGCACGCGCTCGATCGGCACGCCGAGATATTCGTTCATCAGCTGCGCGTAGACGGTCTCGTGCCCTTGCCCGTGCGAGTAGGTCCCGGCGAACACGGTCACCGTGCCGTCCTGCTCCATGCGGATGCGCATCTCGTCGCTCGGCGGACCGCCGGCCCCTTCGATGAAGCAGGCAAGGCCGAGGCCGCGCAGCTTGCCGCGCGCTTCCGACTCGGCGCGGCGCCTGGAAAAACCTTGCCAGTCGGCGGCCTCCATCGCCATGTCCATCGAGCCGACGAAATCGCCGGAATCGATGACCATGCCCATCTGCGTCGTGTACGGCAGCTTTGCCGCCGGGATCAGGTTGCGCCGGCGGATCTCGTCGCGCGTGAGGCCGCATTCCTCGGCCGCGGCGTCCATCAGGCGCTCCATCAGGAAATTCGCTTCCGGGCGTCCGGCGCCGCGATAGGTATCGGTCGGCGTCGTGTTCGAGAAGACCGGCTTCACCGAGAGATAGAAATTCTCGATGTCGTAGGCGCACGGGATGATCTTGCCGCCGCCGTTGATCGGCAGGCGCGGCCCGTTCTCGCTCAGATATGCGCCGACATTGAGGATGGTCTCGACCTTGAGCGCGAGCACGCGCCCGTTCTCGTCGAGGGCCATCTCGGCGTGATTGACCTGGTCGCGGCCGTGATAGTCCGAGACGAAGGTCTCGGAGCGGTCGCCGCGCCACTTGACCGGTCGCCCGTATTCGCGCGCCGCCCAGACCACGCATACGAGCTCCGGATAGACCTTGCTGCGAATGCCGAAGCCGCCGCCGGTATCCTGCGAGATCACACGCACCTTCTCGGGCGCCACATTGAGGATGCGGCGCGCGATCGTGTTCTGGATGCGGCGCCCGCCCTGGCTGGGGCAGTAGAGCGTGCTCGTCTGCGTCTCGGCATCGTAGGTGGCGACCGCCGCGCGCGGCTCCATCGGGCTCGGCACAAGGCGGTTGTTGACGATGTCGACGCTCACGCGTTTCGGCGCGCCGCGCAGCAGCGCCTCGACGGCGGCGGGATCGCGGTTCTCCCAATGCACCGCGACGTTGCTGCCGTGCTCGTCCCACAGCACCGGCGCGTCGCCATCGAGCGCGCCCGCGGTGTCGACGTTCGCGGGCAGCTCGTCGAATTCAACCTCGAGCCGCTCGACCGCATCGCGCGCCTGCTCCAGCGTCTCGGCGAGCACCATGGCGAGCGGCTCGCCGACGAAGCGCACGCGGTCGGTCGGCAGGACGCGGCGCAGCGGCTTGAACATCGGCTTGCCCTGCCGGTCCTTGAACTCCGCCTCGCAGACCAGCGTGCCGAGATTGGCGGCGGCGAGGTCGGCGCCGGTCACCACGGCGATGACGCCCGGCTCGTCCCGCACGGAGCTGGCGTCGATCCGCACGATGCGGGCATGCGCATGCGGTGAGCGCAGGAAGCAGGCGAAGACCTGGCCTTCGAGATTGATGTCGTCGGTGAAACGCCCCTTGCCCGTGAGCAGCCGGACATCTTCCTTGCGCCGCACCGGCTGCCCAATCCCGAATTGCCCCATGTTGCCTCGTGACGTTCCTCGGTGACTCGACGCCCGTGTAAGGGCTCGTTCGCGCCGTGTCCATTGCCCCAACTAACCCTGTCATTCCGGGGCTCGCGAAGCGAGAACCCGGAATCCACGACTGGGTGCACCGATTAGGGTTGCAGAAAATCGTGGGTTCCGGGCTCGCGCCTGCGGCGCGCCCCGGAATGACAAGCGTTGGGGGATTGAGTTCGCGGTGCGAACGCTCGCGCCGGCCGCGCCGTTACCGCGTCTGGCCCTCGGCCTTGGCGCCGCCGACCACGTCCTTCGGGGTTATGGCCAGCTTCGCCCTGGCGACGATGTCGGCGGGGGCATTGACGATCTCCTCCACCACCTTCTGGACCGCGGCGCCGTCGACCGGTTTGACGTCGAGTCCCGAGTCCGCCGACTCTTTCAGGAAGGCCGGGTCTGCCATCATGTCGGCGAAGGCCTTGCGCAGCACGGCGACGATCTCGTCGGGCACGCCGGGCGGCGCCAGGAACGGCCGCCCGAGCACGATGTCGGCCGAGAAGAAGCGCAGGAGATCGCGGTCCTCGGCGGTCTTCGCGAGATCGAGCAGCAGCGGCACGTCGCCGATCTCGGGATCGCGCTCGAGGCCGATCTGCGTGATCAGCCGCACCGAGCCGTTCTTGAGCCACTCGCCGTTCTCGGCCTTGAGGCTGTTCCAGTTGTTTCCGGCGCGTCCCTCGACCTCGCCGCGTTCCATAGCCAGGTTGACCTCGGCGCTGCTCTTGTAGCCGGCGATGATCCTGAACCTGGTGCCGAGCACGTTGTTCATCACGGTCGGGTAGAGCGCGGCATAGGAGCCGGCGCCGGTCGCGCCCATCAGCACCTCGCGCTTCCTCGCCTCCTCGACCGAGCCCACCTTCGAGGTCTTCCACACATAGACGGTCTGCGTGCTGTAGGAGGTCGAGCCGAGCCAGTTGAACTTCGAGGCGTCGAACTTGACACCCGTCCCTTCGAGCACCTGCGACATCAGAAAGCCGGGGATCACCGTGCCGATCACCGTGCCGTCCTTGGCCGCCTGCGTGTGCAGGAAGTTGGCGGCCCGCAAGTGCCCGGCGCCCGGCATATTCTTGGCGACGATGGTCGGCTTGCCCGGAATGTGATTGGCGAGATGCCGCGCCACGATGCGGGCATTGTGGTCGAGGCCGCCGCCCGGGCCGGTACTGATGATCAGGTCGATCGTCTTGCCCTTGTAGAAATCCCCGGCGTCCGCCGCGCGCGAGGCGGCCGCGCCCACGGCAAGGATCACCACCGTCCCGAGCAGCACCACGAGCCCGCGCCACGGACGCGGACGGCTGATGTCGATCATCGTTTCCTCCACAACCTTGCCGGGCCGCTTCGCGGCAGCCTCTTGTGTCATCCCGATCCGGACGCCGCACCATCTCCGGCCCGTCGAACCGCTGTCAAGACGCGCCTTGACAGGCCTGACGTCCCGGCGTTTCTAGCCCCTGATCTCAGATCGCATCGGGGTGCGCCTGCTCCCCCAAACGCGTCCGCCAGGACGACATAACAACGGACGTGGAGGAACGATGTTCGCGAAAATCAATCATATGGCGATGATAAGCCCGAACTGGCCGATCATCGCCCGCTTCTACGAGGCCGTCTTCGAGCTCAAGAGTGCCGAGAAGACGCGCCGCCCGATGAACGGCGCCACGGTTGGCGACGGCCATGTCGGGCTCAACATCAATCCCCTGCGCGACGGCTATGTCGGCGGCCTCGACCACTTCGGCATGATCGTCGACGACGTCGAACGAGTCCTGGAGCGGGCCCGCAGGAAATTTCCGAAGTCGAACATCGTCAAACGCCCATCGACGCGGCCCTTCGCGGCCTACAGCGCCCACGACCCCGACGGCAACGTGTTCGACCTTGCCGAGAAGAACAAGAGCAAGCTCGACGCCATCTATGCGGAGCAGGCCGCGCAGGGTTGGACGCAGGAAAGCTACCTGAACAAGTTCGCCATGCGAACCATGAACCCGGACGTCGTCGCCGACTTCTACATGGAGGTGTTCGAGCTCGAGCCGCTCAACAAGGTGAGCGCCGTGCCCGGCCATCATCTCACCGACGGGCGCGTCACGCTCTCGATCATGCCGTGGTCGATCACCCTGTTCGAAGGCATGGGCATCAAGCGGCCCGGCCCCGATCACATCGGCTTCAAGGTTGCCGATATCGAGACGTTCAAGACGCATGTGCAGAGCGTCGCGGGCCGCAACCATTATCTCGCCCCGATCCCGCTCGGCGGCAGCAAGGAGGCCGATGCGCGCAAGGCGTTCCTCGCCGCCAGCGCGTCCGGCAAATACCAGATGGCCGATCCCGGCGGTGTGTGGATCGACGTCACGGACGAAGCGTGAGCCGCCGCCTGAGATGCGGCTCGGGTAAGCGCGGCACTCGCCCCCACACTGGGAAGCGACGTCGCGCAAGATCCCCTCTCCCCAACGGGGAAAGGGCCATGCCGGCCAACTGGCCGAGGCGATGAGCGACGCGCAGCGGAGCGAAGGTGGGGGGTTGTGACCTATCCGGAACCGGCGCTCCCCTTCCCCTAACCCCTCTCTCCGTCGGAAAGAGGGACATGTTTCGAAGGATACTCCATTGGCGCTGAACACGATCGAATCCGGAACGGTTGCCGAGGCCTATCTGATGCTGCTCGCCGACCGCGGCATCGATTATCTCTTCGCCAATGCCGGCACCGACTTCGCGCCTCTGATCGAGGCCTATGCCAAGCTCGACAGCACGGGCGTGCGCACGCCGAGGCCCGTCACCGTCCCGCACGAGAACGTCGCGGTGTCGATGGCGCTCGGCTACTATCTGAAGACCGGAAAGCCGCAGGCGGTGATGGTGCATGTCAATGTCGGCACGGCCAACGCCATTTGCGGCGTGATGAATGCGTCCCGCGCCAACGTGCCGATCCTGTTCACGGCCGGGCGCACGCCATTCACCGAGAGCGGCGGGGTCCTCGGACAGCGCACCGGCGAGATCCACTGGCCGCAGGAAATGCGCGACCAGCGCGCCATGCTGCGCGAGTTCGTCAAATGGGATTACGAGCTGCCGAACGCGCACGTGCTCGAGTCGACCGTGGACAGGGCGCTCAACCTCGCCACCAACGAGCCCAAGGGGCCGGTCTACCTCACCCTGCCGCGCGAGGTTCTTGCCTCCTCGATCGGGGGCTACACATACGCCTCGCCGTCACGGCATCGCACGCCGTCGCCGCCGTTCCCGGACACGCGCGCGCTCGACGAAGCCGCCGCGCTCATCGCCGCGGCGGAAAACCCGCTGATCATCACCGCCAATGCCGGACGCAACGAGGACGACGTCGCCAGGCTCGCGGCGCTCGCGGACATCTTTGCGATTCCGGTGAGCCAGCGGAAGCCGCGCTACGTGTGCCTGCCGAGCGACCACCCGATGCATCTCGGCTTCAACCCGGACCCGTTCCTCGAAGCCGCCGACGTCATCGTTGTGGTCGATTGCGACGTGCCCTGGATTCCCGGCAAGAAGGCGCCGGGCCGCGACTGCAAGATCATCCATCTCGGCGCCGATCCGCTATTCGCAAATTATCCGCTGCGCGGCTTCACCGCCGATCTCGCCATCACGGGCGTGCTCGCCGCCTCGCTGCCCCTGCTCACGCAGGCGCTCGAATCCCGCGTCGCGGGCGCCAAGGATCGCATCGACGCACGCCGCCGGCGCGTCGCCGAGCGCCGCGAGCACCAGCGCGGGCGCTGGCGCGAGATGCTCGACAACGCGCGTGGCGGCGCGCCCATGCATCCGGTGTGGGTGAGCCACTGCCTCGACCAGGTGAAAGGCTCGGGCGGCATCGTCATCAAGGAATCGCCGGTGTCTCTCGAGCATCTCACCTTCTCGCAGCCGGGCACCTTCTTCTCGGTCGGCGCGGCGGGCGGCCTCGGCTGGGGTCTCGGCACGGCCCTCGGCGTCAAGGCGGCGGTCCCGGACGAGCTCGTGATCTGCACGGTCGGGGACGGCGCCTACATGTTCGGCAATCCGTTGCCGGCGCATTACGTCGCCAAGGCCGAAAAGCTGCCGATCCTGACGGTCGTGTTCAACAACGAGATGTGGGGCGCCGTGAAGCGCAACACGCGCGAGGTCTATCCCGACGGCTTTGCGGCGCGCAGCAATCGCGAGCCGCTCACCTATTTCGAGCCGGGCACGCGCTTCGAGAAGGCCGTCGAAACCGCCGACGGTTACGGCGAGCGCGTCGAGGATCCGGCCGAGATGCCTGCCGCCATCGAGCGGGCGCTCACCGCCGTCACGCGCGACAAGCGGCAGGCGTTGCTCAACGTGATCTGCCGCGGACCGTGAGAACGGGGCAATGACAGTCGGTTTCTTTTGGGGAGATATGATGAAGAAGATCACAAGCGTCATGGCCGCGGTTGCGGCGCTCGCGCTATCCGGCCTGCCGGCTGCCGCACAGGTCGGCCCCGACCATTTCAAGGGCAAGAATTTCGAGATCCTCGTCGGCTACGAGACCGGCGGCGGATACGACATCTATGCGCGCGCCCTGGGGCGCCACATCGGCCGGCATCTGCCCGGCAACCCTGCGGTCGTCGTCAGGAACATGCCCGGCGCGCAGAGCCGCCAGGCCGCCAACCACCTCTTCAACATCGCTCCCAAGGACGGCTCGGTGATCGCCACGATCGCCCGCGGCCTACCCACCGAGGAGCTGCTCGGCGCACCCGGCATCCGCTTCGAGAGCCAGAAGCTGACCTGGGTCGGCAGCATGAACAACGAGGTCAGCGTCGGCGTCGCCTGGCACACCTCGCCGGTCAAGACCATCGAGGAAGCGCGGCAGCGCGAGATGATCGTGGGCGGCATCGCCGACAGCATCATGTTCGCCAAGGTGATGAACGCGGTGCTCGACACCAAGCTCAGGATCGTCAGCGGCTACCGCAGCGGCGGCGAGGTGAGCCTCGCGCTCGAGCGCGGCGAGGTGCATGGCCGCATGGGCTGGTCGTGGTCGAGTGTCCTCAGCACCAACCCGGAATGGCTGCGCGATCGCAAGATCGTCAACATGCTGCAGTTCTCGACCACCAAGCATGCCGATCTCCCCGACGTGCCGCTGGTCACCGAGCTCGCCCGCAACGAGGACGACAAGGCGCTGCTGGAGCTCGTATTCTCGCGGCAGGTGATCGGCCGTCCGTTTATCGCGCCGCCGGTGGCGCCGGACATCAGGGAGATGCTGCGCAAGGCCTTCGACGACACCATGCGCGACCCCGCCTTCCTGGCTGACATGGCGAAAGCCAAGCTCGAGGTGAATCCCGTGTCGGGGCAGGAGGTGGAGAGGCTCATCGATCGGCTGTTCAAGACGCCGCCGGCCATCGTCGCGCGCGCCAAGACGATCGTTCCGTTCGAGTAGGGCCGGCGCTGCACCCGGAAAGGACACTCACGTGAAGGCCGCGGAGTCATAGCTGCGACAGGTCCTTGACAGCGGAATCGCGCACATAGGCGAACCATATCGGCGCTCGGCGACTTTTCGTGCCGGGCGCCGACTCGCCTTCGCGTCGCTCCGCTTCGCTGCAGGCGTCCGGGAAAGGGTATTTGACCCTTGGCACGCTGAGCGCAAGGAACCGGCATGAACGTTTTCTCCAGCTTCCATGCGATCGGCCGCGCGCTCAGCTACCGCGATTTCGGCATCTACGCGGCCGGAAACGCGATCTCGCTGATCGGAACCTGGATGCAGCGGCTCGCGACCGGCTGGCTCACCTGGGAGCTGACCGGCTCGGGATGGTGGCTCGGCGTGATCGCCTTCGCCGACCTGTTCCCGACCCTCGTCATCGGCCCGATCGCCGGCGCCGCCGCCGACCGCTTCGACCGGCTGCGCATGACCAAGGTGACGCAGTCGATGAACCTGCTTCAGGCGCTGGCCCTGTTCGCGCTCACCGCGTCGGGTCACATCACCATCTGGCTCCTGTGCGCGCTGACGGCGCTCGGCGGCATCATCGCCGCTTTCAATCAGCCGGCGCGGCTCGCCCTGGTGCCGTCGCTGGTGCCGCGGCCCGACATCGTCACGGCCGTCGCCATCGTCTCGATCATCTTCAATCTGGCGCGCTTCATCGGTCCGGCCGTGGCCGGCGTGATGATCGTCCGGGTCGGGGTGGCGGCAGCCTTTGCGGCCAACGCCGTCACCTACGCGGCGTTCCTGTTCGCGCTCACGCTGCTGCGCGCCTCGTATCCGGCGCCGGGCCGGCAGCGCGCCGGCTTTCTGCGCGAAGTGGCCGACGGCATGCGCTACGCCGGCACGCACCAGGGGATCGCCGCGATCCTGCTGCTCACCATCGTCACCAGCCTCTTCAGCCGGCCGATCGTCGAGCTGCTGCCCGGCTTCGCGTCGGAGGTCTTCAAGTCTGGCGCCGAGGGTCTCGCCATGCTCACCTCGAGCATCGGCATCGGCGCGGTCGTAGGTGGGCTCTGGCTCGGCGGGCGCACGCAGACGCTCGGCCTGACGCGCGTCGCACTTGCCACATCTCTGGCGATGGCTGCGGCAATTGCGATCTTCACGGCGACGGACAGCCTGTGGATCGGACTGCCGCTGCTCGCCGTGGTGGGCTTCTGCATGTCGGCCAGCGGAATCGCCTCGCAGACGCTCGTGCAGATCACCGTGCCGAGCACCATGCGCGGCCGCGTGCTCAGCCTCTACGGGCTGATCGCGCGCGGCGGCCCTGCCCTCGGCGCGCTCGCCATGGGCGCGGCGTCCGAGAGCCTCGGCTTTCGCATCCCGGTCGCGGTCGGCGGTGTCATTGCCGCCGCCGCCGCGATCTGGCTGCTGGCGCTGGAAGCGCGCATTGCCGCGCGTCTCGAGCAGCGCGAGCACGAGTGAGGCGTCAGCGGGGTCCGACGACATCTTCCCGGCTCAACGCGTCGCGGCCGCTTCCACCTGAGCGCGCAGACGATCCTCCTGTTCGCGCAGCTCGGGGGTGAGGTTCTCGCCGAAATCCTCGGCTTCGAACACCTGCCGGATCTCGACCTCCCCTTCCTTGAACGGCGCCCGTTTGAGCCATTCGATGGCCTCGTCCATGGACTTGACCTGCCACAGCCAGAAGCCGGCGGTCAGCTCCTCTGTGTGGCCGAAAGGCCCTTTCCTCACCCTGCGGTCGTTGCCCGAAAAGCCGACGCGCACGCCCCTGGAGCTCGGGTGAAGGCCCTCCCCCGCCAGCATGATGCCGGCCTTCGCCAGCTCCTCGTTGAAATTGCCCATTTCGGTCAGCAGCTCCTGGCTCGGCAGGGCGCCTGCCTCGGAATCCCTGCTGGCCTTGACGATCACCATGACGCGCATTGTCGTTTCTCCTCTGCAGCAGGGCCGGCGGTCGCTGGTCTGGTTCCTGCTCCCCCTCCTAGACGAACGGCATCACGCGAAACCGACAAGCGAAAGCCGGACCCGTGACTTTTTCGGGATCGCGCGCCGGCGGGGGAAACCGTTTTGCTGCGCCGGCCCTGTGCTATGGTCCGCATCCAGACCGCCCCCGGTGCCGCATGGATTGTCCGAACTGCCAGGCGACAGTGTCCGAACGGAGCAAATACTGCTCCGACTGTGGCGCGCCGCTGCCGCGCCCCTGCCCGGCCTGCGGGCAGCGATCTCCCGCCTCGGCCAAATTCTGCTCCGAATGCGGGGCCTCGCTCGGCAACGGCGGCGCCGCGCCGCGCCCGGGCGACGGCGCGGCGCGCGAAGCCGCGACGGCGCCGACGACTGCCGAGCGCCGGCAGGTCACCGTGATGTTCTGCGACCTCGTCGGCTCGACGACGCTGGCGACGCGGCTCGACCCGGAGGATCTTCGCGAGATCGTGAACGCCTATCACCGCTGCGTCGCCGAAACGGTGGGCCGTTTTCACGGCTATGTCGCAAGGACCATGGGCGATGGGGTCATGGCCTATTTCGGCTACCCCCAAGCGCACGAGGACGATGTCGAGCGCGCCGTGCGCGCCAGTCTGGCGCTGGTCGATGCGATCGCCGGGCTCGACGCGCGCGAACGGCTGCAGGTCCGCATCGGCCTCGACACGGGCCGGGTCGTGGTCGGCGATCTGATCAAGGCTGGTGAGGCCTCGGAGCGCGGCATCCTGGGCGAGACCCCCAATCGCGCAGCGCGGCTCCAGGCCATTGCGGAGCCGAATACGGTCGTCGTCGGTCCCGGCGCTCGCCCGCTGCTCGGCGATCTGTTCGAATATCAGGATCTCGGCAGCCTCGAGCTGAAGGGTTTTGCCGAGCCGATCAGCGCCTATTGTGTGCTCGGGTCGAGCACGATCGAGAGCCGCTTCGATGCGCTTCATGCGGCGACCCTCGCCCCTTTGATCGGCCGGGAAGAGGAGATCGAGCTGCTCGAACGGCGATGGCAGCGCGCCAAAACCGGCGTCGGACAGGTTGTGCTCGTGTCCGGTGAGCCCGGCATCGGCAAATCGCATCTGATCTCCGCCATGCTCGACCAGATCGCGAGCGAGCCGCACAGCCGCCTGCGCTACTTCTGCTCGCCCCATCACATGCACAGCGCGCTCTATCCCATGATCCGCGAGCTCGAACGGGCGGCCGGCTTCGCGCGCGACGACAATGCCCGCTCGAAGCTCGCCAAGCTCGCCGCGCTGCTGTCCCACCCCTTGTCCTCGACCGAGGACGTCCAGCTGCTCGCCGAGCTGCTGTCGGTGCCCGACGCGGGGCATCGGCCGGAGCCTGGCGGCAGCCCGGAACAGCGCAAGCAGAAGACCCTGCAAGCGCTGATGCGGCGCATCGAGGCGCTGTCGCAGGAGCGGCCGGTGTTGATGCTGCTCGAAGACGTGCAGTGGATCGATCCCACGAGCCTCGAGGTGATGGACCGCTTCGTGCAGCGGGTACGCCAGCTCCCCGTGCTCGTCGTCATGACCTTCCGGCCCGAGTTCAGCCCGCCGTGGGCCGGGCAACCGCACGTCACCCTTCGAACCCTCAGTCGGCTCGACCAGGCCGAAGGCGCTGCCCTCATCGAGCGCATCGCCGGCGAGCGGCGGCTGCCTCTGGACGTCGTCGGCGAGATCCTGGACCGCACCGACGGCGTTCCGCTGTTCATCGAGGAGCTGACCAAGGCCGTGATCGATGCGCGCGCCGCGGTCAGCCAGCCCCCGCCCGGAACCGGTCCCGGGCTCGTCATCCCTGCCACGCTCGACGCTCTCCTGATGGCGCGTTTCGATCGACTCGACGCGGCGGCCAAGGAGGTCGCCCAGATCGGCGCGGCGATCGGGCGCGAATTCTCCTACGAACTTCTCGCGGCCATCGCGCGGACGAGCGATCGGGATTTGTCGGGCGCGCTGCGCCAGCTCGTCGGGACAGGCCTGCTGTCCGGCTGGGGCGAGCCGCCCGAGGCGACCTATCTGTTCAAGCATGCGCTGGTGCAGGACGCCTCGTACCGCACCATGCTGCGCGGCCGCCGCCGGGAATTGCATGCCGGCATCGTCACGGTGCTCGAAGCGCGCTACCCGGCGATCGTCGAGCAGCAGCCCGACCTGCTCGCCCATCACTGCAGCCAGGCCGATCTGGTCGACAGGGCGATCGACTATTGGGAGCGCGCCGGCCAAAAATCTCTTGACCGTTCGGCGAACATGGAAGCGGCCGCCCAGCTGCGCAAAGGCCTGCAGCTCTTGTCCATGCTGCCGGACGGACGAGAACGCCGGCAGCAGGAGCTCCGCCTGCAGAGCACGTTGGCCGCCGCCCTGGTCGCCTCGCTCGGCAATGCGGCCTCGGAAACCGGCGAGTCCTATGCCCGCGCCAGGGAGCTGTGCGAGGAGCTGGGCGAGACG
This sequence comes from Beijerinckiaceae bacterium, assembly GCA_036556825.1. Classification (GTDB taxonomy): domain Bacteria; phylum Pseudomonadota; class Alphaproteobacteria; order Rhizobiales; family Beijerinckiaceae; genus JAJKJG01. The sequence goes on from DATBIR010000285.1 coordinate 14,920, forward strand.
CGCGCGCTGACCCCGGTGCTCAGCGGCCTCAGCACATATCATCAGACGCGGGCCGAATACGCGGCCATGCGCGAGGTCGCCGATGACCTGCTCCGGCGCGGCGAGGAGCAAGGCAACACGGCGAGCTCCATGGTCGGCCATCGTTCGATGGGCATCTGCCTGCACCAGCTCGGCGAGTTCGCGGCGGCCCGGGAGCATTTCGAGCACGTGCTGCGCCTGTACAGCGCCGAGCACCACCACGGTCTCGCCTCCGTCGCCGCCTTCGACATGCGTGCGGTCGCGCTGTCCTATCTCGGATGGGACCTGTTCATTCTTGGCGAGCCGGACGAGGGACGCACCCTGGGCAACCAGGCGCTCGCCTGGAGCCGGCAGCTCCGGCACCCGCATACGCTCGCCTTCGCCCTCGTCTATGCGGCGCTCGTCAACCTGCTCCGGCGCGATCATCGCGCCGCCGAAGAGCGGCTCGCCGAACTGACGGCCTTCGCCGCCGAGCATCATTTCCCCGTCTGGCTGGCTCTCGCGCGGGTGATGCAGGGTTATGTACTCGGCGTCCGCGGCGATGCGGCCGGCGGGCTGGAGCTGGCGCGCAAGGGCTGGGCGGACAACGTCGCCGCCGGATCGCGCTGGAACCGTCCCTTTTATCTCGCCCTTCTCGCCGCGGCTTGCGAGCGCGCCGGACGCGCGGACGAAGCTTTCGACCTGCTGGCAGCCGCGCTCGAGGCGGCCGACGACACCGGCGAGCGCTGGTTCGAGGCCGAGTTGCACCGCTACCGGGGCGAGTGGCTCGCCGGCCGCGGCAAGGACGACGAGGCGCATGCATGCTTCCAGCGCGCCCTCGCCATCGCGCGGCGGCAGAACGCCCGGATGTGGGAGCTCCACGCCGCCAGCAGCCTCGCGCGCTTGTCTCGCGGACGCGGCGGACCCGACGCCGGCGACGCGCTCGCCTCGCTGCTCGCGAGGTTTGGCGACGACAGCCCGCTGCCGGCCCTGCGCGAGGCGAGGATGCTGCTCGACAGCGCGATTCAGCCCGGGCTCAGATCCGCCTGAGGTTGAGCATTTCCGGCGAAGTGGGTCCGGTTCGCCGAAGAAAATGCGTCTTTAGAAAGCTAGAACCGAAAGTGGAAAACGGCTCTAGTCTAGCGGCGCTTACACCGCCGCGCTGGCCCGCACCCGCCGCCGCGCCATCGCCTGCAGCACCAGCGGCACGATGATCAGCGCCAGCGCGAGCAGCACCATCGTCGTGACGAGCGGGTTCGAGAAGAAGATCCACAGGCTGCCCTGCGACATCAGCATCGATTGCCGGAAGGCGTCCTCGGCCTTGTCGCCGATGACCAGCGCGAGCACCAGCGGCGCGATCGGATAATCGAGCTTCTTGAACACGTAGCCGATCACCCCGAAGATCAGGGCGATCCACAGGTCGGGTTTCGACGAGGCGACGGTCCAGGCGCCGATGAAGCATACGACCACGATCATCGGCCCGATGATGGCGAAGGGGATGCGCAGGATCGCCGCGAACAGCGGCACGGTCGTGAGCACGAGGACCACGGCGACGACGTTGCCGAGATACATGGAGGCGATCAGTCCCCACACGAAATCCGGCCGTTCGATGAACAGCATCGGCCCGGGATTGAGCCCCCAGATCATGAGCCCGCCCATCATCACGGCCGCCGTTGCCGAGCCGGGAATGCCGAGCGCCAGCATCGGCAGCATGGCGCTGGTGCCGGCCCCGTGATCAGCGGTCTCCGGCGCAATCACGCCCTCGGGCTCGCCGCGCCCGAAGCTGGCGCGCCGGCGTGAAAAGCGCTTCGCCAGGCCGTAGCTCATGAACGAGGCGGCGGTCGGCCCGCCGGGGGTGATGCCCATCCACACGCCGACCATGCTGCCGCGCAGGAGCGCCACCCAGTAGCGCGGCATCCGCACCAGCGTTCCGAGCACGCCGCGCAGGCTGACCTTGGCCTTGATTCCTTCGAACTTGAGGCCCTCCTCCATGGTCAGCAGGAGCTCGCCGATGCCGAACAGGCCGATGACGACGATCAGGAAGCTGACGCCGCGCAGCAACTCGTCGAAGCCGAAGGTGAGCCGCAGGCTTCCCGAAATGGTGTCCATGCCGATGGTCGCGAAGGCGAAGCCGAGCATGATCGAGACGAGGCTCTTGGTGGGCGTCGTGCCGCCGAAGCCGATGAAGCTCGCGAAGGCGAGAAAATAGACGGCGAAGAATTCGGGCGACGAGAACTGCAGCGCGAAATTCGTCACCCAGCTCGAGAGCAGCGTGATGACGAGAACGCCGACCAGCGCGCCGAAGCCGGCCGACAGGAAGGCGAAGGACAGGGCCTCGACAGCCTGTCCCTGCTTGGCCATGGGGTGGCCGTCGAAGGTGGTCGCCACCGAGGACGGCTCACCGGGGATGTTGAACAGGATCGAGGTGGTCGAGCCGCCGAACAGGGCGCCCCAATACATGCTGGTCAGCAGGATGATGGCTGACACCGGGTCCATGTTGTAGGTGAGCGGCATCAGCAGCGTCACCCCGTTCGGCGCGCCCAGCCCGGGCAGCACGCCGACGAGAATGCCGAGCAGCACGCCGACCAGCATCAGCACGACATGCTGGAAGGTGAGCGCGACCGAAAATCCGTGCAGGAGCGATCCGACGTTCTCCATGCCGCGTCCTCAATAGAGTCCCAACATTGCTTCCAGCGGGCCAGTGAGCAGCGGCACCTTGAACCAGATGGGGAAAACCAGGCGCATCACCACGGCAAAGCCGATCGCCACGGTGAGTGCGAAAAGCGGGCGGTAGCCGCCCTGAAACACCATCACCAGGAACAGATACAGCATCGCGGCCACGTAAAGGCCGAGCGCCAGCGCGACGATCACGAAGGCGACAACCGGCAGGCCGAAGGCGAGGACGCGCTTGCCTTGCGCGCGCGTCAGGAACACCGACCTGTCCTCCGTGCGGCGCCACAACGCCAGGCCGAGATTGGCGAGGCTGCCGAGGGCGATGAGCACGCCGATTCGGAACGGGAAATAGCCGGCGGCGGGACCGGAATCGCCCCAGCCGATGTCGTGCTCGACGGCGCCCCACATCACGGCGATGCCGGCACCGAGCGTGGCGAGCGCCGTCGCCATCTCCATCGTCGAGCGCGAAACGAGCGCGCGTTCACTCATATGAAACCTGCTGCAATGAAACGGGTGGGCACGGCCGTTTCGGCCGTGCCCGGGTCAATCAGTTCACGAGCCAGCCTTCTTCCTCGTACATCTTGCGCGTGCGCTTCTCGTCCTCGTCGATGAAGGTCTTGAGGTCCGCGCCGGCCATGTAGCGGCCGGTCTGCGAGGTGTTCTCGAGATAGGCCTTCCACTCCGGCGTCTCGGTCACCTTCTTGAACACGCCGGCCCAGTAGGTCACCGCGTCCTGCGGCACGCCCGGCGGCAGCGCGATGGTGCGCGGCATCTTGTATTCCTCGATGCCGGAGCCTTGCTCCTTGCAGGTCGGGATGTCGCCCCAGCCCTTGCCGTTCACGACCGGCTCACCTTTGGGCAGCCGTTCCTTGGAGAACACGCAAAGGGCCTTCACCAGGCCGGCCTTGTAGTGGCCGACGCTTTCACTGGGGTTGTTGAGGTGCGCCACCACGTGGCCGCCGGTGAGCTGCACCGAGGCCTCGCCGCCGCTCTTGAACGGGATGTAGATGAACTTGGCGCCCGTCTCCTTCTCGATGAAGCGGGTCAAGGTCTGGTCGGTGTCCTTGGACAACGCACCGGCCATCTTGAAGCTGCCGTTCGCCGCCTTTGCCGCCGCCGTGAACGACTTGTAGTCGTTCCACTGCGAGTCCGCCTTGTTCCACAGGATGAATTCGTCGAACACCATGGCTGCGACCGGCGCGAAGTCCGTGTGCTTGAACGCCACCTTGGCGACCAGCGGCAGCGTGTAGAGGTTCGACGTGCCGAAAACCAGCTTGTGCGGATCGCCGGCCGCCGACTTCACATACACGAAAGCTTCGGCGCCGCTGCCGCCGCCCTTCGGCGTCACCAGGATCGGCTGATCGACGAGATTGTATTTCTGGATGATCGACTGGACGGTCCGGTTGAAGATGTCGGTGCCGCCGCCTGGCCCTGCCGCGCCCAGGAATTCGACCGGTTTGGTCGGCTTCCATTCGGCCTGTGCGGCTTGCGCCAGCACGAAGCCGAGACAGCTTCCGGCAAGTGCGATTGCGAGCTTGGATCTTGAAACCATGTCTCACTCCCTTGGATGTTGTGAATGTTTCTCAGGCGACCTTGTCTGTTATCGCCTGTGATGCCGCAACGACCGCGCCTTCACGTTCGAAGGCGGCAATTTCCTCCTGACTGAACCCGTGCTCCGCAAGGATGTCGCGGGTATGCTCGCCATAAAGCGGCGCGCCGGTCTGCACCTTGCCCGGAGTTTGCGAGAACTTCACGGGAAGGCCAAGGGTTTTCACCGGCCCGAGGGTGGTGTGGTCGACCTCGACCACCATCTCGCGCGCGGCGGTTTGCGGATCGCCGAGGGCCTGGAGCATGTCGTAGACCGGCCCGCACGGGACGCCCTTGCGGTCGAGCGCGTCGAGCCAGTGCTGCGCTGGCCTCGTGCGGAAACGTCCGGCGAGCTCCGCATCGAGCTCCGCCAGATGCGCCATGCGGCCCGGATTGTCCCTGAAGCGCGGATCGTCGGCCAGTTCCGGCGCGCCGATCGCCTCCAGGACGCGCAGCCAGTTGGTCTGGTTGGCACCGCCGACGACGATCCAGCCGTCGGCGGCGGCGAATGCCTGGTAGGGCGCGTTGAGCGGATGCGCCGAGCCCATGGCGCGCGGCGCCTGCCCGGTGGCGAGGGCGATCGCCGATTGCCAATAGGTCTGGACCAGGGCCGCCTCGAACAGCGATGTCTCGACCCACTGTCCCTCGCCGGTGCGCAAGCGATGCACGTAAGCGGCCAGAATGCCCATGGCCGCCAGAATTCCGCAGGTGATGTCGGACAGCGGCGCGCCCGACTTGAGCGGCGGATCGTCCGGGCCGGTGCCGGTGAAGCTCATGATGCCGCTCATCGCCTGCGCGACGAGATCGAAGCCGCGCCGCTCCTTGTACGGTCCGGTGCGCCCGAAGCCGGACAGCGAGCAGTAGATCAGGCCCGGAAAATCTTGTCTCAGGTCCGCGTAGCCGAAGCCGAGGCGCTCGAGGCTGCCGGGTGCAAAATTCTCGACCAGCACGTCGGCGTCGGCGATCAGCCGGCGCAGGATGGCCCGGCCGCCGTCGGTCTTGAGGTCGAGCGCCATGCCGCGCTTGTTGCGGTTCATCATCAGGAACGAGGCCGCCTCGTCGCCGACCTTGGGCGGCACGCTGCGGCGGCTGTCGTCGCCGCCCGGGATCTTTTCGATCTTGATGACCTCGGCGCCCATGTCGGCGAGCATCAGCGTGCAGGTGGGGCCGGCCATCACATGCGTGAGGTCGACCACCTTGAGGCCGGCGAGCGGCCCCATCTTCGCCGGCCGCGCGGTCATCGGCCCTTCCATTTCGGCTCGCGCTTGTTGAGGAAGGCGTCCATGCCCTCGCGGAAATCCTCGCTCATGTAGCACATCAGGATCAGGTCCTGGCCGTCCTCGCGCGACAGCCGCGGCTGCAGCCGCCGCAGCGCCTCCTTGGCCGCCTGCAGCGTCAGCGGCGCGTTGCCGGCGACCATGCGCGTCACCTCCTCGGCCCGCGCCATGAGGTTGGCCGGATCCTCGACCACCTCGTTGACGAGGCCGATGGCCTTGGCCTCGGGGGCCTCGATCAGGCGCGCTGTGAAGATCATGTCCTTGACGGCCGCCGGCCCGATGAGCGCGGCGAAGCGGGAGAAGTTGGACATCGACATGCAATTGCCGAGCGTGCGGGCGATCGGCACGCCGAAACGCGCGTTGCTGGCGGCGATGCGGATGTCGCAGCAGCCGGCAATGCCGGCGCCGCCGCCCGTGCAGGCGCCGGCGATGGCGGCGATGGTCGGCACGCGGCAGCGCTCGAGGGCGCCGAGAACGCGGTCGACGCGCTCTTCATAATTGAGCGCGTCGTCGGGCGTCTTGAAGGCGCGGAACTGCGAGATGTCGGTGCCGGCCGCGAATGCCTTGCCGCCGGCGCCGGTCAGCATCATGGCCTTGATCGAGCGGTCCTCGTCGGCGATGGCGCAGATCTCGGCGAGCCGCTCGTACATGGCGAAGGTGAAGGCGTTGCGCGCCTGCGGCCGGTTGAAGGTGACGAAGGCGACGCCGTCGCGCACCTCGTAGAGGAGGTCGTCGCCGACCTCCTGTGCCACTTTGGTAGCCTCGCGCGCCACCGCCTGTTCGCTGGCCATTCATCAGCTCCTTGTTCCGGGCGGGGTGCCTCACGGCTGCGTCCCGCTCCAATTTCGTTCCCGCACGGGTCCGGCGCAGCGCCGCGCTGGCGGGCCCGTGCCTCGAGGCCTTATATCACCCCGCTCCGGCGGAACTCCGCGATTTCGTCGGGGGCGTAGCCGAACTCGCTCAATATCACGTCGGTATGCTCGCCGCTCTCGGGAGGCGGCACCCGCAGGCTGCTCGGCGTCTCGCTGAGCGTCACCGGCTGCGCCACGAGGCTGATCTCCCCGAGGGCCGGCGAGGTCACCGTCTGGGCCATGCGCAGATGCTGGACCTGCGGATCCTCGAAGACCTGGTCGATGGTGTTGATCGGTCCCGAGGGCACCCCGGCCTCGTTGAAACGCGCCATCCACGTCGCCGTATCGGCGGTGCGCAGCCGCTTGTTGATGTCGGCCGAAAGGGCGGCGCGGTTCTTCGAGCGCAGGGCTGCGGTCGCGTAATCGGGATGGGCCAGGAGTTCCTGCCCGTCGACCGCCTGGCAGAACCGCTCCCACATGACCGTGCCGGTCACGGCGATGTTGAGATGCCCGTCCGCCGTCTCGAACACGCCGGTCGGCATGTAAAGGGGATGGTCGTTGCCCGCCTGCTTCGGGACCTCGCCGTTGATCAGCCAGCGCGCCGCCTGGAAGTCGAGCATCGCGACCTGCGCCTGCAAGAGCGAGGTCTGCACCCATTGGCCGCGCCCGGTCTCCTCGCGCGCCAACAGCGCCACCAGGATGCCGAACGAGCAATAGATGCCGGCGGTGAGGTCGGCGATCGGGATGCCGACGCGCATCGGTCCCTGCCCCGGCTGCCCGGTGATCGACATCAGCCCGCCCATGCCCTGGGCGATCTGGTCGAAACCCGGCCGGTTGCTGTAAGGCCCATCCTGCCCGAAACCGGAGATGCTGGCATAGACGAGCCGGGGATTGATCTTCGACAGGCTCTCGTAGTCGATGCCGAGCCGCTTCTTCACGTCGGGCCGGAAATTCTCGACCAGCACGTCGGCGGTCTCGGCCAGGCGCTTGAGGATGGCGCGGCCCTGGGGCGCCTTGAGATTGAGGGTCAGGCTGCGCTTGTTGCGGTGCAGGTTCTGGAAGTCGGCGCCGTGCCGCGGGCCGCCCGGCGAGTCCCCGCCTTCGAGGGCCGGCGGCGTCTCGATCTTGATGACATTGGCCCCCCAGTCCGCCAGCTGGCGCACCGCGGTCGGCCCGGAGCGCACGCGCGACAGGTCGAGAACCAGGAAACGCGACAGTGCCCGCGACGCCGGCTCAAACGGCATGTCTCCTCCCCTTCGCCATCATTATTTTGCTGCGATTTAGAGCTGTATACTGTCAACACCGCGTCGGCGAAAGACAGTTGACAGAATTTTTTGCGCGGACAAGCTTAGACCAATGGACAACCGCAAGGCCCTCGACGCCATCGAGCTCCGGCGCACGCAATCGCTGACCGCGATCGTGTCCAAGGAGCTCGAGCGCATGATCCTCGGCGGCGAGCTCAAGGCCGGCGAGCGCCTCAACGAGCAGGTCCTGGCGAGCCGCCTCGGCGTCAGCCGCGGGCCCGTGCGCGAGGCGACGCGCGCCCTCGAGCGCGCCGGCCTCGTCACCGTAGTCCCCAATCAGGGCGTGTTCGTCCGCCAGATCGGCTTCGACGAGGCGATCGAGATCTACGACGTGCGCGCGGTGGTGTTCGGCTTTGCCTGCGAGCGGCTGGCAAGGGCCATCTCGGCCGAGCAGCAGGCGGAGCTCGCGGATCTCGTCGCCCAGATGGGCGAGGCGATCGAGCGCGGCGACAGCCCGACCTATTACCGCCTGAACCTGAGCTTTCACGACACCATGATGAGCTTCGCCGGCCACGGCCGCGCCAAGCAGGTCTACGATTCGCTGATCAACGAGACGCACCTGTTCCGGCAGCGCGCGCTCGGCACCAAGGACAGCATGCGCGAGTCGAACGGCGAGCACGTGGCCATTCTCGACGCCATTGCCGCCGGCGACGGGGCGCGCGCCCGCAAGCTCGGCGAGGAGCACTCGCTGTCCGGCAAGCGCCGCTGGCTGGAGGCGCTCGGCCGGTAGGAGACCACGAAGACGTCAACGCGCACAGAGCCTGATGGACAGGCCGGCGCCACATCCCGGGAGGAAGAAGCTCATGTCTGTGTATCAATTGGTCACGTCCCTCGCCGCACGTGCGGCGCTCGCCGCCTGCGTCGGCGCGCTGGCCCTGTCCGGCGCAGCCGCGCAGGACAAGTTTCCGTCGAAGACGATCGAAGTCGTGACCCATGCCGGGGTCGGCGGCGGCACCGACATCACGGCGCGCATGATGATGGTCCAGGCCCCGGCGGAATTCGGCCAGGAGCTGGTCGTCCTCAACAAGCAGGGCGGCAGCGGCGCCGCCGCGCTGGGATACGCCGCCTCCCGGCCGAAGGACGGCCATACCGTCATGCTGATCACGCAGACGCACCTCCTGACGGCGCTTCAGGGCAAGGGCGCAGGCGTCAAGGTCGAGGACATCGTCGGCGTCGCGCGCGCCACGGACGACCCGCAGATCCTGATGGTCGGCAAGAACAGCCCCTACAAGACCGCCAAGGACTTCATCGCCGCCTCGAAGGGCAAGGCGATGAAATACGGCACGACGCAGATCGCCAGCGTCGACCACATCGCCGTGCTCGGCTTCGCCAAGCAGGCCGGCCTGCAGGCGCCGACGGTGGTGCCGTTCCGCGGCGGCGGCGACGTGGTGATCAACCTGGTCGGCGGCAACATCGACGCCGCGCTGCTCAACTTCGCCGAAGCCGAGTCGCAGATCAAAGCCGGCGAGGTGCGCGCGCTTCTCGTGCTCGACCGCGAGCGTAACGCATCGCTTCCCGACGTGCCGACCGGCGCCGAGATCGGCGTCCCCGCCTACTACTCGACCGTGCGCGGCTTCGCCGTGATCAAGGGCACGCCCGAGGACCGCATCAAGGCGCTCGAGGCCGGCCTGGTCAAGGCGATGAACGGCAAGCTCTTCCAGGACTACCTCAAGTCGTCGGGGCAGTCGCCGAAGAGCGTGGTCGGCCGCGCCGAATGGCAGAAGCAGCTCGACGAGTTCGCCACGAGCGGCAAGGAAGCGCTGGCGGCCATCGGCGTGAAATAGCCGGGTCGCCGGGATGTCCGTTGCACCTCGACAGGTCGACGCGCCGGGCGCACGCCTCACGCCCGGCGCTCCGGCGCGCCGCCGCCGCATCCATTCGGACCTTGCCATCGCCCTCGGCATCGTCGCCTTCTGCGGCGCCGTCTACGCAATCACCATGACCTTTCCCGAAGTGCCGGCCGCATTCGCGTCCGGCATGGGGCCGGAAGTCTTCCCGCGCCTGCTGCTCGGCGTGCTGGTGGTGCTGGCGGGCGTCATGGTCCTCCTGGCCAGGGGCAAGGAGGACACCGTCCGCGAGCCGATTCCCGCGATGGTCTATTGGACCGCGCTCGCCATGCTCGCCTTTATGGGCCTCGTGTGGCTGGCCGGCATGATCCCCGCCATGTTCCTCGGCTTCGTCGGCCTGGGCCTGCTCTGGGGAGAACGCCGTTGGGCGATCCTCGTGATCGCTGGATTCTCCCTGACCGCGCTTATCTACGCCATGTTCGTGAAAGGCTTCGCCATCCCGTTGCCGCGCGGCCTGATTGGCGAATGGCTCTTGGGATAGGTCATGGACGCGTTCTGGGCCGGGATGGCCATTCTCCTCGACCCGTACATGCTGGCCGTGATCCTGGCCGGAACGGTGCTGGGCGTGATCGTCGGCGCCCTGCCCGGCCTGAGCGGCAGCACGACTGCGGCGCTGCTGCTGCCGCTCACCGTCGGCATGGGGCCGATCGCCAGCGTCGCCTTCCTCGGCGCGATCTATTGCGCCGCCAATTTCGGCGGCTCGATCACGGCCATCCTGATCAACACGCCGGGCGACCCTTCGGCCTCCGCCACCGCCTTTGACGGTTATCCGCTCGCGGCGCGCGGCGAAGCCGGCCGGGCTCTCGGCATGTCGACCATCGCCAGCGCCATCGGCGGCATCTTCAGCGTGATCGTGCTGATCGTCGCCGCGCCTCTGCTGGCCAGGGCTGCCTACAACTTCGGCCCGCCGGAATATTTCGCGCTCGCCTGTTTCGGCCTGTCCATGCTGGCCGCGGTCGGCAGCGATGCCGGCATCCGCAACCTGATCGTCGGGGTTTTCGGCGTCCTGCTAGCGACCGTCGGGCTCGACCTCACGACCGGCGTCGAACGTTTCACCTTCGGCATCGTCGAGCTCTCCGAGGGCCTCAGCCTCGTGCCGGTCCTGACGGGCCTGTTCGCCATCAGCGAGATGCTCGACCAGGCCTCGCGCCTGCATGTCGTTCCCGAGCGCCTGGCGCTGACCGCGGTGCGCCTGCCGAGCCGCGCCGATTTCAGGAAATGCGCCAAGGCGATCAGCGTCTCGAGCGTGCTCGGCACCTTCATCGGCATCCTGCCGGCGCTCGGCGCGACCACGGCGGCGCTGATCTCTTACAACGAGACCAAGCGCTGGTCGAAACACAAGCACGAATTCGGCAAAGGCTCGATCGAGGGCGTCGCCGGGCCCGAGGCGGCCAACAACGCCGCCGTCGGCGGCAGCATGGTGCCGACGCTGGCGCTCGGCATTCCGGGCAGCGCCACGACGGCCATCATCCTGGCCGGACTGATCGTGCAGGGCGTCAGGCCCGGGCCGCACCTGTTCAACGAGCAGCCGGCCCTGCTCTACGCCGTCTTCTCCTCGATGCTGGCCGCGAACCTGATCTATGTCGTGCTCGGCCTGTTTCTGGCCAAGCTCTTTGCCCGCATCACGCTCATTCCGGACGCCCTGCTGTGGCCGGGCGTGTTCGTGTTCGCCGTGATCGGCGCCTATGGCCAGGAGCAGTCGCTGATGGACGTCTGGGTCATGCTGACCTTCGGCGTCATCGGCTTCTTCTTCCGGCGTTTCGGCTTCTCGCCGGCGCCGCTGGTCATGGGCCTGGTGCTGGGCAAGATGGTCGAGGAGACGCTCAAGCAGTCGCTCCTGATCTTCGACCAGAACTGGCTGATGTTCTTCTCGCGGCCGATCGTCGTGGCGCTGTTCGTCGTCACCTGCCTGAGCATGTTCACGCCGCTGATCGTGCGGGCGTTGCGCACGGCGTTCCGCAGGGCCAAGGGCCTCAACCCGATCGAGGAATAGGAGCGCACCGGTGGACGAGGACGCCGCGCGTGACGCGTTCGAGGAGGCGCTGCGCACGCATCGCCCGGATTTCGGCACCTTCTTTCTGGCAAAGCTGTTCGGCCTCGACATCTCCTACACGGACGAGACCTGCATCGTCGACGTGCCTGTCCGCGATTTCATGTTCAACCCGCAGGGCAGCCTGCATGGCGGCGTCATCGCCTTCGCGCTCGACGTGTCGATGGGCCACCTGATCCGGCACACGCTGGGCCGCCCCGGCATCACGCTCGAGATGAAGACGCAGTATCTGCGGCCCGCGCTGAGCGGCCGCGTGCGCTGCGAGGGCCGCTTCCTGCGCCGCGGCCGCACCATCAACTACCTGGAATCGCGCATGACCGACGAAGGCGGCAAGCTGCTCGCGGTCGCGACGTCGACGTGGCAACTACTCGGCGAAGGGTGACAACACGTTTATCGCTGGCCGATACACGAGGTCAGGATAGTCTACTTTTAATTCGGTCCGGGGCCTCTGGGCCGCGCTTTTCTTGATAGACATGCGGCAGCGCGAACCAAAGCCCACCGGGACCAGGCTCATGGCCAGTTTGGATCCATTCTGAAACGATTGCGTTCGCGACTTCTTCAGGCCCTCCGCCGTAATCGACAGGCGTCCAGATGTGGATGTTGTCACTTGCTCCAACAACTGGTTTCGCGCCATGCGCGAAGATCGCGAGTAGATGTCGACGCACAAAATCCGCGAGATCGCCTCCTGAAAGCCCGAAATCTTCACGCCCATATATAACAATGTTCCATAACCCGATGGCATCGCGCGAGAGCTCATTAATAACTTGTTGAATACATTCATTAATAGTGTGACCATACCGGTCGCGAATATCATATTTCATTTCTGATGCACCCTAAAGCCATTTGGAACGACA
>DATBIR010000286.1:0-27696 GCA_036556825.1 Beijerinckiaceae bacterium
CGGGTGATCGAGGCTGCAGGTATGGACCCACAGGCGGCTGATCGGCTGCTCCCACGCGCGCCGGATCGCCTCGTTCATCAGGATCCGCCCCCAGCCGCAGCCGATCGCTTCAGGCGCGAGGCCGAAGAAGGACAACTCGCATGTCCGGGGCTCGCGGAAGTCAAGCTCCAGGAGGCCGATGTCCAGGCCGTTCTCCTGCAACGCGTAGGCCTGCACGCGAGGGTGACCGAGGATCGAGCCCAGCATAGCATCGTCCATGACCACTCGGCTGAACCAGAGCCAGGGCTCGCCGACCCGGCGGAACAGGGCGCGATAGCGAGCGGCGTCTCCCTTCAGTGAAGCCAGCGACCAGTCTTGCCGCGGGGGAGGCCGCGGCGCCGGCGGCGCATGCATCTCGAGATAGGTGACCACCGCTGCGATCGTGCCCGGCGGCAGGTCGGTATAACCGCTGATTTTCATGGGCCCCGCTCCGTATACCAGGATCTTGGCGCCTGCGACCGATGGTTGCCGGGGCCGCGAGCGAAGCGCCGGGAAGCATCAAATCGATGCGGCGACGGTCGATCGCGAGGAGCGCACCGGCGAGGCGCTCCGGTTCGTGCGTGGATCATGACCGCAACGGCGTCCAACCTATAGTCATCGAAGCGCATGCCTCGTATCGCAAGACCTTGCGGGAGCACCGCAGATCGTGGCTATTGTGTGATGCGTTGCCATGAGGCTTCGCCTGCACCGCGGCCGGGGAGCACCGCGGCGGCGGCGTCCGCAAAGCCCCTTGCGGCTCAAGCCCTGCTCGGGCACAGAGGACCGGGAGGGAGTCGGCCGATCTCATGAAGCATGTGCGTGAGTTCGTGTGGCCCATTATCGGGCTGCTCGCAGTCGTAGTGTCGGGTTGGCTCCTTTATCATGAGCTTCGCGGTCTCTCGATCGAGGCGCTCTGGTCAAGTCTGCGGGCGATCCCGACGCATCAATATCTCCTTGCAGCCGCGTCGACGCTGGTCGCCTATGCGGCCCTTGCCTGGTACGACCGCATCGCCCTCGTGCATCTCGGCATCCACCACATATCCTGGTGGTTCGTCTCCGTCTGCTCTTTCACGACTTATGCCCTGTCGCACAACATCGGCGCATCGGTCTTCTCGGGGGCCCTCGTGCGTTACCGGGCCTATACCTCCAAGGGGCTCAGCGCTCCCCAGGTGGCGGTGCTGGTGGCACTCTGCTCCTTTACCTTCGGCCTCGGCACCGTGTTGCTCGGCGGTATCGTACTGACCATCTATCCGGAGCTCTTCTCGCGGTTGCCGGAGGCGATCCCGGCCTTTCTACGGGAGACCACCACGGCGCGGGTTGTCGGCGTCGCAATGCTGGCCTTCGTCATGCTCTACGTGGTCGGATCGATCCTGCATCTGCGGCCGCTCTGCATCCGCGATTTCAAGCTGGAATATCCGCGTCCGGCGGTCATGGTGCGGCAGCTCATCGCCGCCCCGCTCGAGCTGCTCGGCGCGGCCGGCATCATCTATTTTGCGCTTCCGGAGACGGGCAATCCTGGCTTTATCGCCGTGCTGGCAGCCTTCCTCGCCTCCTTCTCGGCGGCCCTTGCCAGCCATGCGCCCGGCGGCCTCGGCGTTTTCGAGCTGGTCTTCGTCGCCATCATGCCGGATGTGCCGAAAGCGGAGGTGCTCGCCGCCCTGATCATCTTCCGCGTGTTCTACCTGCTGGTCCCATTCGCCATGGCAATCGTCGTCGTGCTCCTGTTCGAGCGCTCGCGCGTCGCGCAGGCCTGGCGCGACCGCACCGCCGCCCAGGGCTTGTCGCCCATCCCCTCGCCGCTGCACATGCCTTCCGCCGCGCCGGCGCCGGCGGTTCATCCTCATCCCGCCGCGCCGGCGCCCGCGGCAACGACCGCGCCGCCGGGTGTCGCGAGCCACTGATCCGGGTGTGCGTGCCCGGGCGCGGCGCCTCGCCTTGGGGCTGGCGACCATCTTCGGCCTGTCGCCCGGCGGCTTCTTCATTCCGTACCGCTATGCCGGGTCAGCGCGCCGCGCGGACTATCCGGCGCTGCATCCACTGTTCGATGCCGCAACCGCAAATATCGAGGCGGTCCTGCGCGCGATCGAGGCCCACCGGGATGATCTTCTGCGCATCGCCGCAGACGCCGGTCCGGCGCGCTTCGATCAGGACTGGTTTCCCCGGCTCGACGCGGCGGCGGCCTACGCCCTGGTGCGGCGCGAGCGCCCGCGCCGCATTGTCGAGATCGGCTCCGGCCATTCAACCCGCTTTCTCGCCCGCGCCATCGCCGATGGCGGGCTTGCCACCGAACTGGTCTGCATCGATCCGGCGCCACGGGCCTCGCTCGACCAGCTCAGGCTTTGTCACCACAGGCAGCTCCTGTCCGAGGTCGATCCCGGCCTGTTCGAAACGCTCGTCCCCGGCGACATCCTGTTCATCGATTCGAGTCACATCGCCATGCCGGGAACCGACGTCGACCGGCTCTTCCTCGATATCCTGCCGCGTCTTGGACGCGGCGTTCTGGTCCATGTGCACGACGTCTTCCTGCCCGACGCCTACCCCGCCGCCTGGACATGGCGCGGCTATAACGAGCAGCTTGTCGCAGGTGCGCTGCTGCAGGGCAGGGGCTACGAGATCGTGTTCGCCAGCCATCACGTGGCGGCGCGCCGCCCGGAATGGACCGAGCAGGGCGTTCTGGCGCAGCTGCCGCTGCTGGCGGACGCGCACGAAACGAGCCTCTGGCTGAGGAAGAGCTGACGCAAGCTGCCGGCCTGCCCGCGGGTGCCTGCGCGCGGCGTGCGCATCCCCGGGCAGAAACGCGCGCGTCTGCGGGCCGCTCGGTGCGCGCTTCGGCGTCCTGTGGACCGTCGCGATGACGGAGGGCGCCACCGCATTCGGAGCGCTTGTCATGCCGTTTGCGCCGCCCTGGCTCACCCTCGTGATCGCGCCGCTCATGGGCATCGCTCTCAACGGCACGTCCACCGTTCTTTACGGCACCGTGCCGGAACTCGTGCCGCCGCGCGCGCACACACGCGCCTTCGGCCTGTTCTACACAGGCACGATCGGCGCCAGTGCCGGCGCGCCGGTCCTGCTCGGGATCATCAGCGACCTTGTCTCGATCGCGCTGGCGATGGCCGGCCTCGCGGTGTCCGTCCTGACCGCGCCCGTGCTGGCTCTCGCCCTCCGGGCTCCGCTTGCGCAAGCGTCAGCAGCATCTTCGCCGTGAGCGCAGCGTGACGGGCCGGTGATGTCCTGAGCTGCGCTGCGCAATCACTGGCGCGGGCAGCCTGCGCCGGAGGAGCGATGCGAGCGGGCGGCTTTGCGGTCGACGCAACCGGCTTGGCCTGCGCTGCTGCGGGCTTTGCCGGTCGTGCCGAGGCTTCAGGGACTCTCCCGGAATCCGTTCGCGGCTCCACCTGTTGTGGCGCTATTTATGCAACATTGCTATTCGCGATGCCGAGCGCAGTAACTGTTCACCGATTTATTCGCTGCACCGCTAGACGCTGCCGACAGTCCTGAGGCGCGCGCGCGAATGAATCTCGCCCTGGCTGAGGACCGGGGTCTCGCGGCGGAAACGCTCGATGATTGAGCGCACGAACGGCCGCGAGCCGACCGAGGTGACGAGCACCGGCATCTCGCCCATGCGCGCCGCCTCCTCGAAGCGATCGCGCACCGTGTTGACGAACTCGCTGAGCCGCGAGGGCTGCATGGCGAGGTGACGGTCGTCGCCGTGGCCGACGATCGATTCGAGAAATGCCTGTTCCCATTGCGGCGACAGGGTGATGATCGGGATATGGCCGCCCGGCGCGGTGTACTGCGCGCAGATCTGACGTGCCAGCCGCGTGCGCACGTGCTCGGCGATGTCGCGCGGATTCTTGAGCGAGCCGCACACCTCGGAAATGCCTTCGATGATGGTGCCGAGGTCGCGGATCGAGACGCGTTCGGCGAGCAGATATTGCAGCACGCGCTGGATGCCCGTCGTCGAGATCTGCGCCGGCACGATTTCCTTGATCAGTTCGGTGTGCTCCTTCGGCAGCTCCTTCAGCAGCTTTTGCACCTCGACATGCGAGAGCAACTCCGACATGTGGGCCTTGATCACCTCGGCGAGGTGGGTCGACATGACGGTCGCGGCATCCACGACCGTGTAGCCGCGCAACTGCGCCTCGTCGCGAAGGGCGGCGTCGAGCCACGTGCAGGGGAGCCCGAAGGTCGGTTCGAGCATGTGGTGGCCCGGGAGCTGCACCTGACCGCCCATCGGGTCCATGGCCATGAACAGGTTCGGGAAGACGGCGCCGTCGCCGGCGTCGATCTCCTTGACCCGGATGGTGTAGGCGTTGGCCTCGAGATGCACGTTGTCGAGGATGCGCACCGACGGCATCACGAAGCCGACCTCGGCGGCGACCTGGCGACGCAGCGCCTTGATCTGCTCGGTCAGGCGGTCGGAGCCGTCGGGCGAATTGACCAGCGGCAGCAGCGCATAGCCGATCTCGATCTTGAGGTCGTCCATCTTGAGGACGTCGGTGATCGGCTCCTCCCTGGGAGCGCCGGGGGCGCCGGCCTCTGCCGGCGTGCCGTCGGCAGCAATGCCCATGGCGGCGCGCGCCTTGTTCTGCTGGTCGATCTTGCGTGCCAGCCAGGCGGCGCCGCCGGCGAGCGTCACGAACGGCAGCATCGGGATGCCGGGCAGCAACGCAATGGCGCCCATCACCGCCGCCGACATGCCGAGGGCCTTGGGGTAATTGGAGAGCTGCTTCCCGAGCGCCTTGTCGGCGGCGCCGCGCACGCCGGCTTTCGAGACGAGAAGGCCGGCCGCGGTCGAAACGATCAGCGCTGGAACCTGCGAGACGAGACCGTCGCCGCAGGTCAGCAGCGTGTAGCTCTTGGCTGCCTCGCCGAAGCCCATGCCCTGCTGCGCCACGCCGATGATGATGCCGCCGATCACGTTGATGAAGGTGATCAGCAAGGCCGCAATGGCGTCGCCACGCACGAATTTCGAGGCGCCGTCCATGGCGCCGTAGAATGATGATTCGTCCTCGAGCGCCTTGCGCCGCTCCCTGGCGGCCGTCTCGTCGATCAGCCCCGCCGAGAGATCGGCATCGATGGCCATCTGCTTGCCCGGCATGGCGTCGAGGGTGAAACGCGCCGCCACCTCGGCGATGCGGCCCGAGCCCTTGGTGATGACGACGAAGTTCACGATGATCAGGATCGCGAAGACGATCACGCCAATCACGAAGTTGCCCGACATCACGAAGTTGCCGAACGCCTCGATCACGTGGCCCGCTGCTGCCGTACCCTCGTGCCCGTGCGCCAGAATCAGGCGCGTGGAGGCGAGGTTGAGCGCGAGCCGCAGCATGGTCGCGACGAGCAACACGGTCGGGAAGACCGAGAATTCGAGGGGCTCCTCGATGAACAGCGAGGTCATCAGGATCAGCACGGACACGATGATCGAGACGGCCAGGAGCAGATCGAGCAGCAGCGGCGGCAGAGGAAAGACAAGCACCACGAGGATGCCCATCACGCCGATGGCGAGGAACAGGTCGCTGCGCTTGGCAAGGGCGCCCATCTCGCCCATCGTCGGCAGGCCAAGGCCGCCGATGCCGCCCACGCCGGCGTTGCCGCCGCCGAAGCGACGCGTGCCGGCTCGCGCGGCGCCCCCCGCTGTCGCGGCCGGTTGCACCCCGGCCACCGATCCTATCGGTGCCGCCATCGCCGCCGCCTCATCCATGAACGCCCGACCCTGCCTTGCGCCTCGTCTAGGCAAGTTTTGCCGAGTGCATGGTTAGCGGCCGGTTAATTCTCCTGGCAGGGCAGGGGCGTTGGCCAGGAATGCGTTACGGCCCAGACCCCGTCGGCGTGTCGATCCGAGCGTCTGCGCGGCCGGCGCGCTCGCCGGCCTCGAGCGCGCATTTGGCGAGGTGCGCCGGGCGGTTGACGACCTGCAGGTTCGCGGTGCCCCAGAAGCCGAGCAGTTCAGGCCACGGCCGTTCGCGGTGCTCGCGCCAGACGCGGAACAGGGGCGTGCGATGGTCGACCTCGGCGGTCCTGAGAAGCCGGGCGCCGGTCTCGCCGCAGCGTCGCTGCTGGCGGCGCCGCAAGAGGCGGTCGTGCTCGGCCGGGGCGGTCCACAGCTTCCAGGCCGCAACGCAGCCGGCGTGCCAGCCGGCCTTGCGGTTGACCTTGCCGTCGCCCCACAGGTCGCTGTGCCATCCGAAGCGGTACACGGGCTGCCCACAGATGCAGCACTGGCCGGGGCCGAGCGCGAAGGCTTTTTCGCGATACGGGGCCGGCGGCGCACGGAAGGTTGCTGCAACACCATTGCGCTTGCGCGGATCGAGCCGCCACGACCAGCCGGGCGGAGCGCCGCTGCGCGCGGCGAGCGTGCGTGCCAGGTAATCGGCGCGCAGCGGATGGGCGCGCCAGTAGCTCTCGACAGCACGGCGGGGGGTCGGCGGGATGAAGGGTCGCGCCAGGGCGTGAGCGAGGACGCAGCCCGGAAACGACTCGGGCAGGCTGCGCCCGAGCCGTGCCAATGAGCGCGCATTGCGCTCGGCGCGAAAACGCGACGGCATCGTCTCGATCTGCCGTCGCGCCTCCACGAACCAGGGCTCCCAGGCGGGAGCCGCGCTCTCTTCTGCCACCGTCCTCGCCATGTGGTGGCGAGTCTTGCAAGCGGGCGGTTAGCGTGCCGTTAAGCGGCTCGCTCCCGTGCCGCGGATGTTCGGTCTTCGCCCGGATCCGCAGGAGATGGCTTGGAGCCGTTTCCACTCACGCCAATCCCGACTTGCGCTTTGATGCGGATATCGGACAGGCCCGAGATCCGCTGGAACGGCTCACGCTTTTCCACAAAGCGCATCTTCTTCGGCGAACCGGACCCACGTCGCCGGAAAGTGTTCTAGGCGGCGCCGCGAACCGCGGATGCGGCGTCGCGCAGGAACGGGCCGGCGAGGCGGTGGAACGTGTCGGCGGCGTCCCATTGCACGAGATGCTTGCAGCCCGGCACGACATGCAGATCGAGATCCGGGATTTCCTGGCGGGCAAGCGCGACGCGCCTGGCCGCCTCGCCGCGATCCTCGCGGCCGTAGATCATCAGGAGGGGCTGGCGCATCTCGCCGAGCCGCTGCCACAGCGGATTCTCCTTCTGACCGCCGCCGCCGGCGGCGCGGGCCACCGCACCCGCGCGCTTGCGCGCCTGAAACGCGCGAAAGTTCTTGCCCGTGCCCATGCGCAGGCGCAATGCGACCTCCTCGTCGGTGATCAGCGCGTGGTCGAACAGATTGCGTTCGAGCAGCGCCCTGGCATCGGCTGCAGTCGGCTCGGTGTCGCCGCCTTCGTCGCCCTCGGCAGGGCCGGCCTTTTTGCCCGTCGTTTCGGCCAGGGGCGGCAGCAGGCTGCCGGTGCCGAGCACCACGACGCGGCTCACCCGCTCGGGATGGGTGAGGGCCAGCCGCACGGCCATCGCTCCGGCCTGCGAGTGTCCGACGAGCGCGGCGCGCTCGAGACCGAGCGCATCCATGAAAGCGAGGATGAACGACGTGCGGAAGCCGAGCCCCCAATCCGGCGGATCGTCAGACAAGCCGAAGCCCGGCTGGTCGTAGGCGATGGCACGCACGCCGCACGCGGCCAGCGGGCCGAGGTTGCGCCGCCATACGTCCGCGGACGAGCCGAGCGAGGCGCCGTGCAGGAGAATCGCCGGCGGCCCGTCGCCCTGCGCAAGATAGCGCGTGCGCAGCCCTTGCACCGGGACGAATGCGTCGGTCGGATCGGAGGTCGCTGCCATCGCTGCTGCTCCTGTCGTCATGCAGGTCAGTGCCGCTGACGCACGGCGATCAACGTGTGATCGGGATCGGCCATGAAATGCTCGCCGATGGGGCATTGCCTCCTGAGCAGATCGAGCCGCGCTCCCCCTTCCTTGCCCCGGCCGACCGGGATCGGCGACAGGATCGGATTGACGCCTGCCACCTCGTCGACGTCCTCCTTGAACTTGTCGAGGCTCTCGACGGTGAAGCCGACATGGTCCATGCCGGTCGGCAGAATGTTCTGGCCGAGATAGTTCTGTATCCGCCACGGCATGATCACCAGCGTGATCTTGCCGTCCGTCAGGTAATGATTGGCGTCGCCACTGCCATTGCCGACATTCTGCTCGGCAAGCTCGAATACGTCGGCATAGAAGCGCGCCATGTCGTCCGGCCGCATGGTGCGCACGGCGACATGGCTGATGTGGCGCTCCTGCTGGGCGCCGGTATTCTCCACATAGCTCGACGTCCGGTTCTTCATCTCTTTCTGCGACAGGTCGAAGACATTGCCGTCGGGATCATTGGCGGTGATACCCGCGAACGGCCGCGTGCCTGGCCGCTGCACCCAGCCGGCGGCCGGATATTTGCTGCGCATGCGCTCGAACACGGTCTCGATCTCCGCCACCTCGATGCCGAAATGATCGAGCCCCGCCGGCCGCCCCGCCTTGCGCGGATTGATGTTGAGGCCGACATAGCCATCGCCGACCGTGATCGCTCGCGCCGGACGCGAGGTGCTGCCCGGTTTCATGCCGAAGACGGCTTCGTAGAACTTGCCGAG
This sequence comes from Beijerinckiaceae bacterium, assembly GCA_036556825.1. Classification (GTDB taxonomy): domain Bacteria; phylum Pseudomonadota; class Alphaproteobacteria; order Rhizobiales; family Beijerinckiaceae; genus JAJKJG01. The sequence continues at coordinate 8,569 of DATBIR010000286.1, forward strand.
GAGGGCGTATTTCTCGCTGACGATGGCGACGTGATTGATCTTGGCGAACATGCGCTTCCCTCTCCCTCCCGGTGATCATTGGCTGGCACGCCCGGCGCGCGGGCGGATCGTGTCCGATCGGCGTAGAGCGCGCAATAGCGCGTCCCGAGGCGGCCCACGATGCCACGAAACCATGTTTCCGCATTGAAATGCGGGGAGACATGAACTCGCAACAGGAAGCGGGTATCAAATCAGGGTTGCCACCATCCATCCCAGCGGCAACCTACTCGGCCCCGGGTCTGAGGATCGCGGGGCCAACTTATTCGCCGCCTGGTCGCGAGTCCGGCAAAGCGCATGGGTGGATTATCCTTCTTACCCGGCACCGGCTGTGGTAGATTGATGTTGGTGGTGCATCTGGCTGGCCACAAGAAAGCCAGCTTACCAGACTGACAACAAATCAAAGCTGCGCGGGCGTTTTCCTGGCCCGCAACGGGATGGTCGCTCTGGCCCACACGGGCATTAGGGAGATCATCATGACCAAGATCGCCGTCGCGGCAGGTGCCGCGCTCCTCGCAGTCTTCCTCGCATCCTTTGGCCCATCCCAATGGGCGCATCGATCGTCGGCAGGTCCGCTCGCCGCGGTGTCGCCGCATGACATCATGGCGGCGTCCCCGCATATGCCGGTCGCGCCGACGCCGGATGCGTTCTGAAACGCTCGCTCAAATGCCGCTCATTTGGAGGCCGAAATGGTTTCATCGAGCGAACGCACTCTTGTTGCCTTTGGGCCATTGCACCCAGCCGCCACGCTGGCCAGCGCCGTTGTCGCGCTCGGCCTGATCATCTCGGGGCTGGTCGCACCTTCCGACGCCGGCGCCCGCTCTGCGGATGCGCGCAGCGCCGGCGGTGCCTGCAGCATAGGCGACGAGGTATCGAATTTCGTGTGCCGCAACGCGTGGCTGGCGCATCTGCGCTGGAATTACCGCTAAGGCGACCCGGCGACATGACCGCGGCCGGCCCGAAGAGAGCCGGCCGCCTTCCGACGCCGGCGGACGCACAGCCCGAAGAGTCTGATCGGGCGACGGGGCCGCGCGCTGCCGCCAGCGAGGACCCGGTGCAATCATCGGAGCAGATCGTTCTGAAGCAACAGGCCAGTCTGGCTGAGCGCCGGGCGGCCTTCAGGATGCCGCCCGCGGGCCGCGTTGTCGCTGCACGGCCGTGACGCTCTCCATCAATGCTTGTGATTGGACGCAGGTCGCCGTTCGGTGGACACGGGGTCCCGACTCGCCTGCGCGTCCCATCAACAGGACTCTTCTTGAAACCGGCCCACATCCTTATGGCCGTCGCGGTTGCGGCGATCTGGGGGTTCAATTTCGTCGCGATCCGGTGGGGGCTCGACAGCTACCCGCCGATCCTGCTCGCGTGCCTGCGCTTCACGGTGGCGGCCCTGCCGGCGCTGGTGCTGCCGCGCCCGCCGGTGCCGTGGCAGCGTCTCGTGGCGATCGGCACGGCGTGGTTCGTGGTGCAGTTCGCCCTTCTGTTCATCGGCATGGAGGCCGGCATGCCGCCGGGGCTCGCCTCCGTCCTGATGCAGTCGCAGGTCTTCTTCACGATCCTGTTCGCCGCGGTCGTGCTCGGCGAGCGGCCACGCGCCCGCCACCTCGCCGGCATGGCAATCGCGGCTGCGGGCATCTTGGCGATCGGGGCGAGCGTCGGCGGCAAGGGGAGCGAGATGACCTGGCTCGGCCTTGGGCTGGTGATGACCGCATCCGCCTGCTGGGCCGTCGGCAACGTCATCATGCGCGGCGTCCCGCCCGTCGAGTTCCTGCCGCTGACCGTATGGCTGAGCGTGGTGGCGCCGTTGCCGCTGCTCGCCCTGTCTGCCGTCCTCGAAGGTCCGCACGCCATGGCCGAGGCCCTGAGCCAATGGTCGTGGCGGGGGCTTGGCTCGATCATATTTCAGGGCGCGGTCGCGACCCTCGCCGGCTACGGCCTGTGGGCGCACCTGCTGCGGCGCTATCCGGCCAGTCTGGTCGCGCCCTATTCGCTGCTCGTGCCGGTCTTCGGCATCGTCTCGTCCGCCGTCGTGTTCGGCGAACGCTTCGGCGTCCTGCGGCTCGTCGGCATGGCGCTGATCCTGGTGGGCATCGCCGTCGTCGCGCTGCCGCCGAAGCGTCTGGCGTCGACGCGTGGCGCGTGATCGAAACCCACGCCGTGGGTCACAGTGGAGCCGAGACTGCTGGCGCCCTCACGGGCCGCGGTCGGGCTCGCTCAGCACAGCGACGCGATGGGCATAGACCATCTCCCAGCCGCGCCATCCGGTGTAAAGCAGGATCAGCACGACGACGAGGGAGATCAGGACGCCGGTCGGCTTGATGGCGGCCTCGCCGCCACTGTAGCGCAGATACCAATTCCACAGCGACAGCAGGACCGCGATGACGTTGCCGATCATGTGATGCCAGGCGGCGGAGATATCGCGGATGCGCTGGTCACCGAAGAAATCGATCAGTCCGGCGACGGCGGCCAGGGCCGCCATCAGCAGCGCCCCGCCGAGTAGCCACAGGGTCGCCGCTGCAAAGCCGCTGTTGCCGGTTGACAGGTAGATCAGATCGCAAACGAAGGTCCCGACGAGAAAGGCGATCGGAAACGGGATCAGCATCGGATGGATCGGGTGATCCCCGATATTCGCGGTGGAGCTCGGGTTACGGTCAGGCATGGTTACCTCGTGTTGGCGCCACGCGGAGAAGGGGCGACAGACCTCTTCTGCCGAGGCTTGGTTTTGCCGCGCGCGGTCTGGACAGCGGCCCAACGGGCCTTCCGCCGCCCAGGCAAGTCATTGAACTTGCAGCCAGACCTGGTCTGGAAACGTCCCCACGGCTGAGCGGTTCCGGGCTCGAGCCGGCTGCGTGGGTTTGATGCGACGCGAGGCGAAAAGGTTCCCCTTGTGGCCGCGGACCTACTTTGCCGATGCACTGAGCCCCATCCCGGCCGCGGTGGAGGCATTCTCAACGTGAGCTGAACGACGCTGTCGGCCTGCATTCAACGAAGCCTCGGTAAAGAAATCTCGACGCTGCCGATTGCGAGGTGGCGCAGGAGGAACAGGAGATGTTGCGCAAGGTCGTGCTGGCCTCGATTGCCGTTGCGAGTTTCAGCCTAATGCTCGCGGGGTCCGCCTCGTCGGCACAGGCGCAGGCGTGGCGAGGTGGAAGCAATGGGGACCGGGCCTACAGCCGCGGCTATCATGAGGGGGAATCGAACCGCCGGTGGCATTGGCGGCACCACCACCGCTATTTCCAGCCGCCGTCGTGGCGCCGCTGGCACTGGAGCCGCCAGGCTCCGCCGCCAGGCTATTATTATGGCCGCCCGGTGCCGCCGCGTCCCTATTGGTAGGCAGGGCGACACGCTTTCTCCCTCACTCTCGACGAGGGAGGGATTTTCAGAACCATTCGTTGGTGATCGCGGCGACCGCGACGTAGCGCGCGGTCTTGGCGATCGAGACGAGCGCCAGAAAGACCGGGAACGGCTCGCGCATGGCGCCGGCCACGATGGTAAGCGGATCGCCGATGATCGGCAGCCAGCTCAGAAGCAGCGACCAGCGCCCGTAGGCATGGTACCAGGCCTCGCCGCGGGCGATCTGCTCGCGCTTCACCGGGAACCAGCGACGGTCCTCGAACTGGGCGAGACCCCGTCCCAGGAGCCAGTTCACGACCGAGCCGAGGATGTTGCCGAGGCTTGCCACGATCACCAGTCCCCACCAGGCATAGTGGTGGGTCAGCAGCATTCCGAACAGCACCACCTCCGACTGGAACGGCAGCACGGTCGCGGCGAGGAACGACGCCGTGAACAGCCCCAGATATTCGTCAAAATGTCCCATGCTGTTTTTCCGGCGATCGTGTTTGCTCGAGCTCGGCCGTCCGACGGCGAGCGGCCGTTGGGAGACCCGCCGCGCGTCGGCGAACGGCCGCGCTCACGTTTCGGCGAACCCGGTCAGGATGCGCGCGAACTCGTCAGGCGCGGTGATCATCGCGTCATGGCTGCTTGCGATCGCGAGGACGCGCCAGCCGTCCTGGCCGCGCAGCCAGGTCTTCACCGGATCGAGAAAGCCGTAGCCGGGATTCGTGCACGCGACATAGGTGCGCGGCAGGCCGTTGCCGACCGGATTTTGGATGTTGAGAGGACTCGTATAGGTGCCGAGCGGATGCGGTGTGAGCCGACGCGCGAGCCACGCGATGTCGGCCGGCTCCGTCACCCCGAAGCTCTCGGGCGGTTGCGGCGGCAGACTGACGCCGCCACTCGATTCCTCGGCTGCCTTGAGGCGTCGCGCCACAACCTCCGGCGCCAGGATATCGAAGGGGCGGCGCCCGGGCTCCACCAGCAGGGCGTCCAGGTAGACGAGATGGCGCAGGCGTGACGGCATGCGCTCGGCTACGCCGCTGACCGGCAGGCCGCCGAAGGAATGCCCGACCAGGATCACATCCCTCAGCTCTTCGGCTTCGATCACGCCGGCGATGTCGTCCGTGAAGGTGTCGAGCGTGATGTCCCTGCTCATCAGATGCGCGCGCTCGCCGAGTCCGGTGCAGGTCGGCGTGAAGACGCGATGACCCGCGGCGCGAAGGCGCTCGGCGACACGATTCCAGCACCAGCCGCCATGCCAGGCGCCATGGACGAGAACGTAACTGGCACTCTTCATGCGCTGCTCCGGTGATTGGGGTTGGGGGCAGATCCGGCAAGCGCCGCGGTCCGGACGGGGTGGCAGCGGAGAATTAGACCAGGATCGACTCAAGCTGAAGCGGGTCGGCCCAGGCGCCCTGGCCGGCATGGTTAACGTTTCGTGTGCGCTGGCGCACGGTGGCGCGGTGCGGGCGCGCTAACGTCATCACCAGGGACAAAGAAACCCGCGCGACAAGACCAGGAGAGTCGTCATGGCCAACATGCTGGCCTTCATATTCGGAATTATCGCTCCGGTCGCCGGCGTGAGCTGGCTGGTGCTCCTGCACTGAAGGAACGGTACAGCCCGTCCGACGTTATGTGAGCGACCACGAGTAGTTCGCCTGGAGCGAGTGTCCCCCCACACGGCCCAGGTGCTTGACGGAAGGCCCGGTGTCCCCCGCCGGGCCTTTCTCTTGTGAACTTCCCCGCTTTCCCCAGGTCTGAGCTATTGTTCCCTTTTTGTTCTCGTGGCATGTCCGACGCACAGGCAGGAGAGAGGACAATGAGCGCACTAAAACGCAGCCGCATGAGGCAGGGACAGGGCCGCGAAAATCTGGTTTCCGACGAGGAGGTTGCCGAAGCGATCATGCTGTTCGGAGGCGACCCGCACGAGGCGGTGCGCGCCCTGGTGGGTGCCCTGCATCATCTTGTCTCGCGCGGCTACACGCGTGGCACCGTCAGCCTTGCCGCGGCGCCGGCGGGGCGACACGACGGTGCGGCCTGCCGGCATTGACGTCTGCCGGACGCAGGCGGGCTGACTTGCGGGTCCCCGGGTCTCGGAACCATCCGGGATCCCGGGAGATCACATCGCGGTGGGGTTGTTCTTGATCAGCTCCTGGACGAGGCGCTGCAAGATCGGCTTGGGCAAGGTGAGGCCGACGAGCCGCCAGGTCATCCCGGTCAGCCGCAGCTGGAACCGGAACTGTTCATCAGCCGGCCGGTCCACGGGAACGCCAATGGTGATCGCCCGGAAACCGCGTGTTTCGGCGGTGATGAACACGCGCCACGCGTCGGAGAGCGAGTCCAGGTTGATTGCCGGGGCAGCGGTCGGCTGTGCCGCACCGCCCGTGACCCGCGGGTCCTCGAGAAAACTGGCGAGCGCCACGGGCGTCAGATACTGCGCAATGAGGGGATCGGCGATCGTCGTGCCGATGCCGACCGCCGCTTGGCGACGCGAGCCCTTGAGCTCGCCCTCGCGGCCGGTGGCGATCAGATATTCGGTAATCAGCTGGCTCGTCAGGGACGTGCGGAGGGCGCGAAAGTTTACGCGCGCCTCGATGGCCGCAAGGTCCTTCGCCTCGACGGCCTTGGCGAATCGGTAGAGCGCCACGAAAGGCGACGCGATGTAGGCCGCCCAGAAAACGATCAGGGCGAGGAAGGAACGAGCAACCCAGCGCATGAGGCCGGAAGTCCCGCAACTTTGTGGCCGGGAAGAGGCAACTGCACGTCGCTGCGGAAAAGGGCCGGGGAGGAAGACAAAGCCGCCGTGCGGTCGCGTCGAACACGCGCCCGCCGGAACTCGCTTCGCAGATGCGCACGCCGGAAACAGCGGCGTTACCGGCGGGGCCCGGCTTCTGCCGGCCACAATTCGGCGGATCTCTGACTGCGAAATCCGCCGAGGTGAGTCAGGCGGTCGCGATGCGGGCGTGGCCTGGCTCGGGCACGACCATGCCGTGCGCCGTGTATTCGCTCAGCTTGTTGCGCAATGTGCGAATCGAGATGCCGAGAATTTTGGCGGCGTGCGTGCGGTTGCCGAGGCAATGATCGAGGGTGTCGAGAATCAGGTCGCGCTCGACCTCCGCCACCGTGCGCCCGACCAGCGAGCGGGTCACCGCTTCGGCCGTGCGCGCCGCGCGTGTCGCCGGATCGGAGGCGATGGCATCGAGCGTTTCGCCTTCCGGCGTGCGGATCGCCTCGGCGTCGATCTCGTCGCCGGTCGCCAGCAGCACGGCGCGATGCATCGTGTTCTCGAGCTCGCGCACGTTGCCGCGCCACGGGTTCCTGACGACAATGCGCCTGGCCTCGATCGACAGCGTCCTCGCCGGCAGCCCGTTCACGTCGGCGTATTTCTTGGCGAAGAAGCTTGCCAGCTCGAGCACGTCGGCGGGACGCTCGCGTAGTGCCGGCAGGCGCAGATGCACGACGTTGAGGCGATAGAACAGGTCTTCACGAAAGCTGCCCTGCTTGACCGCATCGGCGAGGTTGCGGTTCGACGTGGCGATGATGCGGATGTCGACACGCACCGGCTGCGAGCCGCCAACCCGGTCGATCACGCGCTCCTGGATGGCGCGCAGCAGCTTGGCCTGCAGCCGCACGTCCATTTCCGAGATCTCGTCGAGCAGCAGGGTGCCGCCGTTGGCTTCCTCGAACTTGCCGATGCGGCGCGCCACCGCGCCGGTGAAGGCGCCCTTCTCGTGTCCGAACAATTCGGACTCGAGCAGGTTGTCGGGAATGGCCGCGCAGTTCACCGAGATGAACGGCCTGTCCTTGCGCGTCGACTTCAAATGGACATGGCGCGCCAGCACCTCCTTGCCGGTGCCGCTCTCGCCGGTGACCAGGACGGAGGCGTCGGAGCGTGCAACCTGCTCGGCGAGCTTCACCACGCGCTCCATCGCGGGATCGCGCCAGACGAACGAGCGGCTGTCGGACGCGACCGCCTCGAGCACGGCAGCGATCAGCTCCGGATCGGGAGGCAGCGGGATGTATTCCTTGGCCCCCGCCTGGATAGCCGCAACGGCTGCGCGCGCGTCGGTACCGGTGCCGCACGCAACCACAGGCGTGCGAATGCGCTCCGCCTCGAGCGCGGTGACGAGATCGCGCACGGCGAGCGCGACGTCGATCATGATCAGATCGGCGCCCTTGGCGCGCAGCACCGTGAGGCCCTGCTCGACGCCGTCCGCCTGGGTGACGCCGGCGCCGCGATTGATGGCGATCTTGGAAGCCGTGATCAGCTCACCGTTGAGCCGTCCGATGATGAGAAGACGCATAGATCAGTCCTTTAAAACATGCCTGCGCGGCGCGTTGCGGGAAAGGTGTGAGCCGACGGCACGGCGACGGCTCGGAAGGCTCAGTGATCGCCTTTGATGATTTCCGTCATGGTCACGCCCAGACGCTCGTCGACGAGCACCACCTCGCCACGGGCCACGAGCCGGTTGTTGACGAAAATGTCGATTGCCTCGCCGACCTTGCGGTCGAGCTCGAGCAGCGCTCCGGGCCCGAGCTTGAGCAGATCGCCGATCGGCATGCGTGAATTGCCGAGCACGGCCGAGACCATGACCGGCACGTCGAATACCTGCTCGAGATCGGACGCATTCTTGGCGGAGACGGCGATGTCGCTGATCGAGCCGCCGCCATGAAACTGCACGTCGTTCTGGTCGAGCTGGGGAAGATGAAGTTCGGAGTCGGTCGCCATTGTCGCCTTTCAGATTGCCGGTAGGCCGCTTCGCGCGGGATCGTTTCAAATCACATCGACTCTGGAACTCTTCGTGACGCATATCCGGATCGGGTCCGGCAGTCGTACCGGCCATTTGCCGGAGCATGCCTTGGAGCGTGATCGCTTCGGATTGCGACAATCACACTCTACGCTTCTTCGAAACGCCTGGTCCTTTTCGGCGAAGCGGGGATCACTTCGCCGGATCGCTCAGTAGAACACGACGCCCTCGAGGGCCCGTGTCACGGCGTCCTCGATCTGGTTCTGGTCGCGGATGACGCCGCCGTCGGCCCATTCAATGCGGGCGTCGCCCGGCGCGATGCCGGGTTCGCCCATGACCACGAGGCGCCCTTCGTAGCCGCGCTCCCGGGCGATGCGGTGGATCAGGCCGTCGACCTGCTCGACCAGCGCCTCGTTCACGCGCACGACGAGATGCGGCACGCCGCGCAGATGCTGGAAGGATGTCCGCGCCGTCGCCGCGATCGTTTCAAGTGCCCGGCCCGCCAGCGCCGCGCCGGCAAGCTTGCGCCCGAGGGTCGTCCCGAATGCGATCGCCTCCTCCTCGAGGCTGGCGTGATGCGCATCGATGCCGGCGAGCATGGACGTGGCCGCGTCGGCAAGGCGCTTCACGGCATTCGTCAGATGCGACTCGGCTTCGGCCTGCGCCTGCATGCGCCCCTCTGCGCGGCCGCGTTGCAGCCCGCGCTCCTCGGCCGCCTGCAGCGCCGCCGCGTTCTTGGCGTTGCTGTCGGGATTGCGGAAGTCGCGTTCGAAAAGAAACTTGTTGGCTGTCATCGGCATCCGCGCGTCAGTAGACGAGCTCCTCCTCGGCGCGGTTCTTCGAGATCATGATCTCGCCCTTGTCCGCCAGCTCCTTGGCCATGTTGACCATCTTGCTCTGGGCGTCGTCGACGTCCTTGAGCCGGATGGGACCCATGGCGGCCATTTCGTCCTGCAGATTCTTGCTGGCGCGCGTCGACATATTGGAGAAGAAGAAGTCCCTGACGCCCTCGGGCGCACCCTTGAGGGCCCGACCCAGCGTATCGCGATCCATCTGGCGCATGAGCGTCTGCACGCTGCCGGGATCGAGCTTGGTGAGATCCTCGAAGGTGAACATGAGCTCGCGAATCTTCTTGGCGGCGTCGCGGTTGACGCTGTCGAGCGCGCTGAAGAAGCGCGCCTCGGTCTGCCGGTCGAAGGCATTGAAGACTTCAGCCATCAGCTCGTTGGCATCGCGCCGCGTCGCCTGCGAGATGGTCGTCACGAACTCGTTGCGCAGCGTCTCCTCGATGTGTTCGAGGGCTTCCTTCTGCACTGTGTCCATCTTGAGCATGCGGTTCATCACGTCGACGGCGAAGTCGTCGGGCAGGATCGAGAGCACGCGCGCCGTATGGTCGGGGCTGATGCGCGAGAGGATGACGGCCACCGTCTGCGGGTATTCGTTGCGCAGGTAGGCACCCAGGATGTCGGCATCGATGTGCGACAGGCGCTGCCACATGCGGCGGCCGGATGCGCCCTTGATGTCCGAAATGATCGACGCAACCTCGTCGGCCGGAAAGATCTTGGCGAGCAGCTCCTCGGTGCGGTCGATGCTGCCAGTGACGGCGCCCGCCGACGAGAGGCGCGATACGAAATCGACGACGAGCTCCTCGACCGTCCTCGCTTCGATCGAGCCGAGCTGGGCCATGGCGTAGGAGACCCGTTTAACCTCGTCCTCCTCGAGCATGGCCCAGATCGGGCCGCCGTGCTTTTCGCCGAGCATCAGCAGCAGGACGGCGGCGCGCTGCGGTCCGCTCAGCTCGCTGAAATTCTTGATCTCGACCTGGGTCCCAGCCATGACTGCTATCTCACGTTGTCACTCAACGGTCGTGAATCCAATTGCGCAGGACCGCGACTGTCTCTTGCGGATTTGTATTGACCATCTCGCCGATCCGCTCGACCGAATCGGCGCGCATCTGACCGGTGATCTTGGCGATCTCGATCATCTGCGCAGCGGCGTTGGCCGGCTGCGCCGCGGGAAGCGCAAGGCTTTCGCCGCCGCCAGCGGCGCTGACCGGGCGCGCACCTTTGACGGTGCCGAACACGTTGCGCATCATCGGACGCACCACCGCCAGCAGGACGATGACGGTGAGGAGGGCAAGCACGCCCAGCTCCATCAGCCGGTAGAGATCTTCCTTGGTCGGGCTGAACAGGGTCGACAGCAGCGGCTCATTCGGAATTTCGACCGCGGTCGGTGCTTCGGCGAAACGCAGGTTGACCACCTCCACCTGATCACCGCGGTTGCGGTCGAAGCCGATCGCGGTGCGCACGAGCGCGGTAATGCGGTCGAGCTCTTCCTGCGGGCGAGGCTGGTAGGTGACCTCGCCGTTGCCGCCGCGGCTGTAGATGCCGTCGAGAAGCACGGCCACCGACAGCCGTTTGACACGGCCGCCCTCGAGGATCTCGGTGCGGGTCGTGCGCGATATCTCGTAATTGACGACTTCCTCATTCTTGTTGGAGGCATCGCGGGTCGGTGCGGCGCCGCCCTGCGCATTGGCGCCCGGAAGCTCGTTGCCAACGCTGACCGCGCCTTCGCTGTTGCCGGCCACCTGGCTTTCCGCCCGCGTCTGCGTCGAGCGGACCACCCGGCTCTCGGGATCGAAGGTCTCGGAGCGGCTCTCGACGCGGTTGAGCTCGAGCTCGGCGGCGACCTGCACACGGGCACGGCCGGCGCCGACCACGCCGGCGACGATCTCCTCCACCTGGGAGCGCAGGCGGCGCTCGACGGTCGCCTGCTTTTCATCCGCGGCGATGCCGGCCATGGATGCATCGGATTGCGCGCCATCGGCGAGCAGGCGTCCGCGCTCGTCGACGATCGAGACGCGTTCCGGCTTCAGGCCTTCGACGGCCGACGCCACGAGGTGACGCACGGCGCGGATCTGACCCGCCTCGAGCTCGCCGCGGAGCTTGAGCACGATCGAGGCGCGCGGTGGCTCACGGTCGCGTTCGAACAGCCGGCGTTCCGGAATCACGAGATGGACGCGCGCGGCCTGCACGCGGCCGATCGTGCGGATGGTGCGCGACAGTTCGCCTTCGAGCGCGCGCAGGTGATTGATGCCCTGAACGAAGCTCGTCGATGAGAATGCGTCGCCCTTGTCGAAGATCTCGTAGCCGACGCCGCCTCCCGCCGGCAGGCCCTTTCCGGCGAGATCCATCCGGATGCGCGCGAGGTCCGACCGAGGCACCAGAATGGACTGGCCGTCGGCCCGCGTCTCGTATCGGATGTTGCGCGCGTCGAGATCGCGCACGATGGCTCCGGCATCCTGCGGCGACAGGTCGGAGAACAGCACGCCCATGGCCGGCTGCGACACGCGCACCATCACGTAGGCGAAAAAGCCCACGAGCGCCAAGGTCACCGCGCCCATCATGGCGAGGCGCGCTGGACCCAGCCGCGTCAGAAATTCGATCGCCCCGTTCACCGCCTCGGAACCTGCTGATTCTCCGGAGCGCTTTGTGCGCGCCCGGTAGGCAAGAATTTCCTAGGTCCAGGTTAGCGGTCAGTTAACGGCCAGCGTCCGGCGCACGCGCGGTGAGCCGGTCGGCGACGGACAGGAGGTCGCGGCGCGGGCGATGCGCCGGCCCTATTGCCGGTAATGCTGGATGCGCGTGGTGCGAAGGCCGGCGAGGCCGTGCTGGTCGATCGACTGCTGCCAGCTCAGAAATTCCTCGACGGTCAGCGTATAGCGCCGACAGGCCTCTTCGAGGCTGAGAAGGCCGCCGCGCACGGCAGCCACGACCTCGGCCTTGCGGCGGATGACCCAGCGTCGCGTGCTGGGCGGCGGCAGGTCGGCAACCGTCAGCGGACTGCCATCCGGGCCGATGACATATTTCACCCTCGGACGATGGGGTTCGGTCATGTTACGCTCACATACAAACTCGACGGACCATTACCCCAGACAATAGGCCGCGGCATTTAAGATTTGCCTAAACGAAACGCACGCGCCGCCCTTAAAATTCGCCTAAGCCGCAGCCTCGCGCGCCCTTAAGAAGTGCCTAACGAATCGCGCCCTTGAGCCGCTTCCACTTGCGTGCAATCGGCCCTGCGTTCCTGACGGATTTCTTTCAGCGACCGGACCTATCCCGGATCAAGTCCGGGCGGCATTCATGCGCTTCTAGTTGGCGCGCGACAGCGAACGCACGTTGGGGAGCGGCACGCGGAACGTGCCGATCATCAGGACCGGCACCTCGCCGGACAGGTCGACCGAGGTGACCTTGCCGGAAATCTCAGACTTCACGGACACGCCCTGGCCGGTGGCGTCGCGTGCTGTCACCGTGATCGTGTAGTCACCGTCAGGGGCACGCGTCCCCGTCATGGTTCGTCCATCCCACTCGTAATTCTGCGCGCCAGCAGAGAGCGCCTTGGTCTGTGCGGCGATGATGTTGCCCTCCTTGTCGGTGATCACGATCTCCGCCTGCGCGTTGCGGGCCGGGTTGAGCACCCACGTCGCCTTGCCGTTGGCCAGGCGCGACGTCGCCCCGTCGGCCGTGACGTCCATGCCGACGAAGCTGCCGGCGGTCGAGTTGGTGGACGCGCGCACGTTGGTGAGCAGCGCGTTGAGCGTGTCATTCGACTTGAGCTGCTGCTCGACGGACGCGAACTGCACGAGCTGCTGCGTGAACTGGTTGGTGTCGAGCGGGTCGAGCGGGCTCTGGTTCTTGAGCTGGGTCGTGAGCAGCAGAAGGAACGCATCGAAGTTCTGCGCCATCGTGGTCCGGCTCATGGCCGAGCCAGCGGAGCTGGATGCGGCGGTGCCGACGCCCGTTGTGGATATTGTCATTGAGGAAACCTTCCTGCCTGTGCCGGACTAGATGCGTACGTCGACGCCGGTGTTGCCGCGCCAGAATCGGCGTGGCGGTGATGGCGCTGCCTCGCGATGCTCGCGCCCGGTTTCGGTGCCTGGCGGGCGGGCGCTGTCGCGCCCTTCGCCCGAGTGTTGTTGCCGTCCTTGGCCCTGATGTTGCTGCTGGTCGCGCAGCGAGAGGTTGACGCCGCCGTCGGACGGTTTCAGGCCGGCCTGCTCGAAGGCCCGCTCGAGCGTGCGCGCGTCGCGCTGCAGGAGCGCCAGGGTCTCGACCTTGTCGACCGCGAGATGCGTCTTGACCTCGCCCTGGTCGTCGATCTCGATGCTCACGTCGATGCGGCCGAGATCGCCGGGATCGAGGCGGATCTCGAAGCGGTTGATCCCGGCAAGGGTCTTGAGGGCGATCTCGATCGGCACGGCGCCGAGTGGAACGTCCGCCACCACGTGCACCTGCCCACCCGGCTGCGTCTCCGCCGGCGCCTGGGTCGTCGGTGCCGCATGCCCGGCGGCGCCCGTGGCGGCGAGGTGCGAGGCGAAATGCGGCACGGGCGTCGCGCTCGATTGCGAGCTGCCTTGTGCGACCTGCTCCGATCCTGGCAGGCGAACCGCAGCGCCGGCATCGGGCCGTACGCCGTCCTGTGCCGACGGGCTCGCCGCATCCGGCTTTTCGACTGCCGCAGCCGGCTCGGCGCCATGCGTTGGGTGCTGTCCGGCGGCACGGCCTTGTCCGTGGGCCGCACCGATCGTCGCCACGGACTGGTCGACGACCTCTTCGGCCGGCGCGGTGCTTTCCGCAATACCGGCCTGCTCGACCGGCGGCAGGGGCTGCGCGGGCGCGGCTGCGGCGACAGCCGCGGGGGCCGGCTCCGCTGCGGCCTCGCCGGTATCGCCTGCCATCGGATCATCGGCTGGTGTTGCGACGGCGGGTGTTTCCGGCGGTGTCGGAGCCAGGCCGTCTCGGGCCGGGGTGAGTTGAATCGCTTCGCCGGCTTGATGCTCTCCGGCCTGTGACGGCGCCGTCTCGGCCAGGGCGCCCTGCGGCAGGCCTGGATTCGATGTAGCCTCGGCGAGGCCGGGCGCCGGCCCTGCGGTCGCGGGCGCCCCGCTGTCGGGCAGCACCGACGCAGTCGCCCCTGGCGACGCCGTCTGCGCCGGTGCGGTCTGCGCGGCTTCGCTTCCCGGCTGCGCGATCTGAGGGGCGTCAGTTTCGGACGCGGCCTGCGCCGGAGCTGCCGTGGGCATCCGTGCCTGGGCGGCCGCCTCCGGGGCGGCGGTCGAGACGATCTCGGATGCCGCCGGCTGCTTCGGATTCGACGGGCTGGCATCCGACTGGAGCGCTGCGTGCGGCGTAGGGGGCGCGGTCAGGGCCGGCTCGACCAGCGCCGCCTGCTCAGGAATCTTCGCAGAGGCGCCAGTCTGGGGCGCCGGTTCAGGCGCAGCGGTCGCGGCGGGCACAATTTCGGGCGCCGTCTTCTCCGGGACCAAAACGGCCTTGGCTGACGGGGTCGCGGTGTTGGGCGCCGCGGTCGCGACCGGGACGATTCCGGCCACCGCCGCTTCGTCCGGGGCCGTTGCCGCGCCGCCCGACAGGTTGGCGACGTCGGTGACAGCCGTGACCGCCGCAGCAAGGCCGGGCAACGCTGCCACGGCATTGGCGGGAGGCGCGCCAGCGGGTGCGGCCGCGTCCTCGCCGCTGCCCTCGTCCTGCTCGCCCGTCTCGCTGCTGCTCAAGCTGGTCTCGGTCTCGCCAGCCTCGCTCGCGCTGGCAGCCTCCTGCGGCGCGACCGGGGCATTTCCGGCAACCTCGTCAGCCTCGGCGAGTCCGGGCGGGGTCTCACGGCGGGACGGTTCCTCGCCATGTGTCGGCCGTGCTCCCTGGGGCGGATCGAGGCGGCGCGGCGGATCGGGCCGATCCGGCCGGTCGGGCCGCTCGGCCCGGTCGGGTCGATGGGCCCGGTCGGCTGGCGCACGCTCGTCGGACCGCCAGGACCGCTCGGCGCGGCCGGGCGGGTCCTGCCGCCGGGGCGCCGTCTCCCTGGCGCTGTCCGGAGCGCGCGAGGCTGCGGAGCGGGGCTCATCGGCACGCCGGCGCGAGCGGTCGGTGCCGCCGCCGCGCGCTTGCGGCTCCGGCGGCAGGGAAAATTCTTCCCGCACCGTGTCGGCCGCGCGCTCGCGCGGCACGCTGCGCCCAACGGGCGGGTTGGCGCGGGCCCGGCTGGCCAACGAGGAGAACAGGTTTGAAAGATCGTCACGCATGAAGCACTCGCCCGGCTTGGTCGCGACTGCTCCCGCAAGGTCCGGGCCAACCCCGCGGCCCGGGGAAATCGTTGCAGGGTAAGGGGTTTCGTGAACTCGCCCGGCTGCAGCGGCCTGCCCAGGCCGGCAAAATCGAGCTCCCGGCGGCAGAACTTGCCGCGTCGGGCCGTCGGCGGTCGTCGCCGCCCGTCAAAGAGGCGGACGACCCGACGTTGACAGCCCCTCCTTCCCATTCGCCAATGGCCGCGGCTCCCTATATAACCCGCTGCATCCGCTTCCTTCGGACAGGATTATGAACAGCCTCGAGCTTCCGGGAGAGCCCTCCAAGACCCGCGTCGTCGTTGCCATGTCGGGCGGCGTCGATTCCTCGGTCGTGGCCGCGCTGCTCAAGCGCGAAGGCTATGACGTGGTCGGGATCACGCTGCAGCTCTACGATCATGGGGCCGCCGCCCACCGCAAGGGCGCGTGCTGCGCCGGCCAGGACATCCACGACGCCCGCCGGGTTGCCGAGACCATCGGCATCCCGCATTACGTGCTCGATTACGAAGCGCGCTTCCGCACCGCGGTGATCGACCGGTTCGCCGACAGCTACCTGGCCGGCGAGACGCCGATCCCGTGCGTCGAATGCAACCGCACGATCAAGTTCCGCGACCTGCTCGACACCGCCAGGGACCTCGGCGCCGACGTGCTGGCGACCGGCCATTACGTCGCCAGCCGCGCCTTGCCGGACGGGCGTCGGGCCCTCTACCGCGCCGCCGATCCCGAGCGCGACCAGAGCTATTTCCTTTACGCCACCACGCCCGAGCAACTGCGCATGTTGCGTTTCCCGCTGGGCGAGCGCGACAAGACCGAGACCCGCGCGCTGGCCCGCGAGCTCGGGCTCGCCGTTGCCGAGAAGGCCGACAGCCAGGACATCTGCTTCGTGCCCCAGGGCCGCTACAGCGAGGTGATCGAGCGGCTCAAGCCCGGTGCGGTGCGGGGCGGCGACATCGTGCATATCGACGGTCGCGTCCTCGGCCACCACAAGGGCATCATCCATTATACCGTCGGACAGCGGCGCGGGCTCGGCCTCGCCGTGGGCGAGCCCCTCTATGTCGTGCGCCTCGACGCCGAGGCGGCGCGCGTGGTCGTCGGGCCGCGCGAGGCCCTGGCCACGCGCACCATCCACGTCGCCGACGTCAACTGGCTCGGCGACGGCGCCCTCGGCGAGATCGGGCCGCACGGGATGGACGTCGCCGTGCGCGTGCGCTCGACGCGCGAGCCGCGGCCATCGATCCTGCGCGTCGTCGACGGGCGCGCCGAGATCGAGCTTCTCGCTCCCGAGGACGGCGTCTCGCCCGGCCAGGCCTGCGTCATCTACGAGAATGACGCCCCCCGGGCGCGCGTGCTCGGCGGCGGCACCATCATGCGCGCCCACGTGCAGGCGCCGCGCGACCTTGCCCCCGCGGCGTAGCCGGACTATCGACGCGCGCATGGCGGACGCACCAACCACGGACCTGATGCGCAAGGCCTATGCGCGCTGGGCCCCGATCTACGACATCATCTATGACAAGCTGACCGAGCCGGCGGCGCGTCGCGCCGTCGAGGCGGCGATGGCCTGCGGGCCGCGCATCCTCGAGGCTGGCGTCGGCACCGGCCTCTCGCTCGGCTATTACAGCCCGGACAGCGAGGTGTATGGCGTCGACCTCTCCGAGGACATGCTGCGCCGCGCCCGCGACAAGGTTGCACGGCGCGGCCTGACGCACGTGAAAAGCCTGCAGGTCATGGACGTCTGCCGCCTCGGCTACGCCGACGAGACCTTCGACGCCGTGGCGGCGCAGTTCCTGATCACCCTGGTGCCGGATCCGGAGGGCGCGCTGCGCGAGTTCGCGCGCGTGCTCAAGCCCGGCGGCGAGATCGTCCTGGTCAACCACTTCGGCCAGGAGGACGGGCCGCTCGCCCGCGTCGAGTCCATCGTTTCGCCGTTGTGCACGAGGATCGGCTGGAGCTCGGATTTCAAGATCGCCCGCGTCGCCGCCTGGGCCGGCGCCACCGGCTTCGGCGAGATCGTGGACGTCAAGCCGGTCTTCCCCGGCGGCTTCTTCAAGACGGTGCGCCTGCGCAAGCGCGAGGCGGCGGCGCCGGTCAGGGCGGCGTCCTGAAGGCAGGGCAAGCTGCGGCCTCAGGGAAGAGGAAATACCCCGCTGCGCTCAGTTTCCTTGACACCCGCGCGACGCAATCCCTATATCGCGCGCAACCGACGGCCCGGCGTCCCTCGCGGCGCCGCCCGGGGCGGAGTAGCTCAGCTGGTTAGAGCAGAGGAATCATAATCCTTGTGTCGGGGGTTCGAGTCCCTCCTCCGCTACCATTACCGCCGTTGTCCGATCCGGACGATAGGTTCCAGATCGTTCCCAAGCATAGGTAACAACCTCGAGCCAAACGGCTTGTCGAGTGGCTGCAAAGTTTCCGCTCCAGATCGTTGGAGCCGGGATCTGGCAGATGGAGCCAAGTCGATGAGGCTGCGCCTGCCCGCATCTACGGAAGGTCGCAGCAGATGTGCTCTGATTGCTTGCGGCGGACGTGACAGTGGTGTTGTGCTTGTCGGCCTGTTCTCGCCGAGGAGGACGAGCGGGAGGTGCCGAGCGATCTTTCGTCGGGAGCCGGAGGGTGCGCTGAGCGTGGCGAGGTCACCGCTACAGGCAGCGCGCACGGCGTCGCGGTGTATCGAAACAAGTCCTCGAGAGATCATATGTCTTGTCGTTGGAAGCGGATGGGCGATAATGCGCCATGCCTGATCATCACGAGCAGATCGCCGACCTCGAAGTCGAGATCGGCAAGCTGGCCGACGCAGCCGAGCGGTGCCGGAAGGTGATGCTCGTGACGAGGATGGGGATTGCACTCGGAGCATTGCTCATCATCACCAGCGCTGCGGGACTGATCCGACTCAGCCCGACGGTTTTCGTCATAGGCATCGCGGCGACGGTTGGAGGCATCGCGCTGTTCGGATCGACCAGAAGCACACGCGAGCAGCTCCTCACGACGATCAGCGAGCGCGAGACCTTACGCGCGACGATCATCGATGGACTGGAGCTTCGGAACGCCTCGTAGCGCTCGCTGATTCTCCCCGCGCAGTTGCGGATCTGCCGCGCTCCGTCAGTGCAGAGCTGCGGTCAGAGGCGCAAAATCGGCTTGATGCGCTCCGAGACGACAGACAGCCCGCTCGATCGCCACCGCGGCAGCGCGCGCCGCCGCAACCAGCCGCGGCGTGGCCTCCACGCCAGCGATCCGCGCCGCCACGCGATCGACTTCGCTGCTGGGCCAGCCCCGCGCGAGCGCGAGCAGCTCGACGAGCGCTTGCTCGTCCCCGGTCAGGCGACAACAGGGGGCCGGCAGGAAATGCCAGGCTGCGCTGCGCTCCGCGCGCAGCGCGCGCATGAGGCCGGCGATGCGGGCGACGAACAGGGGACCTTCGTCGGCGCCGAGAATCGTTTCTGCGCAATTGTAGGCGGCGTCCCAGCAGGCGGCATCGCTCGTCATATGCGCCGCGGCAATGAAGCGGGACACGGAGACGGCGAGCATCTCGCCTTCGTCGGCGCAGATGTCTGCCAGACTCGGCATGACCGAGCAGCCTTGTTTGCACATGGGTTCAGTCTCGGTTTGAGGACGTGCGGAACCGTGGCGCGCCGCAGCGCGCCTTGCCATGCATCTGCGCACGGCTCAGCGGTCGAAGCTGGATTGGAAACCCGCCCCCGGCGGAGACTGGGCAGATCGAAACGAAGGAAACGGTACGGCTCCGACGAGCCGGTGACGACAAGACCGCATTGTGTCCTCCAACCGACGGGTTCAAGGCCCGTGCTCAGAGCGATGCAACGCAGCGAAGACAAACGATCGACGCTTGCGTGTCAAGAGAGAATTGTAATTATATCAATATGTTAG
>DATBIR010000287.1:0-26116 GCA_036556825.1 Beijerinckiaceae bacterium
GCGAGGGCCCGGTCGAGCAGTTTTCCGGCCGGCCCCACGAATGGACGCCCCTGCAGGTCTTCCTGATCGCCGGGCTGCTCGCCCACGAAGGCGACGCGGGCGTCTTGCGGGCCTTCGCCCAGAACCGCCTGCGTGGCTCCGGACACCAGCGGGTCGGAAGCCTTGATGATCTTGTTGAGCTGCGCGAGCGTCTTCGGCTCGCGTTCCCACATCGTCTCCTCGGCGCCTGAGATGCGTTTCGCCGGCATGTCCTTCGCCTCCGTCACATGTCAACGCGCAACGGGGCAGTTTGGAGCCGCTCGCCGCGCTGTCGGCGGAAATGGCCGAGGCTAGGCGAGGGTCCAGTCCAGCGTGATCTCGGCGTTGAGTAGCTTGGAGACCGGGCAGCCTTCCTTGGCAGCCTGGACCAGTTCCTGGAACTTCGCCTTGTCGATCCCCGGCACCTGCGCGCGCAGCGTCAGCGCCGAGCGGCTGATGCGGAATCCCGGGCCGTCCTTGTCGAGCGACACGGCCGCCGACGCGTCGAGCTCGGTCGGGTTGTAGCCGGCAGTCTGCAGCTGGAAGGCCAGGGCCATGGCGAAGCAGCCGGCATGGGCCGCCGCAATCAGCTCTTCGGGATTGGTGCCTTTCTCGCTCTCGAACCGGGTCTTGAACGAATATGCCGTGTCCGAAAGCACGCCGGAATCGCTGCTGAGCCTGCCACTGCCATCCTTGCCGGTGCCGCGCCAGACGGCTCGCGCTTTGCGGATCATGAGACTGTCCCCTGTTCGATCGTTGGTGCCTCGACGGGCCTCCGTCATGTAACATGCGGTGGCTCGCCGCGCGAGGCAGTGACGCCCCGAACCGGGCCGCACCGCTCACGTTGTTGGGCGTCGGGCCGCGGCTCGCGGCGTGGGAGACATCGATGCTCTGGTCCCTTCCCATCGGAACCCTTGCAGGCACGGTCGTGCGCCTGCACGTGACGTTCCTGCTGTTCCTCGTCTGGATCGGCGCCAACTATTGGCGGCAAGGCGGGCCCGAGGCGGCGCTCGATGCGGTCCTGTTCCTGGTGCTGCTCTTCGCCTGCGTGCTGGCCCACGAGTTCGGACACATCATCGCGGCGCGCCGCTACGGCATCCGCACGCCGGAGGTGACGCTGTGGCCGATCGGCGGCGTCGCCAGCCTCGAGCGCATTCCCGACAAGCCGGGCGAGGAATTGGTCGTGGCGCTGGCAGGGCCGGCCGTGAACGTGGTGATCGCGCTCGTCCTCATCGCGGTGCAAGGCACGGCGCTCGGCGATGCCGCCATGACCGAGCTCGAGAATCCGCGGGCGAGCCTCGTGACGCGGCTGATTGCGGCCAACATCTTCCTCGTCGTCTTCAATATGATCCCGGCTTTCCCGATGGATGGCGGGCGCGTCCTGCGCGCCTTGATCGCCATGCGGCGCGGCCAGGCGCAGGCGACCCGCATCGCCGGCCGCATCGGCCAGGTGGCCGCCTTTCTGTTCGCGCTCGTCGGCCTGTTCACCAATCCGATGCTGATCATCATCGGCCTGTTCGTCTATCTCGCGGCCACCGCCGAGACGCAGCATGTGGCGTTTCGCGACGGCACCAAGGGCCTGTCCGTTCGCGAGGCCATGATGAGCAAGGTCGAGACGTTGCCGCCGACGGCGAGCCTCGACGATGTGGTCAATTGCCTGATCCGCACGTCGCAGAAGGAATTCCCCATCGTCGACGGAGCCGGCCACCCACGCGGGCTCGTGACCCGCGACAGCCTGATTCCCGCTTTGCGGGACGCGGGCCCTTCGACGCCGGTACTCGACATCATGACTCGCGACATTCCTGCCGTTCGCGGCCGCGAACCGCTCGAAGTGGCGCTTGCCGTGCTCAATCGCGCCAAGGCGCCGGCGCTCTTCATCACCGGCGATGACGGCAGCTTCGAGGGGCTCCTCACGCCGGAGACGGTCGGCGAGTTGATGCTGATCCAGAGCATCCGGCCCGACTGGCGGTTCCGCATGCGCCGCTCGCAAGGTTCCCCTTGGACCCTTGCGCAGCGCGATTGATGGGCTCACTTTCCCGGCATGCGCCGGCTTTTCCTGACCGCGGTCGCAGCCTGCCTCGCGCTTCTGGCAATGGGGCTGTTCGCCTTCCAATGGGTCTCGGCCCCGACCACCTTGCGTGTCGCGGTCGGTCCGATGGACAGCGACGACACGCGACTGATGGTCGCCGTGATGCAGACCCTCGCCCGGGAGCGCGAGACGGTGCGTCTCAAGCTTGTCCTGACCGATGGGGCCGCCGCGAGCGCCGCGGCGATTGAAGACGACACCGCCGATCTCGCCGTCGTGCGCAGCGACGTCGCCATGCCGGCCAAGGGCCAGACGGTGGCGATCATGCACCGCGACGCCGCCTTGCTGCTGACCAGCGAGCACAAGGGCATCTCCAAGGTGTCCGGCCTCTGGGGCCGCAATGTCGGCATCCTGCGCAGGCAGGAAGCCAACGCGCGCCTGCTCGAGACCATCCTGGATCATTACGAGATCCCGAAGGACAGCGTGACCACGGTCCGCCTGAACTCGCCCGACGAGGTCGAGCAGGCGCTGCGCACCAACAAGATCGACGCCGTGCTCGCGGTCGGCGCGCTCGGAACGGCTGCGCTCAACGACAGCGCGGCCGCGGTCGTGCGCGCCGGCGCCGGCGCTCCCGTCTTCATCCCTGTCGGCGAAGCCGCCGCCATCGCTCAGGGTCTCGCCGTCGTCGAGCCTTTCGAGATCGTGCGCGGCGCATTCGGCGGCACGCCGCCGCGGCCGCCGGAGACGCTGACGACGCTCGGCGTCAGCCATCGTCTCGTCGCGCATATGAAGCTTGACGAGGGCGTCATCTCGGAGTTCACGCGCCTGCTGTTCGAGATGCGTCCCGCCCTGTCAAAGGACATCCCGCTCGCCAACCGCATCGAGCAGCCGGATACGGCCAAGGGCTCCGCGCTTCCGGTACATTCGGGCGCCTCGGCCTATTACGAGGGGCAGGTCACGACCTTCTTCGAGCGCTACGGCGACTGGTTCTATCTCGGCGTGATGGTGGTCAGCATCCTGGGCTCGGCCGCCGCCGCGGTGGCCAGCGCCGCCACCGACCGCAGCCGCAGCCGCACCATGGCGCTGCTCGACCAGCTTTTGCGCATCATCCAGAAGGCGCGCACTGCCGAGAGCGAGGACCAGCTGCAGGCGCTCGAAGCCGAAGCCGACCAGGTCCTGGCTGCGGCCCTCGGCAAGGCCGGCCGCGACACCATGGACCAGACCGTGATGGTGGCGATGTTCCTGGGGCTCGACCAGGCGCGCCGGGCCATCCACGAGCAGCGGCTCATCCTCGAGGCGCAGCTCTCCCTGGCGCACGCGGCGGAATAGTTAAGGTCGTCCCGAGCCGCGAATTAGGCGAATTAGCTGTCACGGCAGGACGCCTGCGACGACCCTCGGCATCGCCTCGGCCGGTCCGGATGACGAGTAGCCCGGGATGACAATTCGGGGTTTTCCGCCCTGTTCATGCCGCGATTTACCCCCTATATGGCAACGCGAAGAGAATCGTGCGCTGCCCGGCCCCCGCCGGGCAGCTTTGCTTTTGGAACGTCCTCAATGAAGCTGCGCAATATCGCCATCATCGCCCACGTCGACCATGGCAAGACCACGCTCGTCGACCGGTTGCTGCAGCAGTCGGGCGCCTTCCGCGACAACCAGCACGTCGCCGAGCGCGTGATGGATTCCAACGATCTCGAGCGCGAGCGCGGCATCACCATCCTGGCCAAGGCCACCTCGGTGGTCTGGAAGGATACGCGCATCAACATCGTCGACACGCCCGGCCACGCCGATTTCGGCGGCGAGGTGGAGCGCATCCTCAACATGGTCGACGGCGCCATCGTGCTGGTCGACGCTGCCGAAGGGCCGATGCCGCAGACCAAGTTCGTCGTCGGCAAGGCGCTCAAGATCGGGCTCAAGCCGATCGTGCTCATCAACAAGGTCGACAAGCCGGACGGGCGGCCGAACGAGGTCATCAACGAGGTGTTCGATCTGTTCGCGGCGCTCGACGCCAGCGACGAGCAGCTCGATTTTCCGATCCTCTACGGCTCGGCCAAGGAGGGCTGGATCGCCGACAATGCCGAAGGCCCGAAGGACCAGGGCATGGCGCCGCTATTCGACCTCGTGCTCAAGCATGTAGCGCCGCCGCAGGTCGAAGAGGGCTCGTTCCGCCTGCTCGGCACGATCCTGGAAGCCAATCCGTATCTCGGCCGCATCGTCACCGGCCGCATCACCTCCGGCACGATCAGGCCGAACCAGAGCATCAAGGTGCTGTCGCGCGACGGCAAGCTCGTCGAGCAGGGGCGCATCTCGAAGATCCTCGCGTTCCGCGGCATCGAGCGCCAGCCGATTGAGCTGGGCGAAGCCGGCGACATCATCTCCATTGCCGGCCTGGAGAAGGGCACGGTCGCCGATACCTTCTGCGATCCCGTTGTCGAGGGGCCGCTGCCGGCGCAGCCGATCGATCCGCCGACCGTCGCCATGACCTTTCTGGTCAACGATTCACCCCTCGCCGGCACGGAAGGCGACAAGGTGACGAGTCGCGTCATCCGCGATCGCCTCCTGAAGGAAGCGGAAGGCAACGTCGCGCTCAAGATTCAGGAAAGCACCGACAAGGATTCGTTCGAGGTGGCGGGACGCGGCGAGCTGCAGCTGGCGATCCTGATCGAAACCATGCGCCGCGAAGGCTTTGAGCTCGGCGTGTCACGCCCGAAAGTGGTGCTGACGCGCGACGAGGCCACGGGCGGGCTGCTCGAGCCTGTTGAAGAGGTCGTGATCGACGTCGACGAGGAGCATTCCGGCGTCGTCGTGCAAAAGATGTCGGAGCGCAGAGCGGAGATGATCGAGATGCGGCCGTCGGGCGGCAACCGCCAGCGGCTCGTCTTTCACGCCCCGACGCGCGGCCTGATCGGTTATCAGGGCGAACTTCTCACCGACACACGCGGCACGGCGATCATGAACCGTCTGTTCCACGCCTATCAGCCGTTCAAGGGCGACATCGCCGGACGCCGCAACGGCGTGCTCATCTCCAACGATGCCGGCGAAGCGGTTGCCTACGCCCTGTGGAATCTCGAGGATCGCGGCCCGATGATGATCGAGCCGGGATGGAAAGTGTACCAGGGCATGATCGTCGGCGAGCACACCCGCGACAACGACCTCGAGGTCAACGTGCTCAAGGGCAAGAAGCTGACCAACATCCGCACCACGTCGAAGGACGAAGCGGTGCGCCTGACGCCGCCGATCCGCATGACGCTCGAGAAGGCGCTTGCCTATATCGGCGACGACGAACTCGTCGAGGTCACGCCGAAGGCGATTCGCCTGCGCAAGGCGATCCTCGATCCGAACGAGCGCAAGCGCGCCGAGAAGCAGCGCGACGCGATGAACGCCGCGTAAAGTCCTCCGCGGATCTCGGGCATGATCCGCCGAGGTGGCCGCCGCTTCGCCGGGTAAAATCATGCGGCGAAGTGAAACCTGGCACGAGCGTTTCTGAAGCGATCCCGCTTTCGGACGGTTCCGGAGAACCGCGCATGCCTTCGCGCTGCCTGAAGGCAGCCTGCATCAAATGCGCATTGCCGCGGCATGACGCAGCCGCATAGATCGCCCGGCATGAATGAACTTGCGGTGCTGAGTGTCGCCGGCTTCATCGCCGGCGTGATGAACGCGATGGCGGGCGGCGGCACCTTCGTGACAATTCCGGCGCTCGTCTGGGCGGGAACGCCGGCGCTCGTCGCCAATGCCTCGAGCACGGTGGCGCTCTTCCCGGGCCAGGTGGCGAGCAACTGGGCTTATCGCCAAAACCTCTCCGATCTCGGCGCGGTGTCGCTGCGCAGCCTGCTGATCGTCAGCATCCTGGGAGGCCTCGCGGGGGCGCTGCTTCTGCTGCTCACGCCGACGCGTGCCTTCGAAGCCATCATTCCGTGGCTGCTGCTGCTCGCCACGCTGACCTTCGCCTTTGGAGCGCGGGCCGGCGTTGCGCTGCGCCGTCATCTTCGCATCGGCCCGGCTTCGCTGCTGGCCGCGCAGTTTGTTCTTGCGATCTACGGCGGCTATTTTGGCGGTGGCGTCGGCATCATGATGATGGCCGCCTGGAGCCTTCTGCAATCTGCAGACCTGAGGATCATGACGCCAGCGCGCACGTGTCTTGTCGCCGCCACCAATGCGATCGCGGTTCTCTGCTTCGTGATCGCCGGTATCGTCGAATGGGCCGCCACGCTTGCCATTCTGGTCGCCGCGGTCGCGGGCGGTTACGCGGGCGCGCGCCTCGCGCTCGTCATGAACGTCAGGGTGCTTCGCGCCGTGATCCTCATCATCAGCAGCGCCATGACGCTCGCGTTTTTCCAGCGTTCCTACTGAGCGAAGCATTTTCCGGCGAAGCGGGTTCGCCGAAGAAAATGCGTCTTTGGAACAGCAGGAGCCGATTCCACGTAAGTGGAATCGGCTCTAGCCTTCGGGCTTGCTCCCTTGACCCTGCTTCACGCCGCCGCCGGGCTTGGTCGAGTCCGTGCCCTGCGGCTCGGGGTCGACGCTCGCCCGCGGAGTCAGGCGCGGCCTGTCGATGGCAAGTTCGTCACGGTTGGCGTCGGGCTGTTCGGCGCCGGCATTCTTGCGTTTCTCCATCCGAAAGCTCCCTCACCTCGCGCCGCGCGAGCCTTCGGTCGGACCCACGCCCGATTCCGACCCAGGCTCGGAGCCCTTGTTCCCGAGTGACTGTGAGCCGCTCGGGTCGCTGGAGCCGGTGGCGCGGCCGGTTGCGGTCCCGCCCGCCGCGGCGCTCGTGCGTGGCCCTGAAGGCGGCAGTTCCGACCGCTTCTCGTTGGCTTCGTCGGCCGCGCCTCCGAGATCGAAGCCGGGGCGATCCTGGGCGCCGCTGCGCGGAGGCTGCTCCGCCGCCTGCTTGTCCCGACGCTCATCGGAGCGGGGCGCGCTCGCTCGTGTTGCGTTCGACATGGCTCACTTCCTCCTTGTGTCGCCGGACCCGTCGCGTGCGCTCAGGCTGGGATTGCTGAGATGCTCCACGGTTCCGGGTGCGCTCTCGGCTTCCGTCAGGTCCGAATGATTGTCGGTCTTGGTGCCGGCCGCAGGCTTGGCGTTGCGATAGTTGTTGGCCTCGTCCCCGGGCTGGCTCCAGACCCGGCGCATCGTGGCGTTCCCTTCCGGCCCGCTGTCGTGATTCGGATCCGGCGGGCTCAGATCGCCGCCGCGCTGCAGGTTGCGGACCTGATCGGCGGTATGGTCCTTGAGCGAGAGGCGGTCGTGCTTGCTTGCCATCGGTGTCTCCCGAATTCCTGAGGGAGAAACCCGGCGCTCCGCGCGAGGTTGCGGCAAAGCCCGCGAGAAGAAGAGCGGCTGAACGCCGCTCCTTGCTCATCGCTGCCAGTTGCTGCTCGTCGCGTCGGGCTCCGCCGGCGACGCTCTCGCGTTCAAAGCCCTTCGAACAAGGCGCTCGAAATGTAGCGTTCCGCAAACGAGGGGATCACGATCACGATATTCTTGCCGGCCATTCCGGGACGAGCGCCGATCTCGAGCGCTGCCGCGACCGCGGCGCCCGACGAGATGCCGACGGGGATGCCTTCGCGCCGCGCCACCAGACGGGCCGTGTCGAAGGCCGTCTGGTTGCCGACGGTCAGCACCTCGTCGATCACCGCGCGATCGAGGATGTCCGGTACGAATCCGGCGCCGATGCCCTGGATCTTGTGCGGGCCGGGCTGGCCGCCGGACAGGACCGGTGAGTCTTCCGGCTCGACCGCGACCACCTTCAGCGAAGGCCGGCGCGCCTTGAGCACCTGGCCGACCGCCGTGATGGTTCCGCCGGTGCCGACGCCGGAGACGAAGTAATCGATGTCGCCCTTGGTGTCGTTCCAGATTTCTTCCGCCGTGGTGCGGCGGTGGATCTCCGGATTCGCGGGGTTCCTGAACTGCTGCGGGATCACGGCGCCGGGAATCTGGTCACGCAGCTCCTCGGCCTTGGCGATCGCGCCGCGCATGCCCTGCGGGCCGGGCGTGAGCACGAGTTCGGCGCCGAGCAGCGCCAGCATCTTGCGGCGCTCGAGGGACATCGTTTCGGGCATCACGAGGATCAGGCGGTAACCGCGCGCCGCCGCCACGAAGGCGAGCGCGATGCCCGTGTTGCCCGAAGTCGGCTCGATCAGCGTGCCGCCCGGCTTCAGGGCGCCTGCCTGCTCGAGCGCGTCGACCATGCTGACGCCGATGCGGTCCTTGACGCTGCCGATCGGATTGAAGAACTCGAGCTTGGCGAGAAGGTTTGCCGCGATTCCCCGTTCCCTGCCGATCCGGTTGAGCCGCACGATGGGCGTGTCGCCGATCGTCTCGGTGATCGAGTCGTAGACCCGTCCCCGGCCGGGAACCCGGGCCGGCTCGGCCGTCGCGCGCTTGCGGGCCGTATCGGCCATGCTGACCTCCTGGTGTGAAAGCATGACCGGCAAGCGAAAGCCGCTTTGGCCAGGAATGGTCATGCCAGCCAAAAACTACCGGAGCGGGAGCGGGATCCCGCACGCGCCGCGAAGCGCCCGGTTAATTCATCGATCTGGTGATGATTGTCCAGAACCACAAGTTCATATTGCGAAATCGACGGTGGGCGGCAGGCCGCCGAACACGGCGCGCTCCTCCGCGCGGCGGCACAGATCCTCGACTGTGATATGCTCGAGCTCGGCCAGGAATGCCTCGCTTGCCTGCTTGAGGGCGGGGCCGACGACCTCCTCGACGAGCCGCGACGGCGCCCCGGACGGCTGATCGTCGAGCATCTCGCTGAGGGCGGCGCGCGTGATCTCCGCCGCGGTGATGCGCCGGCGCTCGCGCGCCAGTTCGTAGCCGCCGCGCGGACCGCGCACGCCTTTCAGAATGCCTTGCCGCACGAGCGCCTGCAGCACGGTTTCGAGATGGCGCGGCGGCAGGTTGTGACGCGCGGCCAGATGCTTGGCGGCGACCGGAAGCGGGCGCGCATGCAGGGCGACGTCGACGACCGCTGCGATTGCCAGGAGCGCGCGGCGCGGGAGCAGGAACATCGGCAAGCCTCTCTTGCGTAAGCGCTCTACAATCCGGTCGAGCCGAACCCGCCCTCGGCCCGTCCGGTCTCGCCGAGCCGGCTGCTTTCGGCGAGCGTCACGCGCGTCACCGGCGCGACTACCAGCTGCGCGACGCGCATGCCCCGGATCACGGTGAACGGCTCGCGTCCCAGGTTGACGAGAAGCACCTGGACCTCGCCGCGGTAGTCCGCATCGATCGTGCCCGGCGCGTTGAGCACGGTCACGCCGTGCCGGAAGGCGAGGCCCGACCGCGGCCGGACCTGTCCCTCGAATCCGCCGGGCAGCTCCAGCACGATCCCGGTGGGAACCAGCGCGCGCGCCATGCTCTCGATCACGATCGGAGTGGCCTCGGCGTTCGCCGCCACCAGATCGAGACCGGCGGCATCGCTTGTCTCGTAGCGCGGCAGCGGCAATCCCTGCGCATGTTCCAGTCGCTGGATCCGAACGGGCACCGTCATGGCCGCGGCGCTCCTGTCATGCCGGCGAGCCGCGCGATGAGGCGGCGCGCGACCTCGTCTTTGCCGAGCGTCGGCCATGTCTCGACGCGATCTGCCGTCACGAGGTGCACCGTATTGTCCTCGCCGCCCATCACGCCGAGATCCGGCGTCACGTCATTGGCGACGATCACGTCGCAGCCCTTCTTGGCGAGCTTTGCCCTGGCATTCTCGACGACATTCTCGGTCTCGGCGGCAAACCCGACGACGATCTGCGGCCGTCCCGTATGTCGCCGCGCCACCGTGGCGAGAATGTCCGGGTTTTCCGTCAGCGTCAGTGCCGGAGCCGCATCGCCTTTCTTGACCTTGTGATGCGCAGGGATCGCGACGCGCCAGTCCGCGACGGCGGCGGCGAATATGGCGATGTCGGCCGGCAAGGCTGCCTCGACCGCCTCGAGCATGTCGTGTGCCGTTTCCACCTGCACGGTTTTCACGCCCGGCGGACCGGCGATCTCGACCGGGCCCGACACCAGGATCACGCTGGCGCCTGCTTCCGCGGCCGCCCTGGCAATGGCATGGCCCTGCCGTCCTGACGAGCGGTTGGCGATGTAGCGCACCGGATCGATTGGTTCGTGCGTGGGGCCCGAGGTGACGAGAACTTTCCTGCCGGCAAGCAGCCCTGCGCCACCGTGGATCTTTTGCGGCGCAGCCGGGCGCGTCGTGCCGACGCCCAGCATCGCCTCGATCGCTGCGACGATCTCGAGCGGCTCGGCCATGCGTCCGGGACCATGTTCAGGTTCGGCCATTGCGCCTGCATTGGGCCCGACGACCTTGACGCCGTCGCTTTGCAGCGTGGCGAGATTGCGCCGCGTCGCCGGATGCTCCCACATGCGCACGTTCATGGCGGGCGCGATCAGAATCGGCAGCGTCGTCGCGAGGAGCACGGCGGTGGCGAGGTCATCGGCGTGGCCGCCCGCCATTCTGGCCATCAGATTTGCGGTCGCGGGCGCGACCATCACGACATCCGCCTCGCGCGCGAGGCGGATATGTCCGATCTCGGCCTCGTCGTTGCGGTCGAACAAATCCGTATGCGCCTTGCTGCCCGACAATGCCGCGGCCGCCAGCGGCGTGATGAAATGCTGGGCCCCGTCGGTGAGGAGGCAGCGCACCTCGGCGCCGCGCTCGCGCAGGCGGCGGATCAGGTCGAGCGACTTGTAGGCCGCGATGCCGCCACCGATGATCAGGAGGATGCGCTTGTTGGCGAGCGACATTCAGAAAACCCTCAGCAGCACGAGAAGCAGCAGGATGGCGATGACCCACAGGGCCACGGTGCCCCAGGCGTTGCCGCGTCCTTCGGCGCGCCCGATCGCCTCGACGCTGTCGGGATTGAGCGCGAAGCCGCGATCGGCCGCCCATTCGAGTTTCCCCACAAGACGCTCCGCCCGCAAGGCGAGATCCGGCAGACGGCTGGCCGCCAGCGCGAGAGTCGAGAGGCCGCCGGCGGCTTCCTCGATGCGGCCGATGGGCCCGAGATTGCGCTCGATCCATTCGCGCACCACCGGTTCGGATGCGCGCCAGATGTCGAGCCGCGGATCGAGCGCGCGCGCGACGCCTTCCACCACCACCATGGTCTTCTGCAGCATCACCAGCTCCGGGCGGGTCGCCATGTCGAACAGGGCCGTGACCTCGAACAGTAGCGTCAGCAACCGCGCCATCGAGATCTCGTCGGCGCGCCGGTCGTGGATCGGCTCGCCGATGGCGCGGATGGCCTGCGCGAAATCGTCGACCGCGTGATAGCTCGGCACGTAGCCGGCCTCGAAATGCACCTCGGCGACGCGGCGATAGTCGCGGCGGATGAATCCAAGCAGGATTTCCGCGAGGAACCGCCGTTCCCTGAGCGTCAGGCGGCCCATGATGCCGCAATCGACGGCCGCCAGGCGGCCCTGGCGATCGACGAACAGGTTGCCCGGATGCATGTCCGCGTGGAAGAAGCCGTCGCGGATCGCGTGCTTGAGGAACGACTGCAACACGACGCGCGCAAGCGCCTGCCGATCGAGTCCCGCCGCGTCGATGGCCGCGAGATCGTGCAGCGGGATGGCGTCGATCCACTCCGCCGTGAGCACGTCGCGCTCGGTGAGATCCCATTCCGGCCGCGGCACGCGGAAATCGGCGTCTTCACGCGTGTTGTCGGCGAGCTCGGAAAGGGCCGCCGCTTCGAGACGCAGATCCATCTCGATCGATACCGACCGGGCCAGCGTCTCGACGACCTCCTGCATGCGCAGGCGCCGCGCCTCCGGGGCGACGCGCTCGAACAGCCGCGCCGCGAAGCGCATCGCCTGAAGGTCGCGCGCGAACTGCTCGCGCACGCCGGGCCGCACCACTTTCACGGCCACGACGCGCTCCGCGCCGACGACGCGCGTGCGCGCCCGGTGCACCTGCGCGATCGACGCGGCCGCCACCGGCTCGCTGAATTCCGAGAACAGCGTCCCGATCGGCCGCCCGAGCGCGATCTCGACCATGCGCACGGCCTCCGCGCGCGGAAACGGCGGCATGCGGTCCTGCAGGCTTTCCAGGTCGCGCGCTGCGACGACGCCGACGATGTCCGGCCGCGTCGCCAGGAATTGCCCGAACTTGACGTAGGACGGGCCGAGCCGCGTCAGCGCCGCCGACAGGCGCGCTGCGCCCGTGCCGGCGCCGGGCCGTTCGATGAGCCGCGCCAGGCGCAGCATCAGGCGTGCCGGCGGTGGCAGCACGTTCGGGTCGACCAGCGCCAGCGCACCCTCCCGCGCGAGCACGAAGCCGGCGCGGAGGTTGCGCGCGAGATGGACGATGTCGCCGATCACGTCAGATTTTCCAGCCGGAATGGATGGCGACGATGCCGCCGCTCATGCTGCGGCACGTGACGCGGCGGAATCCCGCCGCCTCGATCATGCGCGCGAAGGCCGCGCGCGACGGGAAGCGGCGGATCGACTCGACGAGGTAGCGGTAGGAGTCCGCATCGCCCGCCACGACGCGGCCCATCGCCGGGATCACCTTGAAGGAATAGGCGTCGTAGAGCGCGTCGAGCCCGGGCACGTCGACATGCGAGAACTCGAGGCACAGGAAATGCCCGCCGCGCCCGAGTACGCGGTAGGCCTCCGCGAGCGCCGCCTCGAGGCGCGGCACATTGCGAATCCCGAACGCGATCGAGTAGCCGTTGAACGATTTGTCGGCGAGCGGCAGCGCCTCGGCATTGCCCTCGACGAAATCGATGCGCCCCTCGTAGCGCCTGTCCGCCCGCTCCCGCCCGACCGCCAGCATGTCGCCGTTGATGTCGAGCACGGTGACCTGGGTCAGCGGCCCGCCCGCGTCGAGCATGCGGAAGGCGACGTCACCGGTTCCCCCGGCGACGTCGAGCAGGCGGAAAGGACGCCGCTTCGGCGGCCGCATCGCGGTGACGAGCGCGTCCTTCCACGCCCGGTGCAGCCCCGCCGACATCAAATCGTTCATCACGTCGTAACGCCGTGCGACCGAACGGAACACGTCGTTGACCCGCTCCTGCTTGTCGCCGAGCGGCACGGCCTCAAAGCCGAAATGCGTGGTTTCGTCCCGGGAGCGGGTCATCGGGGGCTCGCTTTCGCCCCGATGAATAGCGAAACGCGGCCGTTAACGCTATGTGACCGGCACAGAGAGATCGTTAACCAATGCCTGAACTACCCGAGGTCGAGACCGTTCGGCGGGGACTGGAGCCGGCCATGGTCGGCGCCCGCATCATCGCCGTCGAGCAGCGCCGGCCGGACCTGCGCTTCCCCTTCCCGGAACGTTTCGTCGAGCGGCTGCAGGGGCAGACGGTCGCGGCCCTCGGCCGCCGCGCCAAGTATCTCCTGGCCGACCTGTCTTCGGGCGAGGTGCTGGTCATGCATCTCGGCATGACCGGCCGGTTCCTCGTCAGCCAGGGCGGCGTCACCTTCGCGCCGGGCGAGTTCCACGACGAGGCCGGCGGCGGGCGCAGGCATGACCACGTCGTCTTCCGGCTCTCGAACGGCGCCACTGTCACCTATAACGACGCCCGTCGCTTCGGCTTCATGGACCTTGCCCCGCGGGCGGTCCTGGCCGAGAGCCGCCATTTCCGCAATGTCGGCATCGAGCCGCTCGGCAACGAGCTGTCCGGCGAGGCGATCGCGCGGCTGTTCCGCGGCCGGCAGGCGCCGCTCAAGGCTGCGCTGATGGACCAGCGGCTGATCGCCGGGCTCGGCAATATATATGTCTGCGAGGCGCTGTTCCGCGCCGGGCTCGATCCGCAAGCCCCGGCCGGGAGCATCGCGACCTCGACCGGCCGTCCGCGTGAAAAAGCCGATCGTCTCGCCGGGGCGATCCGTAATGTCCTCACCGAAGCGGTCGAGGCCGGCGGCTCGACCTTGCGCGACTATGCGCAGACCGACGGTTCGCTCGGCTACTTCCAGCATGCCTTCCGCGTCTACGACCGCGAGGGCGAGGCTTGCATGACGTCCGGCTGCGGCGGCACCGTGAAACGCCTCGTGCAAGGGGGCCGCTCGACCTTCTATTGCCCGCGATGCCAAGTGAGGAGACGTTGACGGCCGAGACACTCATCTGGAGCGTCGCCGTCGCTGTGATCACCGCAGCGCTCCTTTTCGTCCTCGGGGCCGGCATGATTGTCACTGTGGTTGAGTCGAATCCGTTCTTCGGAGCAAAGCCCCGATGGGCCGTTCGTCTCCGCCACGTCTTGGACGTCCTGTTGTATGTGGGCCTGGCCGTCTTTTGCCTGCTCGTGTTTGTGCGATTTTGGCCGCTCTGAAGATGGTCGTGATCCGCTCGTCTGCCGCAGCAAGACGACGTCCTGCATCATCTCGAGGCCGCAGCCGTGAACGGGCTGGTGCCTCTCGCGCCGACTTCCATCTCGCCAACCCTGCCGCGAGCCGTTAAGAGCCGTTGCACCTTGTGAGGAGCATTATGGCTTTCGAAACCATTCTCGTCGAAACGCGCGGCAAGGTCGGGCTCGTCACGCTCAACCGGCCGCAGCTGCTCAACGCTCTGAACGCGACCCTGGTCGATGAACTGAACGCGGCGCTCGACGCGTTCGAGGCCGACCGGGCCGTCGCCTGCATCGTGATCACCGGCTCGGACAAGGCCTTCGCCGCCGGCGCCGACATCAGGGAGATGCAGAGTCTCTCCTATCCGCAGACCTATCTCGACGATTTCGTCGCGACCTGGGACCGCGTTGCCAACCGCCGCAAGCCGCTGATTGCGGCCGTTGCCGGCTTCGCGCTCGGCGGCGGCTGCGAGCTGGCCATGATGTGCGACATCATCATCGCCGCCGACACGGCCCGTTTCGGCCAGCCCGAGATCAAGGTCGGCGTGCTGCCGGGGTCGGGCGGCACGCAGCGCCTCACGCGCGTCGTCGGCAAGGCCAAGGCGATGGAGATGTGCCTGACCGGACGCCTGATGGACGCGGCCGAGGCGGAGCGTTCCGGCCTCGTCGCGCGCGTCGTGCCGGCCGCCGATCTCCTGGGCGAGGCGCTGAAGACCGCGGAAGCCATCGCGGCGATGTCGCTGCCGGCCGTCATGATGGTCAAGGAATGCGTCAACCGCGCCTACGAGACGACCCTTGCCGAAGGCATCCGTTTCGAGCGCCGCGTATTTCATGCCATGTTCGCCACCGCCGACCAGAAGGAAGGCATGGCCGCCTTCGTCGAGAAGCGCGCCCCGAAATTTACGGACAGGTGAGGGTCATGACGGCTTCTGCCAGCCAGCTCAAAGACGCCCCGGACGGCGTGCGCGTCCCGACCTTCGCAGACGTGCGTGCGGCCGCCCAGCGCATCAAGGGCATCGCCCACCGCACGCCGGTGCTGACCTCGCGCACGGCCGATGCGAGGACCGGCGCAAGCCTGTTCTTCAAATGCGAGAATCTGCAGCGCGTCGGCGCGTTCAAGTTTCGCGGCGCCTACAACGCCATCGCCAACCTTGACGAGGCGCAGCGCCGGCGCGGCGTGATCACCTTTTCGTCCGGCAATCACGCGCAGGCGATGGCGCTGGCGGGGCAGCTGCAGGGCGTCAGGGTCACAGTCATCATGCCGCATGATGCGCCGGCCATGAAGGTCGCGGCGACGCGCGGATACGGCGGCGAGGTGGTTTTCTATGATCGCTTCAAGGAAGACCGCGAAGCCATGGGCCGCGAGCGCGCCGCGCAGGGCGGGCTCGCGCTGATTCCGCCCTTCGACCATCCCGACGTGATCGCCGGACAGGGGACGGCGGCGCTCGAGCTGATCGAGGAGGTCGGCCCGCTCGACGTGCTCGTGGTGCCGCTCGGCGGCGGCGGCCTGCTGGCCGGTTGCGCCCTGGCGGCAAAATCGCTGTCGCCGGACTGCGACGTCATCGGCGTCGAGCCCGAGGCCGGCAACGACGGCCAGCAATCGTTTCGCAAGGGCGAGGTGGTGCGCATTCCGGTGCCGCAGACCATCGCCGACGGGGCCATGACGACCTCGCTCGGAGCACATACCTTCGCGGTGATCCGCGCCCTGGTCGGCGACATCGTCACGGTCCCGGACCCGACGCTGGTCGCCGCGATGCGCTTTTTCCTGGAGCGCATGAAGATCGTTGTCGAGCCGACCGGATGCCTGGCGGCGGCCTCTGTGCTCGAAGGGCTCTATCCGTGTGCCGGCAAGCGGGTCGGGGTGGTCCTGAGCGGCGGCAACATCGATCTGCAAAGCTTGCGCGGGTTTCTGTCGTAACTCCCACTCCCGCGCCGGGAGGGGGGCGGGGTGAGGGAAGACGGCGCTGGTGCTCACCGGTCGCGCCTGGGGTGCGACCCCGGCCTCACCCGCAAACGGCAAGGCCGCAAGGCAGGTAAATGTTGACGCTCGCGCTTCCCGCGTCTATAAGCCGCCACCACGAGCCCGTAGGTCCCGGACTGGCGGGCTCGATCCATTTCAACTGTGACGCCGCTCGGCTGGGCACTTTTCGAGGCGCTCCGTCGCGATCGGCGTTTGACGAGGTTAACCATGGCCAACACCAAATCGGCCAAGAAGATGACGCGCAAGATCGCCAAGCGCACGGAAGTCAACAAGGCGCGGCGCAGCCGCATGCGGACCTATCTGCGCAAGGTGGAGGAGGCGATCGCCTCCGGCAATCAGGCCGCTGCCAACGAGGCCTTGCGCGCCGCCGAGCCGGAGATCATGCGCGCGGCCCAGAAAGGCATCGTGCATAAGAATATGGCGTCGCGACGAGTCTCGCGGCTCGCCGCCCGCGTGAAGGCCATGGCGGCCTAACCGCGTCGGCACGAAGAACGGCGATGAAGCCCGGCCTTGCGCCGGGCTTTATCTTTCGTAGATCCTGCCGTCCGCGCGGACGCGTTTGGGTTTTTAGCGGCGCGCTCGCGGCCGCAGGCGATCGCCGACGGCGGCCGGGCGGTGTCGACGTTTTTCATTCGTAAATAGATCGCGACTCGGCCGACAGGTTGACGGTGGACGGCACCCGAGCGGATGGGGCGAGCAGTTCTGCATCGCACCTTGCATTTGTGAATCCGA
Source organism: Beijerinckiaceae bacterium (assembly GCA_036556825.1). Lineage (GTDB taxonomy): Bacteria > Pseudomonadota > Alphaproteobacteria > Rhizobiales > Beijerinckiaceae > JAJKJG01. Next base: position 17,039 of record DATBIR010000287.1, read on the forward strand.
TCCGGCTCGCCGCGCCGTTCAGACATCACGGTCATTCGACCGGGGCTGGCTCGGAGCTTTCCTTTGCGGCTCCTCGGCCCGGTGCACGTGTTGAGAATTGCCGGTCGTCCCGAATGGGGCGCATCGGACTTGCGCGTGCTGGTCGAGCCGCGTGGACGGGATCAGCTTGACGCGTCGCTTCGCATCGGCACCGGTGCAGCACGCGCCGTGCCGCCGACTTTCGTTCGTTATAACGCGCGGGCTTTGCATACGGTGCAAGTTCGATCGAGAGTCGTTCGCATCGGCGCGCGACCGGTCACGAGCTCGGGCGCGCATGCGGACTCCTCATTTGTGAATCTGCTTCCACCGCAACACGCGCGTTAACGTTCGTCCCGCGATCGCACTCGCACCCGGGATGACGCGCGCTGTTGTTCGTCGGCACTTCCATGTCCGAAGCTCCTGCGCAGCGCGTTAACGTTTGCCTGCCCGATCGCCTCGTCGCGCGAGCGACGACGACGGCGCTTCGTTGCCTCCTTCATTTCTGATGCGCTGCGGAGAGCCCGTGCGCGCGAAACGTCTGGCTTCCTGAGCGCAGGGTGTGGACGATGCCGGTTTGGTCGCGTCGGGGCTGTGACCTTTGTGAATCTCGTGGATGGCTGCTCGCCTTTCTTGACTCTCGTTGCGGCTTTGCGGGTGGCCGCGCGTGGCATTTTCAATCGCGCAGACAAACGTATTCGGAGTCAGTCGCTTAGTGGACAAAGATGTCCGCATGCCCGGAATCGGGGCGCGCGTTGCACGTCAACGCCGGGTCCACGAACTTTTTTGAGTCGAAACGTCGCGGCGCTGCGTGTGCACAACAGCCGTCACAAAACTTTAATCCAATCAGGGTTTTGTCTGAGACGTCGCGCGTCCGCGTGCAGCCGTGCCGCAGTCGCCGGCCAACCGCGCGTCGCGCGGTTGATTCGTTTCTGTTGCGCGGGTCACCACCCGCGTGTAGGGTCGCCTCACTTCGAAGGAGGTCCTCGAAGTAATCTGTGCGTTGCGAGTTAGTAAAAAACTTCGGGAAAGCGGTGCGGCGGTGTTTCTCCTTACTCACTCCCAAAAGCAGCTGAAATCCTCACTGTTGCTGTATGGCGGAACGACGTAAGCGTCGCCGCGTTACTACTCGCAAAACGCAATTCCAAAAAATTAAGTTTGTGTTGGCGTTAGCCAAGTCGAGGTGAAGGCACCTGGTCAGGTGCTTGGAGAAGCCCGACTTGCTGGTGACGTCATTGTGTTGGGGCATTGTGGGGTCGACCGATGCGGCGACGCCTGTGTTGGGCAAAGGGGGTCACGGACACATGTATCGGGGACAAGACAACAGGGGGCGCGTCAGACTCGTCGAGATGGGAGACAAGGACGTGAACGACGAAGGACCACACGACGCGGCTGAAACGTGGACACGGGTCAAACGGCGTTTGCGCGCGGAGCTCGGGGAGGATGTCTTCGCAAGCTGGTTTGCACGTCTGGAGATGGATGCTGTTGCCGACGGCTGCGCCAGGCTCAGCGTGCCGACGCGCTTCCTCAAGAGCTGGATCGAAGCGCATTATGTCGACCGCGTCCTGTCGGTTTATCGCAGCGAGGCGCCGGCCGTCGAGCGCATCAACATCGGCGTCCGCGGCACGCCGGCCCGCGAGCCGGTGCGCGCGCCCAAGCCGAATGGCGACGGACCTCGGCTGGTTCCGACCGGAGCTGTCGAGACGCCGATCGTTTACCAGGGCGAGCACCGGCCGGCTCGCGACGAGCGCGGCGATGGCGGTGAGGTCACGGGCGCACCGCTCGACCCGCGCCTGACCTTCGAAAGCTTCGTGCTCGGGCGCTCGAACGCGCTGGCTCATGCCGCCGGAGACCGGGTGGCGCAGCATCAGGGCAGCCAGGCCCTTTACAATCCGCTTTACGTTCACGCCGGGGTCGGCCTCGGCAAGACCCATCTCCTCCACGCCATCGGTCATGAGGCGCGCCGCAACGGCCGGCGCGTCATCTATCTGACCGCGGATCGCTTCATGTATGGCTTCGTCGCCTCCCTCAAGGCGCAGACGTCGCTGGCCTTCAAGGAGCGCCTGCGCGGCATCGACCTTCTGATCATCGACGACGTGCAATTCATCCAGGGCAAGTCGATCCAGCAGGAGTTCGGCCACACCTTGAATGCGTTGATCGACAGCGGCCGCCAGATCGTCGTTGCGGCCGACCGTCCGCCGAGCGATCTCGAGAGTCTGGATGAGCGCGTCCGCTCGCGGCTCGCCGGCGGCCTGGTGGTCGAGATCGGCGTCCTCGACGAAGCGCTGCGCGCGTCGATCCTCGAGCGGCGCGTCGCCGCCGTCAAAGCCGCGCATCCGAGCTTCGATGTCACGCCGGCGGTGGTCTCCTATGTGGCGCGCGCCATCACGGCCAACGGCCGCGATCTGGAAGGTGCGGTAAACCGGCTTCTCGCCCATGCCACCCTGACCGGCTCGGCGGTCACCCCGGAGACCGCGGAGATCGCCATCCGCGATCTCGTGCGCAACCGCGAGCCGAAGCGGGTCAAGATTGAGGACATCCAGAAACTCGTGGCCAGCCGCTACAACGTTTCGCGCTCCGACATCTTGTCGGAGCGGCGGACCGCCGCGGTCGTGCGCCCCCGCCAGATCGCCATGTATCTGGCCAAGGTGCTGACCCTGCGTTCCCTGCCGGAGATCGGCCGGCGTTTCGGCGGGCGCGATCACACCACGGTCCTGCACGCCGTGCGCAAGATCGAAAAGGCGCTCGGCGAGGACGCCTCGCTGAGCGACGAGGTCGAGCTTCTCAAGCGCATGCTGCAGGAGTGAATTTCCTGCAGGAGTGACCCTCGCGATTGCCGAGGATCGAGGGCGAGGCTTGCGTTCCGCGCAAGCCTTCGCCAATCTGCGCGCCCTGCTTTTTCCGGAGTCTGCTCTCGGGCGTTTCCCGGCGAAGCGGGATCCGGGTTGATGGCCGCCGCGCCCTGGCTGGGCGCAGGCCGCCGGCAACCGGCTCCCGCTCGTGCGGAACGCACCCCCGAGGCAGGCCCGGCCTGAAGCGTCCATTTGGCGGGTCGGCCCATGAAAGTAACAGTTGAGCGAGCGGCGCTGCTGAAGTCGCTCGGCCACGTGCATCGCGTCGTCGAGCGGCGCAACACGATTCCGATTCTGGCGAACGTGCTGCTGCGTGCCGAGGGGCAAGGGCTCAGGCTCAAGGCCACCGACCTCGATATCGAGGTCACCGAGACGATACCGGCCGACGTCGCCGAGGGCGGCGCCACGACGGTTCCGGCCCACGTCATCTACGACATCGTGCGCAAGCTGCCGGAAGGCGCCCAGGCCTCGCTCGAGACGGCCCGCGACGCGGCCCAGATGCAGATCCGCTCCGGCCGCTCGCGCTTCATGCTGCAGGCGCTTCCCGAGAGCGACTTCCCGGACCTTGCCGCCGGCGAGCTGGCGCATCGTTTCACGCTGCCGGCAAGCGACCTCAAGCGCCTCATCGACAAGACGCAGTTTGCGATCTCGACGGAGGAGACGCGCTATTATCTGAACGGCATCTATTTCCATACCATTGCCGTTGACGGGACGACGATGCTGCGCGCCGTCGCCACCGACGGCCACCGTCTCGCCCGCGTCGAGATGCCGGCCCCGCAGGGCGCCGAGGGCATGCCTGGCATCATCGTGCCGCGCAAAGCCGTGGCCGAGATCCAGAAGCTGGTCGAAGACGCGGATGCCCAAGTCGCGGTCGAGCTGTCGGGCAGCAAGATCCGCCTGACCTTCAATGGCGTCGTGCTCACCTCGAAGCTGATCGACGGCACGTTCCCGGACTACCAGCGCGTCATCCCGAGCGGCAACGACAAGCGCCTGACGGTCGAGCGCGACGACTTCGCGAAGGCAGTCGACCGCGTCTCGACGATTTCGTCCGAGCGCGGCCGCGCCGTGAAGCTGGCGCTCAACGACGGGCGCCTGACGCTGTCGGTCAACAATCCCGATTCCGGCAGCGCCACCGAGGAGCTCGAGGTTGAATACGAAGCGACGGCGCTCGATATTGGCTTCAACGCTCGTTACCTGCTCGACATCACCGGTCAGCTTGACGGCGACACAGCCCTGTTCAGGCTTGCCGACCCGGGCTCGCCGACCCTGATCCAGGACCGCGAGGGCGCCTCGGCCCTTTACGTGCTCATGCCCATGCGGGTTTAGAACCCTCTCCCGAATGGGAGTGGGTCGGGCCGGCGGCAGCCGGCCGGGGTGAGTGCAGGACGTCGCCACATCGCGCGCAGCAGCTCTCGCTGCTTCCTCGTCAACCCTACGCCTCGAGATTTTGTTGTACCACGTCCGTCAGCGTCCAGCCCTCACCCCGGATGCCTCGCATCCGACCCTCTCCCGTCCCGGAGAGGGTGTGCGCGTCACGCGTCTGATCCTCGAGGATTTCCGCAGCTACGCGGCCCTCGACCTGACGCTGACGAGTCGGCTCGTCGGGCTGGTCGGCGAGAACGGCGTCGGCAAGACCAACCTGATCGAGGCTTTGTCGCTGTTCGCGCCTGGGCGCGGTTTGCGCCGGGCCGATCTCGCTGACATGGCGCGCCGCCCCGGGGCCGGCGCTTTCGCGGTTTCGGCCACGGTCGAGACGGCCTATGGCGAGCACCGCCTCGGGGTCGGCCTCGAGCGCCCGGCCCCGGACGCGCGCGCCAGCCGGTTGTGCCGCGTCGACGGCATCGGCGTCGGCTCGCCGGCGGCCTTCGCCGAGCACGTGCGGGTGATCTGGCTGACCCCGGACCTTGACGCCCTGTTCCGCGGCTCGGCGGGCGAGCGGCGGCGCTTCCTCGACCGTTTCGTGCTTGCCGTCGACGCCGAGCATGGCAGCCGCGTCAACGCTCTGGAGCGGGCGCTGCGCTCGCGCAACCGCGTGCTCGAGGACAGTCCCGACGACGCGCTCTGGCTTGATGCGCTCGAGCGGGAGGTGGCGGAGATCGGCATCGCGGTGGCGGCCGCGCGGCGCGAGACCGTCGAGCGCCTCGCCGGGCTGATCCTGGCGAGCCGCGACGACGCCTCTCCGTTCCCATTCGCCACGCTCGACCTGCAAGGCGAGATCGACGAACTCGTCGCCACCCTGCCGGCCGTCGACGCGGAGGACCGCTTCCGCGCCATGCTGCGCGACGGGCGTCGCCGCGACCGCGCCGCCGGGCGCACCCTCGTCGGCCCGCAAGCCTCCGACCTGCTCGTCCGGCATGGCCCGAAGGACATGCCGGCCGAGAGCTGCTCGACCGGCGAGCAGAAGGCTTTGCTCGTCGGGCTCGTGCTGGCGCATGCGCGTCTGGTCGCCGCCATGAGCGGCATCGAGCCGCTCGTGCTGCTCGACGAGATCGCGGCGCATCTCGATCCGCGCCGCCGCGGCGCCCTGTTCGACGCGCTCGCAAGCGGCGGCGGGCAGGTGTGGATGACCGGCGCGGATCCGGCCCTTTTCGCCGAGCTCGACGGGCGTGCCGACCTGCTGCACGTGCGGTCGGGCAACGTCGAGCGAACCGCGCCGGGCGGGCCGTAAAGAGGTGACGGCAGCCAAGATGGCCTCCACTTTGCAGCAAACGCTCTGGATCCTTGCCGGCGTGTTCGATCGCGCCTTCGCCGGTTTTCACGCGGCGTTCTGGCGACTCTTCGACTGGCCGCGGCGGCTGGCGCCTTCGGGCGCCATCAACGCCGCCATCACGCAGACGCTCAATCTCGTGCTGATCTTCGTGTTTCTTGTCTATGGCGTGGTGCTGATCGCAGCGAGCCGCGCTCAAGAAGCATCCGTCTTGCTGTCCGCCGCGGGGGCGGGATTTTGGGCTTTGCGCACATGCCTTCAGCCGCTGCTCTTTCCCCGGCGTCATCCCGCTTCGATCGCCATCACCTTCGTGTTTGCGCTCGGCGCGGCTCTCCACGGTCTTGCGGCCCTGGGGCCATTGCGATGATGCCCCTGGCCATCGGAGCGCCGCTGTCGTGAGCGATCGCCTTCACCGCGCGCGGGCGGCGCTCAAATCCGTCTTCGGTTACGACGATTTCCGCCCCGGTCAGGCCGAGATCATCGCTGCGGTTCTCGCCGGCGAGGACGTGCTCGCGGTCATGCCGACGGGCAGCGGCAAGTCGATGTGCTACCAGTTGCCGGCGCTGATCGACGAGACGCTCACCGTCGTAGTGTCGCCGCTGATCGCCCTGATGCGTGACCAGGTGCGCCAGATGACGGCGTTCGGCGTGCCAGCCGCCACCCTCAACTCGATGGCGACCGAGGAGGAGGCGCTCGAGGCCTGGCGCCTGCTGCGCAGCGGCGACCTGCGGCTGTTGTTCGTCTCGCCCGAGCGCCTGATGACGGACGGGCTCACCGCGCGCCTCAGGGAACTCGGCGCCCGCCGCCTCGCCATCGACGAGGCGCATTGCGTCTCGCAGTGGGGGCACGATTTCCGGCCCGAATACCGCGAGATCGCGCGTGTGCGCGCGGCCCTCGGCGACGTGCAGACCCTCGCCCTTACGGCGACCGCCGATGCGGCGACGCGGGCGGATGTCATCGAGCGGTTGTTTCCGAAGCCGCCGCGCGTCTTCCTGCACAGTTTCGACCGGCCAAATATCAGCCTGCGCTTCGCCGCCAAGGACCAGCCGAAGCGGCAGCTCAGCAATTTTCTTGCGGGCTACAAGGACGAGAGCGGCATCGTTTACTGCTCTTCGCGCAAGCGCACCGAGACCCTCGCCGCCTATTTCAAAGAGCACGGCTTCCGCGCGCTGCCGTATCATGCCGGCCTCGATCAGCGTCTGCGCACGCGCCATCAGGACGTCTTCCTGCAGGAGGACGGGGTCGTGATGGTGGCGACCGTCGCCTTCGGCATGGGCATCAACAAGCCCGACGTCCGCTTCGTCTGCCACGCCGACATGCCGGCCAATGTCGAGGGCTATTACCAGGAGATCGGCCGCGCCGGGCGCGATGGCCTGCCCGCCGACACGCTCACCCTTTACGGGCTCGACGACATGGCCCTGCGCCGTCGCCAGATCGCCGAAAAGGACATCTCCGACGAGCGCCGCCGCATCGAGCAGAAGAAGCTCGATGCGATGATCGGCCTGTGCGAGGCGCCCTCCTGCCGCCGGCAGGCGCTGCTCGCCTATTTCGGCGAGGCCAGCGGTCCTTGCGGCCATTGCGACGTGTGCGCCGGCAAGGTCGCCACCTATGACGCCACGGTCGACGCCCAGAAGGCGCTCTCGGCCATCGCGCGTACCGGGCAGCGCTTCGGAGCCGGCTACATTGCCGACGTGCTCGGCGGCCGCGAGACGGACGCCATCCGCCGCAATGGTCATCACATCATCAAGACGTTCGGCGTCGGCCGCGACCGCTCGCAGCGGGTGTGGCGGTCGCTGATCCGCCAGCTGTTTGCGGCGGGAGCCATCGAGGAGACCGGCGGCGAGTATCCGGGCCTGCGCCTGACCGGCAAGGGCGAGGCGATCCTGTTCGGCCGCGAGACCGTCGCGCTGCGTCCGGAGACGGACCGACGCCCGCGCGAAAAGCGGCCCGAGCCGGCCGCGGGCGCTTTCGGCGATCTCGATGCCAGGGGCCAGGAGCTGTTTCACCACCTGCGCGCCCTGCGCGGCGCCATCGCCCGCGACGAGGGCGTCGCCGCCTACATGATCTTCCCCGACCGCACCCTGATCGAGATGGCGAGCCTGCGCCCGGTCGACCTCGCCGCCCTGCGCCTGATCCACGGCGTCGGCGAGCGCAAGCTCAAGGGCTACGGCGCCCTGTTCGTGAAGGCCATCGGCGAGTTTTTGGGCGGCGCCGGCTGACCGCTCCCGTCCCGTCTCAGTTGATTGCGCTGGACAGGTGTCCCCACGCACGCCGCGCGGGGACAGGCTCGACTTACACTCGGCGAGGGAACGCGGGAGCGCGCTGTGTCCGGAACGGTGGCGTGTGACGGCCCGATCGGCGGTTTTGGGAGGCGCCTCGCTGCCCAGCTGATCGATGCGATCGTTTGGGCCTTTGTCTCGAGCTTGTTCGCCGTGGCCTTGGTCTATCTCGCACCCAACGTGTTCGGGCTGTCGAACGCGTTCCCTCGATTCGTTCGTTGCGAGCCGTTGTCGGTCATCCCGACAGATGTCCAGGTGCGAGACCCTTTCCCCAATACGGCCCAGCTCTGCTCGATATCCTATTTCGGCGTTCGCTTCCGGGATGAGATCCGGCTCAACGAGACCGATGCAGCGGGCAATGTCGTGACGCTCGCGTCGTACCCGGTCGATGAGCAACGCCGGCCACGACAGGTCTTCGACCTTGCCGTGCTGCTGGAGATCGGATTCTTCGCCTATCTCGTCTTCTGCCAGGCGATTCGGGGCGAAACGCTCGGAAAAGAGCTGTTGCGCCTGCGCGTCGTCGGCCCGGATGGCGGGGCGCCCGGATGGCGTCCGGCCCTGCTCCGCAACCTCGTCCTGAGTAGCCCCTGGCTCCTCGTGTGGATCTTGCCTGCAAGCGGCTTCACGGACGGCTCGACGCCCGGGACGGCCAATTCGGCGGCCTTCTTCTTGAATCTCGCCCTCTGCGTGCAGGTCGGCCTCACGGCGTCAAGCGGCCGGCCGAGCCTCCATGACCGGCTTGCCGGCACGCGGGTCATCCTTCTGCCCCGCTCGGACCGCCTGGAGGCGGCCGGTCTCAGGCCCTCTTGAGGATTGCCGCTGCTGCTCGGGGGATGGGCCGAGGCCGCCAGAGCAAACCGCGGCCCTCGCTCCGCAGGCAAGAAATCGGTTCTTTTTTCGGCTCCTTGGCGCTCTCCGCCGATGCCCCGGCGCCGGTCCCTCGCGGGCGTTAGACAGGGGCAAAAAACCTTGCATTTTCCCGCGCGCGCGTGCGCGCGCGGGGGTGAAATTTCAAGCCGGACCCACTAAATAATTGATCTGACGAATCATTGTGTTTTCGCGCCGCCCCGAGGCGCGTTCAAGGACCCCCACATGGCCGAGCCCGCCCGTAACCTGCAGCCCGATTCCTATGGCGCGGAGTCGATCAAGGTCCTGAAAGGCCTCGACGCCGTGCGCAAGCGGCCGGGCATGTATATCGGCGACACCGACGACGGCTCCGGCCTCC